>CAYNZS010000094.1:0-14085 GCA_964401695.1 uncultured Nitrospirales bacterium
ACGCGAGGATTTTTTGGTGCCGCTTCGTATCTATAATTTCTTAAAACGCTCTAGGTTATCGAAAGCGATTTTGGCGAGTTTTATGCCGTGGGACACGAGAAGGCTCTGGTCGGCATTCAGGAGGTCCGCGCCATCGCGGCGCTACGTGAAATGAAGAAAACGAAGGCCGTGAAGCAAGGATTCAACAAGGGTCTCAAGGCGCCGCGATGAGCCCATTCCATGAGATGAAGCGAATCGTCCGGAATCCACTTCATCTGGTAAAGGTCGTGGCGCGCGAGATTAGCCGTGCCATCGGATTCGCCGAAGATTTGAGCGTATTGCTGAGCAAAGGTTTGACGCCAGAGGCCGTCAAAGACTTTGTCGGTTACTACAGCGCGAAACGCGAGCTGGCTCGGCGACTTGGCGTGGACCATAATTCCCCTAACGAAGTCCTGCAAGTAGACTTCGAAGACCTCGCGTGCTCGTCCGTTCGCTGTTCTATGCGAAGAAGGCCGAAGGCATCCCCGAGTTCTTCGAATTCGTAAACGGCGTCGATACGGCGGAAGAGGCCTATCGAATGCAGCGCGTCGCGGACATGATGGCGGCTTACCATAACCTTTACGACTCGGTCGCCGAGTTGCGCGCTTCGGACAATCACGCCATCCTGCTCACCGAACATGGGGGCCTTGTCGTTCCGCTTTTCTACGACTATCTTTCGTGGACCCTGCCCGTCGCCTCGATGATGAGAGAGACCGCAAAGACTGTCGAGAGCTTCGAAGTGGCGTCTGCACCGGAAATCCGCATCTCGGGCAAAATGGCGCCCCGGTGCAGGACGGAAGCCGAAGCGCTGGGGTTCGTTGTGTTCGAGAACAGCGCGGAGCTGCTCGTTGATCTCGAGGGTTGGTAGGCAACTCGTTCTCCGTTGAGAATGCCTTTCTCAACGTTCTGGGGATGTCGGCGCTTTGCCCCAGATTCGTTTCACGCGAATAACGCTGGGTGCCTTGGAAGCTTCCGTGGGAGGGACGACGCGATTGGCTTCGCTGAACGCGTCGATCTCGCGAATCTTTTTGACGATGTTTATCGTGGCCTCGATGACCCGCCCGGGTTGGTCGAGATGAACGTTATGCCCGGATCCTTCGGCCAACAGGTACTCCGAATCGGTAGACAAGGTGGCGAGGTCGCGCTGGTATTCGGGCCACTTGGGCAGATCCGGGTGTACGCCGGGCGTCACGACGGCAATTGGAATCGTCCACGCTTCACCTCGCGTAGCGCCGGCTTGCCTGGCCAGCTCGTCGATGACACGAAACTCGTTCGCGGCTGCGCTCATGAATTTCGGGGTTGTGTATGAACTTCGCTGCACCGCCAGTTCGCGGACAGCAAGCGCAGAGTTCGGAGCGAGAAACCTGTCCCCGAAGAAGTGGAGTCCGATCCGGGTCGCACCGACATGGGATACGGCGGCAAGCGCGCGGGCCATCAGCCGCTTGCGGTCCATGCGCCGGCGCGATTCCGCGGGCAAAGATTCGGTCAGGCGTTCGTGGGCGGCGTCGACGAGGACCATCCCCTGTACGATCTCGGGATGCCAGGCTTGAAACAGCCGCGCAAGGTAGCCCCCCATGGAATGGCCTACGAATACGTAAGGGCCGTCGATTTGCAGAGCGTCCAACAGAGTTTTCAGATCGCGGATCATACTATCGGGGGTAGAGGGCGAAGGGGCGGGGTCGCTCCATCCCAGCCCCGCGCGGTCGTACTGGAACACGCGGGTCTCTTTGGCGATGGCGGGCGCAACGAGGGGCCAATCTGCCGTCGAACCCGCGAGGCCGGCTTCGATAATCACCGTCGGCGCGCCTCCGCCTGAGATCTGCGCGTGAAGCCGGTATCCGCCTACATCGACGAGTTGTCCGGGCGGCGGAAACGCTTCGCGGTCGTGACGCGTACCCATGACTTGATACACGGCGCCGACCATCAGGAGAGTTAAGGCTAATAGAAAGACCGTCCCGACGAGGATGAAGAACCATTGGACAGTTCGCCTTCGCAGTGTGGGCGCCAATTCTGGATAGATGTCTTCGGACATGCGCAGATCAATTACCTTTCAACGTCGAGTTCAATTCGCCGCAAGCTAGCCCAATGATACCACCCATCCATAGTTCAAGACCCACAACGCGTCACGCCCGTTGCCGCGTGACTAAGAATATGTCACGCAACCGCGCTAAGGCATTGTGTCGACATAACCTTTCCAAGCCTGTTCGAGGGCATAAGCAAGAAATTGGGGACTTTGGGGCTTTTTCAAAAATTGTCCCAAGCAAAACACTGGTCTTTCGAGCGCTTACTTGAAACGAACCAAGCGATCAATCCCCCTCCCTGCTTAGGGACCTTCCAATAAGTAGGGAAGCGACAGAGATCAGTTTCACTTTTTGGGAATTTTTCTGTTATCTTTTTTGGGTCTCGGTTCTGCCTGTTGGAGGTTTTCCATTCCCCCTTTGTTTGGACCCTTGTGTTGGCCTTTGCGTTTCGGCTTTGCTGTTTCGACTATGGCCTCTGCTTACTTGATGGCAGCATGAACTCCCGGGTATGCTGCTAGCGGCAGTCCATTTCGTATTCTTTAGATGCGGCGGATATGTCGAGCCTGCATCTTGCGGGGGAGAGCCGGACCATGCGTCGAAACGCGTTGAGTCACCTGATCGCGGCGAGCGCACTGTTGGGGTCGATAGCCGCGGCCGCCGGGGACATCGATTACGGGCACGGCGTGTCATTCATCGAGCCACTAAAATACCCGCCGAACTTCCAACACTTTGAGTATGTCAACCCGAATGCTCCCAAGGGCGGGCTCCTGCGTTTCCCCGAGCTAGGCACTTTCGACAGTTTCAACAACATGATCGACAAAGGCCGCGTGGCCGCCGGCTTCGACTTCTTGACCCAACGCAATCTCGTCTACGACCGCCTGATCGAAATGACGGCGGACGAAAACGAGGGCTACTACGGCCGTTTGGCGGATGGCGTGTGGATCGCCGAAGATTACAGGGAGTTTGCGTACCGCCTTCGCGAAGGCGCCTATTGGCATGACGGCACACCGCTCACGGCCGAGGATGTCGTGTTTACGTTCGAGTTCTATATGGAGAAAGGCTCGGCCGGTATCCGCACGGCGCTGCTCGAACTCGACACCGTCGAGCAGATCGGTCTGCGCGAAGTATATTTCAAAGTCAAGGAAGGCGCGGAGGGAAATCTAAACCTGCCCATCGCGTCCGGCCGCTTCCCGATCTTGCCCAAGCATTACTGGTCCCAGCCCGGACGCGACCTCACGAAGACGAGCATCGAGGCGCCGCTCTGCAGCGGTCCGTACAGAGTAAAGGACTTCGTGCTCGGCCGCCACGTGACCTACGAGCGCGCCGAGGACTACTGGGGCCGAGATCTCCCCGTGATGAAGGGCCGTTACAACTGGGACCGCGTCAAGTTCGACTACTTCCGCGACGATGCTATCATGCTTGAGGCGCTGAAGGGCAACGTGGTCGATGTGCGCAACGAGGGCGTCTCAAAGCAGTGGGTCAACGGGTACAATTTCCCGGCAGTGAAGGCCGGCCTGCTCAAGAAGGACCTCGTCGACCTCCGCCGGCCGTGGGGCATGGAAAGCGCGGTGATGTGGAACCTCGACCGGGAGCGATTCCGGGATATCCGCGTGCGGGAGGCGCTCTGGCTGCTGCACGATTTTGAGTGGATCAATCGTGTGCTGATGTTTGGCTTCTACCGCCACGCCGACAGTTACTTCTTCAACTCGAAGATGGCGTCGAGCGGCCTGCCGACCCCGGAAGAGCTTGAGCTGCTCGAGCCGTTTTGCGACTAACTGCCCGAGCGCGTCTTCACCCAGGAATGGCGCGGCCCGGACACCAGCGGCAAGGACGGCCATCGCCGCGCCAATGCCGTCCGGGCGCTCGAACTATTCGAGGAAGCTGGGTGGGCGGTTCGCGACGGTGTGATGACAAACGTCGAGACCGGCGAGCCGTTCGAGGCCGACTTCATCTTCATCTCGCCGATGCAGATGCGCGGGATCATGCCGCTTCTCGGCGCGATGAACCGGCTGGGAATCCGAACCACGGCGCGCTCACCCGAACTCTCGAACTGGCTGTACCGGTTGCGCAGCGGTAAGTTCGACGGTAGCGCGGCGAGCTACATCCCAACCTGGAGGCCGGGGCTTGCGCTCCGCAACTGGTTCGGCAGTGCCTCCGCGGACCTGGATTTCTCCCAGAATTGGATGAACATCCGAGATCCCGTAGTCGATCAGTTGATCGAAAAGGTAGTCGCGGCGAACAACGCGCGCGACTTCTACGCCGCGACGCGCGCCTTCGACCGCGTGATGCTCTGGAACTTCTACTGGATTCCGAACCTGGCGCAGCCGGGCTACCGCCTGGTTTATTGGGACAAGTTCGGCCAGCCCGAAAATGCCCTGCCGCTGAAACGGGATGTCTGGCTCGACACTTGGTGGTGGGATCCGGACAGAGCGGAGCGCGTTGCCAAAGGGATCGCCGAACTGACGGGAAGAAGACGCTGATATCCCGCTAGCCCGGTAAGCGAGGGCCCGATCGCTTCGGCTCTGCCCTCGGACGGGCGGCCATTCCGTCAATGGCCGCCCCAGTCGCCGCTACACTTCGCCGTGCACAGTTCTTGCGATGATGCTGTCTTGAACGTGCGGGGCCAGTTGCGTGAAAAACGCATTGTATCCGGCCACCTTCACCATCAGATCGCCATACTTCTCGGGCTCCTCCTTGGCGGCCTTCAGCGTGTCCGTTGAGATCACGTTGATCTGGACGTGATATATCTTCTCGTCGACAAATGCCCTGAGCAGGTCAGCGAGGTGGCGGACCCCCTCGTTGGTCCCGAAGGTAGAGGGATCAAGCCGCATGTTGAGTATGAGCCCGCCGGTTGCTTCGACGTTGTCAATCTTGCCCATGGACTTGAAGACGGCCGTTGGGCCATGCAGGTCTTTGCCCGCGCTGGGCGACGAACCGTCGCAAATCGGCTGTCCCGCCAATCTTCCCGAAGGAAGCGCCCCGACTCCATCGCCCACCGGCACGTAACTCCACATGGGCGAACCCCCGGGGGAGCAGTAGCCGCCCCGCAGATTCTTCATCTTTGTGAACTCATCCACCCACAAGTGGAGCACCCAGGCCGCTTGTTCATCGGCATAGTCGTTGTCATTTCCAAATTTCGGCACCCGTTCCAGCAGTTGCCGCAGTTCCTCATAGCCCTCGAAATTCGCGTCCAGGGCATCGCACAAGTCGGCCATGGTGGCCTTTTTATCCTCGAAAATGACCTTTTTGATGGCGGCCAGGGAGTCGCCGGCATCCGTTGAACCGGTCTTCACCGAGCCCGTGTTGAAATTGTAGTGGGCTCCACCCTCTTCGCGGCATGTCGCCGTTTCAATGCAGTCATCAAGAAGCGCCGACTCATAGACGGTCGGCAGCGTGTCGATTAGGGTCTGCTCGTTCTGGCGGCCGCTGATCTGGCAGTTTTCCCGTACAAATTCCACTTGATCGTGAAACGCTTGCCGCACCTCTTCGAAGGTCTCGAATTGCCGGGGGTCGCCCGTCTCGATCCCGATCATCTCGCCGTCGGAACGTCTGACGCCATTGTTCATCACCAATTCCATCATCAGAGCAAGGCTCGGGCCGCCATAGTGAAGATAGCCTGACTCCTTACCGGGAATCCCAACCTCGCTGCAGCCGATAGGGGCGCCTGACCTGGCATCCTCCAGCGTTACCGTTGGCCCGCCCGTGTCCCCCCGGGCGAAGCACTGAGAGACCATGACGTCGCTATTGAGGAATTGCGGATGGCCGGTCCCCAGCGCGCAAAGCTGGCTTGCCTTAATCAGTAAAGCATCGGGCATCTTGTTATGCACCTGCACGCTGAAATAGGGCTGCTTCAGGCGCGTGTGCATCATGCCCTCGATAAACATGTAGGACAGCGCGTTGGTGGCATCGTGCCCATTGGGTTTGACACCGCCCACGGTTACCGCGGCAACCGGAAGGGCGTATTCGAGCTTGATCAGACAGCAGTCAATAAGCTCCTGAGCTTCGGCTTCGGTGATTCGCCCTTCCCGGAGGTCGTTCTCATAGTAGGAGTCAAGATACTGGTCCATCCGGCCGACACTTTGGCCGCCAGCGGTGGGGCATTCCCATATCGAAAGGAACCAGGTGAAGTAGCAGGATTGGATTGCTTCGTGGAATGTCCTTGCTGGATTTGCCGGAACCCGGTCGCATACCTCGGCGATCTGCAGCAACTCTTCCTTTCGCACGCCATCTTCTTCGTGTTCGGCCAGCTCTCTCGCTTTGGAGGCGAATCTTGCGCCTAACTCAGCCGCTGCCTCCATGCCCATGATCACGCCTTCTAGGAAGTCGACCTTCTTGGCGTTCTCGGGATCGGCAACGTCAAGGCGGGCCAGCCTGTTCTCGGCCTCCTTCTTGATCCCCGAGAAGCCCTTCTTGAGGACCTTATTGAAGTTCACAATGTTATGGCCGTAATGGCTCACGCGCAAGGACTTCTTCCACTGGCCTCCCGCATTCCAGTAGGGGATGATTTCCTCCCTAAGCTCCGTCTTGATTTCATCGCTGAGGGCCCTTAGATCAGGACGGTCGAATCCGAAGTTCGCCATGCTGCCACGGCGCTGAGAACTCGCTTTCTCCAGGCTTTTTTCCAGGCCTGGGCTGGGATTAGCGTGGGAACAGCGCCGCTTGACGCCGGGATATCCGACAAGAAGCTCCTCGGGGTAGATATAGAGTGGAGTCTCCCTCACCACCGCGGCGAAGACTTTCGCCCTGCGCGTAATGATCGGCTCGCCTTCCGTCTCTTTGAGGACCCGCGTCTCAATACGGATCCTATCTATCGAGGCTATCGGCGTGGCATTCAGAAGATCCTCCCGCAGCCTTTCGACGCGGGGCGATGCCTCCATGGATACAACGGAGTCCAACAGTGCCGGCGCCTCGTAGTTTGGCTTGGTTGACATTACTGTTGCTGCGGACATTGCAGACCTCCCTTTTTCCTTCTTCGGTTTTTCACCACTCCCGCCAGAACCCCTTCGGGAGTGAACCCTGGCTGCGGGAAGATGTCTTTCTGGCGATATATCCCTGCTTTCAGTAAATCTTTCGGAGACCGCAGAGTTGGCTGTGCCACGGTCTTCCATCGACACGAGCATATCAGTGTCCCGGTGCGATACGATGCCGATTATAAGCACAAATGAGGGCTCCGTCAACAATCTGAATTTCGCCGAGCTGCTCGAGGGCGAGTCTAAATGAGATTTCCGGGCTAGTGTTTTGATTCATGCTATTTTCGTCTTGCCCGTCATGCTAAGCGAAGCGAAGTATCTCTTCATCTCATTGAGCTTCTGGCGTATCGGGCGACCGCGCGCGATTGATTTTCGGGACGCGTGGGTCAGGAAGCGTAAACGATGCCACCGTCGCAGGTAATGACTTCGCCGACCGTGAAGGCGCCGGCCCGGGAACTCAGAAAGATAGCCAACCCCGCGATGTCTTCGGGCGTACCCATACGTTTTCGGGGGTTTCCCCGGCCCACTTTACTCCAGTCGATGTCCGTCTCGCCCTTGCCGCCAACGCCTCTGCTCAGCATCACGGTAGGAAAGGGACCCGGCGCGATAGCGTTCACGATAATGTCTTCCTTTATCAGGTGCAGCGCAAGGAAGCGGGTGAGCTGATGAAGCGCAGCCTTTGCGGGCGGATACGAGAAGGTATCCCATCGCGAATTCTTAATGCCGTCGATCGAGCCGATGTTTATGACTCTTGCCGGTTCGTCCTCGGTCGCCGATTCGCGAAGGAGCGGCAGCAACTTCTGGGTCAAGAAGAAGACGCCCTTAACGTTGGTGTCAAAGACTTTGTCCCAACCGTCCTCCGGAAACTCGTCCAATGGCGCTCCCCAGGAAACCCCCGCGTTGTTGACCAGGATGTCCAGCTTGCCTTCGCGTTCAGCTACCGCATCGGCCAGTGCCTGACACCCTTTCACGCCGGAGAGATCCGCCGGCAGTGAAACGCATTCTCCTTCGAAATCGTTCGACAGGCGTTCGGCTGTGGCGTTACACACGTCGGCCTTCCTCGAACTGATGTAGACTTTGGCGCCGCCGGCTAAGAAGCCGGCCGCGATCATCTCGCCGATGCCCCTTGAACCCCCGGTTACGAGCGCGACCTTTCCGGCGACCGAGAATAGGTTGGCCATGTCCCCTTTCATATAATTGAGGTTGTCCTTTGGAACTGCCATGGATGATCTCTCCTTTGGCGTCTCATGCGCCTGATTGTGCCGAAAGTAAGATTGCTGCTTGTTGTGGATGTGGTGGCCGCTCGCGCCCCTGGCTGAGGGTCCCGAACCTTCCTACTTGAAGAAACGCGTAAGCCACGCCGAAGGCACCCAGTATTCAGGTCGAGCGAATGGATTTCAAGTGTGCGCACGGATTCCGATGCCCCCCATCCAATACTTTAGACATAGAGACCCGATAGCATTGTTGCATTTACTTGTAGTACTTTTTCATCTTCTCGTCAGCTGAGTTTCGCCGTCGGCGCGCCCTTGGCGTTTGAACTCACCTGGACTTCAGCCGAAGAAGGGGAAAGATACTCTGCGGCCCGGCGCGTGTCCCGGACCCTTCGGAGGTGTCGAAGTCGGTCAAGGTCCTTATCGCTTGAGCGTGAGGGCTATAAGTTCGGAGGGTTGCTCACCTCCGCCAACGGCGGCGACGATGTCTTGCTTTCCTTCGTGCATGTAAGTCATTGGCGTGCCCCAGGGAGTTCGGTCGAACTCGTGTTCCCAGATCTTCTTGCCGTTCGTCTTGTCGAAGGCGCGAACGACGCCTGTGTCGCCGGGGAACTTGTACCGCGCGTCAAGAATCGGCTGAATCTGGAACAGGAGCGTCTTGGTCAACACGCCGCCGTCGTGAACGAGCCCGCCGTTGGTCGCGGAGCCCAGAGGCGGGAGGTCAAGATGTTTGATGGCCGGATGGTCTAGGGGCCCGTCGCCATGAGGAACCGTCCACAGGATCTCGCCCTTGTTGAGGTCGATGGCAGTAATACGTCCGTAGGGTGGTTTTACCATAGGCAAGCCCTCGGGGCCGGTAATGCTGGATAGTTTTCCAACATAGGTGAACTCGGAGCAGCCGCTCATGTTCTTCTGGAGGCCCACTATGAACATGAGGGTATCCGAGGGAATGTATATGATTCCTGTTTCGGGGTCGACGGTCGCTCCCATCCAATTCGCTCCGCCGGTGATGTGCGGAAGCAGCGCGGTGCCCTTGTTGTCGTCGGTTACTTCGTTTGGCGGCGTGAAGATCGGGCCGTAGGTGTACTGGCTGAGGATGGGTTCCGCCTCCGCGCGCAACTCCGGCGTGAAGTCGATGAGGTCGTCCAAAGTCACGCCCTGCCGGTCGAAGGGGGAAGGTTTCGTGGGGTGCGGCTGCGTAGCCGGACGCTCTTCGATGGGCCATACGGGCTTGCAGTCACGCGATCGAAGGCGTAGACGTAGCTTGTTTTTCCCAACTGGGCGACGGCCTTGATCGGCTTTCCGTCGACTACAATGCCGATGAGATTCGGGGCGGCGGGCAGACCCCAATCCCACATGCCGTGGTGAATCATCTGGAAGTGCCACACGCGTTCGCCAGTCTCCGCGTTCAGGCAGATGAGGGATTTGGCGAAAAGATTGTTGCCGGGCCGGAATTCGCCGTAGAAGTCACTTGTCGGTGTGCCTGTGGGGCAATAGACGTAGCCCAACTCTTCATCGGCGCTCATCATCGTCCAGGCATTGGCGCCGCCGGTGTACTTCCATGAACCGTTCAGCCATGTATCGTTGGCGAATTCGCCCTCTTGGGGAATGGTGTGCAATTGCCATTTCTGCTCGCCCGTGCGCGCGTCGAAGCCGCGGATGTGGCCTGGCGGCTGGGCCTTCGTGGCCGTGCCATCGGAAATGACCGAGCCGACAACGATGGTGTCGCGGCATACAATGGGAGGCGAACTACAACCGATGGCCCACACGTTGAATGTGCGGCCCAGCCCCACTTCGAGATTTACGAAACCGTTGTCGCCAAAGTTGGGGTCGGCCTTGCCCGTCTCCGCGTCTATAGAGACAAATTGGCGGCCGCCGGTGGCGATGGAGACGCGTTTGATCGCGCCGTACGCATCCGGCGGGTATACGCCGTCGGCGTTCCAACGCCAAACCTCCTCGATATTGTGGACATTTGAAGTGTTGATTTTGGTCGAGGGCCGAATATTTCGTGCTGCCCTTGCCCCCGCTATAGTGTTGCCACTGGCCATCCGCCGCGCCCGTGGGCTTCTGCGCGTACGCGCTCAGAGCCAGCGCTATTGCCATCCCCATGGCCGCAATTCGAGTTCCCACCGACACTAGGTTCACTACGGTCTTTCCAGTTCACATTAAGGCGCGGCGCATCAGACGACAGATCGTGAACCAGAGCGCGGTTTCTTCGGTTCGACTGAGCGCACGTCGGTTTCGCTCGAACTAACCCGTTATCTGTTCGTGTCGGCGCCAGCAGACAGCAACTTGTCTAGTTCGTCCTCGACTGACATATCGGTGGGATTCCCTCTCCAACGAATGACCCCGTTCCCGTCGATGAGAAGCGCGGTAGGCACACCAGAAATGCCGTAGGCCTTAGCCGCCTCGGACCCGATACCCCGGCTGTGGCCAAAACCAGCCCAGTAGTGGGGAACCATCGCCCAGGCGCGATCGCGAACATGTTTCTGGACAGTATATAGGTCGTCATCAAGGCTGACAGCCACGATGTTGGCGCGCCCGCTCGATTTGCCGTCTTGATTTCTCATGATTTCGGCTTTGCGGGACATGGGCTGTTGGGAGGGGCCAGACCAAGTCGCCCAAAACTCGAGAAGGGTGGGCCGCCCAAAGAGACCGCTTAGCCGAAGATTGCACTCGGCGAAGATTTCGGTAAGCTGAATGTCAGGCGCCATCTGCCCCACATCGGGCGCAACATCGAACGCGAATTCATGGGTTTTGCCCGGCCCGTCAATGCCAAAGAAGAAGCGCCCGAGTCGACCGTCATCCACTTCAAGCAGATATTGAGAGTGCCTGTGATCCTCAGATTTGAAGTCGGAATAGTCGAGCCTCGCTTGACGCATGTTGGCCGTCAAGCCCTCGAAGTGTAGAACGCCGTCGTTCGGAACGACACCCTCTTCTCGAACAATCTCTCCATAATGGACGTCGGAATAGGACAACCTGAAGGGAAGTGGGGTCGAACGAGACGCTTCCAGTCGGCCAAGCTCTATAGTGGCAGCGTGATCGCCAGTATAGAATTCCTCACTAAAGGGCACAAACTCTAGATGGATGGATTTGCTGTCGCCCGATGCCAAGTTGAAAGCTCTCGTATCACGATACGGACGATAGCCCGGAGGAGCTTTGTCCGCGCTTTCTTCGTCGATACTTGCGTCTATGTCAACTCGATATTCCCCTGGCGGCAGATCGTCCCACAATTGCCGAATACTTCCTCCGGGCATACGTGCCGATTCCAACGGCTCAGTGCTGTTTGCTTTGCCCCTCAGGCGGCGCGACAACGTGACGCTGACTTCGGAATCAGGAGGCCCATCGTTGGCGCCACCCGCCGAATCGGTTTCGAACATGACCTCGAGGCTGGCCGGCTCTGGTAAATGGAGATCAATGACCCCATTCGCCAGATCTTCGGAGGAATATGGACCGGTTTCGTAGTTGCGCAGATACCCCTCCCGATCGATGTAGATGAAGAAGTCCGGGGTATCGTCTTGCATCCGAAACGAATAACTGTCGTCGCCGTGATTGCGAACGGATGTGGGATAGAATTCGGAGGCCTCTCGAGGGGCATTCTTCAATCCACGATACCGAGCCGCTCTTATTATCTTTGCATGACGCCCAAGATAGACGATGGGTTCGATTCCATGGTCCAACGCGCGGCCGGTTGGAGGATGCAGTTTCAGACGTGCTTCGCGCCCCGTTTGGAGAAGTACCGTTTCTTCGACGGCGCGCTCGCTGTAAAATCTTACCGGTACAAACGTCGGCGCATAGCCGTCGGCTCGGACGAAGAGTTCGATCGGTTCCGGGTAAGAATCAAACGCAGTAGTTCGGATCCTATCGCTCAGTGGAAGCTTTCCACCTACGCCCCGATTCCAACCGCTCCAACGCTGCTGGTGGACAACGTTGACGTCGAAATGGGGGATGGGCTTCCCTTCGACATCATTGACCTCGATGGAGAGGCGATCGTTATCCGCTGCCACCGAAACGGCCAGGACCGAAAGAACAATCATGGCAAATACGATGGATCGCGAGAGAGGAATACTGCCGACAGTGCTTATCATGACATGCGCTCCTACGCTGTATAACAATGGTAAACCGAGATTTCCACAGAGGCCGCCTGCGTTTACCGCAAGCGCATTGTCAGCATAGCATGTTCAAAGTCCGCTATGATACGGTCTGGAAGGGCTGTGATCGTGCTTGCTCTTCCTTTTTGTCGCCGCGCAGCTAGGTTGTACTGAAGACTAACCCGGATATCTCACCGGTTTTCGTAGCGAGACGATGGAGAAGGCCGCTCTGTCGAGACTTTTCTTACCTTTCGACCTCGACGTGACCCGCCACGCTGTCGTCCGGAAGGCTTCGAAAAAGGCTCCGACTACACCTCGCGTGTGCCGAAGTTTACCTTCGCCAATACGCTCGAAGAGCAGCGGGCACAATTGAAGGCGAATCCTCTCATGCGGCGGTTCGCCGAGTCGCGGCAGAAGCTGGCCGGTGACCGGCATCGTTCACGCTATCACTTCACCAGTCCGGAGGGCCATGGCGATCCCAATGGATCGTGTTACTGGAACGGTTACTATCATCTTTTCTACCAGGTGAGGCCCCCTGAGAACCCGAGAAATCACTGGGGCCACGCCATTAGCAAAGACCTCATTCACTGGGAAGATCTGCCCTATGCCCTATACCCGGGCCCTGAACCCCACTGCAATTCGGGTTCCATACTTGTCGAAGATGGCCGCGCCATCGTGATGTATGGCGGCTCGGCCGAAGGAGAAATGCTAGCCGTATCAGAGGATCCTATGCTCCTGAATTGGGATAAGCTAACCGGAGGCTCTGTTATACAGAAGGATCTAGGCGATCCATTTCTATTCAACAATGAGGGCGTCTACTATTTCATCATTGGTGGAGTGGGTCAATACCGGGCAGGCCACGGAAATAGGCGGATGAGGATGAATCACCTGCTGAGATCCAAAAACCTCACGGATTGGGAGTACCTGCATCCTTTCATAGAGGGAGATGATTATTCTCTTGTGGGTGACGATGGGGCATGCCCTTATTTCCTGCCGATAGGTGGCAAGGGAAAATACATTTTCATACATCACAGCCACATTAGTGGGGCCAAGTATCTTTTCGGCGACTATGATGCCCGCCGCAATAAGTTTGTCGTTAGCGATGGAGGAAACTTTAACCAGGGCCCGGTGGGCCCGTCCGGGATTCACGCTCCTTCGGCCATTTCCGATGGAAAGGGCGGTGTTTACTGTATCTTCAATATGAACGGATCGATATTTCGTCCCACATGGTTTCGCCTGGGGAATCAATCCATACCTGATTCCTGGCAAGAGGATGGCGGAGACACGCATACGGCGAAGAGACGGATAAAGACTTCTTTGATGACGATGCCTGTGCGGCTAACTATCGGCGATGGCGATCGCCTGCATGTCAGTCCGGCCAGCGAATATAAGTCCTTGCGCGGAGAGGGCGTCAGCGTAACTGAAATGGTCCTGCCGGCCAATGAGGAGGTTGTCCTGGACAACATCGAGGGGATTCGTTGGAGATAGGGGCTGCCCTTGACCCGAAAGAATCCAGCGTAGTCGAGATCAATGTGCTGAGATCCCCGGATCGGCGAGAGTTCACACGGACCTTATTTTACGAGAACAGAGGTTATCGCGACTATTCTTCCGCGCAGGGATCATTGCCTGTAACTAGTGCCATATGCCTCGATAATTCGCGGTCCTCTCTCTTGCCGGATCCGTCCTCACGAGTCCCGGAAACAGCTTACGTCAGCTTTAAGCCGAGATTACCCATATGGACCCGTCGGCGACCGGAGCCAATGAGATTGAAGCA
>CAYNZS010000095.1:0-14041 GCA_964401695.1 uncultured Nitrospirales bacterium
GCCATCTGCGCGGCGAATTGCCCTTCATGGCTACGGAAAACATCATCATGGCCTGCGTGAAAAAGGGTGGCGACCGACAGGAATTGCACGAGGCTATTCGCGCCCACTCGCAGGCCGCCGGCGCGCGGGTCAAAGAGGAAGGGTTGGATAACGACCTGCTAGAGCGCCTCGCGGGGGATCCCGCCATCGGGATGACGAAAGACGAAATCGACGCCGTGCTCGACATGAAGGAATTTGTCGGGCGCGCGCCGGAGCAAGTTGTCGAGTTCGCCGAGTCTCAGCTAGGCCCCGCGCTCGAACGCAACGCCAACCGCCTCGGAGCGGATTCCGACGTGCGCGTGTAGCGCGTCGGAAGCGCTAGGTGACCTGGCGATTTTCGCCGCCTCAGTCAAGCGCCCCGTCCGGCCCGATGAGGATTCGGCCCTTGTTGGGCCAATCCCACCCTTGCGTTTTTTCGAGAAACTCGGTGCGGTCGAGCGCGAATCGTGGGTTTATTTCAATGTCGATTACCGCCGCTCCGTCGTTGGCGCGCGGCACGGCGCAGCCGGCGGCTTCCAACCAGCCGCTCCACATAGCCGTCATGAGATTCTGGGCTTGTTCCACGCTGTCAACGCCGGTCATCGATTTGGTGGGCGTGTATTCCGTGGTCCTGTCGATTTCGAGGGCGACGGGCGGATGCGTGATGTAGCGCAGCGAATCGAATACGAAGGTTTCGAATTTGTAGCCGTTCGGTTCAGCAGGATCGATGCGCGCGCCGGCATCGTCGATGCAGGGGATCTTCTTGTGAGAACAATGCCAAGGAAAATCCTCGAAGGCGTCGTAGACGCTTTCGACGAAGTCAACGGATATGACGTGGATGGCAGTATTTCCCGCGGGATAGATCAGTTCACCTTGAGCGCCGGTGTCGAGTAGCGTGGGATATATGTCGAGTTCCGTGTATTCGACCACTTGAGAAACGCCGTCGCACACGCAATGGACGCCGACCGCTTCGCGCGGCCCTGTCTTCGCGGCGATTTTCGACGACATGTCCCCCCCGCGCAGCAGGTGGTAGCCGATGAAATAGGGGTCGGCGATATTCGCGGCCCAATTGTCCACCTGAAAATAGCTCAGTGTGTCGATGCGGCGTCCGCGCGCGTTGGCGGCGATCCCGCTTTCGACCAAGCCCGGAATGCAGCCGCCATGGCCGTTGGGATTCATGGCGAGGCGGTCCGGCGCTTCGAGAACGAACTTTCCGTCGCCGCTGACGCAGGGCATCATGGCTTGTTTGAAGAAGATGACGTCGGCTTCGTTCAGTCCAAAGTAGGCCTTCTCGCGGAAGAACTCCTTCGTGGCCGCCTCATTAGATTCGCCCACCATGATGTACCAAGGTAACGTTTGGCCGTAGCGGTTCTGGAGGTTGTGAATCTTGTCCGCGTGAAATTCGAAGAGGGTTCGGCCCGTAACGCCACTGATCGGAAAAGAGCCTTTTGGACCCGCGAAACCCAACCGCGTACCTTGCCCTCCCGCGACCAGCACGAGTCCTACACGGCCCGCTCGCAACGCCGTTTCGCCGGCATCGAGCGCCTCCAGCGCGGCAGGATCGTCCGTCGAAGGCAACGGAATCACCTCGACCGGCTCGATTGTCTCGAAGGGCTCTGGCGGAGGCGAGTCTGCCCCCCATGTATCCACGAGCCGTTGCACAAGGGGAAAATCAATACCCTCCAACTGGGCGGTAAGCGATGCGCGCCCGCCGGCGTCCAGCTCATCCCAAAACCTCAAGACGTGTTCCTGGCCGAACTCTTCCAGCTTCTGTCGGATGGCGTCGTGGACTGCTTCCACTACTCGATTCTCCTAGTGTTTTGACTCATAATTGAGGGCATTCATGCTGGAAAAGGGACAGACACGTCTCCGCTCGTGCCTCGCTACGCTTGCATCAGTCCTTTTCTTGCTCAGTACTGCGGCGAAGATTTCTAGAACGCAATGAGCCATCAGCTTGAGTCACACCACTAGATTGTCCGAGGCTACTTCTCGGGCGCCTTCACCGGTTTGGGCTGCCGCGTGGCATGGGGTGCCGCTTTCGATTGATTGGCGGCTTTGACCGCATCCGCTGAAAGCACACCAAGCACCTTCACGACTTCGGTGTATTCCTTGCCCTCGCACCTGAGTTTCAGCTTCCACACATCCTGCTGCAGCCGCGCGCTCATGTTTTCGGCGACATTCACGTCGAACACATAGGTGTTGGGAGCATCCCCATCGCGATAGCTCATTTTGAGAGAGTCGTTGCCCGATTCCGCCGAAAGCATCTCAAGCGGCTTCTCCGAACTGACCGTAAGAACACTTTCGATCTTTTGGCCTGCCTTGATTGAGCGCAGCGTAACCGTCTGGGGATCCACCGAGTATACGCCGATAACATTCATCGCGACGGAATAATTGACGCGTTTGAGCCGGCGGAGATTGGTTGTCATCGTGAGCGACATCCGCCGCGGTCCCGATTGCGCACTCGGTTTGACCGAGAGCCTCATGTCATACTCAGCGCGTCCGGGCGTCCGCCAAGCGTCCTTGGGCACTTTCGAATACGACACGTCAAAGAATCGGCCCCGGTCGCTTCCTTCCACATTAAGCAGTTCGAACTTCTCGTCGCTCACCTGGCGAACGCGCACGGTACGCTCCGGCGACTGGCCCTTCTCAATGTCGCCGAAGTCGACTTTCTCGGGTTCCCAGGCGATCTCTGGCGTGACCTTGGCCTTCACCTTCACCGATGCCTTGCCGTCGTTCGCGGGGTCGTTGCTTTCTACGGTCAGTATCTTAGTCGAGTCGAATCGCGGAATGCGGAACGGATCCACAATTACGTTGATATACGCTTCACCGCCCGGCTCGATGACATCCGCGGACATGGTCCCTGTGGTGCATCCACACGAGGTATTTACTTTGGAGATTTTCAGCGGAGCGCCGCCGCGGTTGTAGACTTTGATGCGGCCTTCGCCCTTGCTGTCGTTGGAAATGACCCCCATATCGTAGAGGTCCGTCTCCAACTCGATCCGGGGATAGGCGCCCGCGACCGTTTGGGCCGCATCGCTAGCTTGGGCCGTATCGCGAGCCTGGGCCGCGTTGGTCCATGGGACTATTTCGAGCGTGGGAACCAACACCGCCGCATCGCTCGGATTGGCGTTTGCCGCGGCGAGAGGCTCGGGCGCTTCAGAGTCTCCCATGCTCAAGACAACATAGGTCACGAAGCCCCCAACGATGGCGGCCGCTACCGCCGCGAGTACGATGCCAATACTTTTCATGATTTGCCACGCCTCCAAAATGATTGCCGCGCTTTCTCTGACTGCTCCAAACTGCCTACTGCAAGGCCATCTCGACTCTGATGCCAAACGCCTTCAAGCGCCTGTAGCTGTCCGTGTGGACAACAAGGCCGATCGTATGATCGCCCCTGCCGGCCGAAGGCGAGACAGCCACGCGGACATCATACTCTCGCTTGCCGGGGTACGCCCAATTCTCCTCCGGAATCTCCTGATGAGTAACTACGAAGGGCATCTCTTCCGCGTCCTTGGCCTCGACGCGGGAGATAACAAAATCCTCTTCTGTCAGCTGGCGGATTCGTACGCTCCGCTCAGGCAGATCGCCGAATTCCACCGCGCCGAAATCCAGCACCCTCGGATCGACCGAGACTTCCGGGTCTACCTGGGCACGCACTTCTACCCGCGCGACCGAGCGCACGGCGTCATTGCTGTGAATCGATAGGATCTTCCTCGAATAGAATCCCGGAATGAGATATGGGTTAACGGTGATTTCCAGATTGGCTTCGCCGCCCGGCGGGATTTTATCGGGCAGCGAGCCTGTAGTACAATTGCACTGGGTATCTATCTTACGTATTCGTAGAGAGATCTTGCCCCGGTTGTAGACCTTCAGCTGGCCGTGAGAGAGGGCGTCGCGCGCGATGATTCCCATATCGTGGACCTGCGCTTCCAGGTCTATCTTGGCCACCAAATCGTCTTTGCCCGCCACGGAGGGGGGGCGGCTCGCGGTTGTCGAGGTGGACCCCCGCCCTTCTCGGGAACCGGCGCGCACTTGGGCGATAAAATCCTCATCAGACTCATACTCACGCTCGTCTCCCTCCATGCCGATAAGGCCAAACACGGTAATCAACAACAACGCGCCCAGAACGAGTATGATGATGCCTTGTGCTTTCATGATTCATCTGCCATCGGTTCTACACTTTCGGGCCTTCGGTCGTAGCGAGAGACTTAGGCAAGACGCCCGGCGCTTTGCGGGGCGAATTCGCGCCAGTTCGAAGCTCATCATGAGGGTACCCACTACGGAACCAAACTCCGGCCGAGGCATCTGTGCCCTC
Organism: uncultured Nitrospirales bacterium; assembly: GCA_964401695.1. Taxonomy (GTDB): domain Bacteria; phylum Hydrogenedentota; class Hydrogenedentia; order Hydrogenedentales; genus JAPYPO01. Next base: position 4,334 of record CAYNZS010000095.1, read on the forward strand.
GGAAAGGCAAACACCAGTCCCGTCCGATTTCATCGCATCGGGAAGCATAGCCCCGGTTTTCGGGGACACGCCGCCTACCGACAGCAAGAATATCACACGCGGCCCGACCACCGTCAACAGTCCGCAAAAGCGAGAACGGACCCGCGCCACGGGAAACTGGGAGAAGGAAGATTGCGTTCCCGATCGTATGGCTCGCAGGCCACGACAAAGCTCCGCCTTTCGAAATCAACGCACAAGATTGAGCCTCGGGCGACCGAAGTAGATTGCTTAGTCGTGCCTCCTTGTTCCCTGAAGAACACGCTCTGCCGCCGCTATTTCCAGACCGACTTGAGCTCGCGGATAGCGAGGGAGTTGACTTGCGCCGCGCCGCCGTCGGCGAAGAGTTCCAGGCCCTTGTTCCGATCGTCCTTGGGAACGGCAGCCAGGGGCATGTAGACCTCGCCGTTGTTGGCGTAGATCTCGACCGAAGTCCTGTCGACGAGAATGCGGAGTTGGATCCGGCCGTCGCTCGCCTTAAGGGCCGCGGCGCTCTTGCCGCACTTAAGTTCCTGCGCCCCTGTGTCGTAGGTAATCTCCAAGCCGCGGATCCGGAAGCCCACGCTGCCCGACTCGGAGAGGGAGATATCCGCGTCGATGTCGAAAAGATCGCCCGCGAACTCGCTGAGCAGGTTGCTGCCGGGTTCGGCCTTCTCCTCAGTGAAGATCTTCTCGCTTGTGTAGAGCGTCTCGATTTCCTTGACGGGCATGGGGCACAAGCGGATGCCGTCCGGAGTAGTCCTGAGGCTGAGGGTGACGGGGAAGTCCATCATCTGGTTGAAAGGCATGCCCGGAGTCGCGATCCGTCCCCAGCCGATCTGGATGCGCCGTCCGTCTTCCGCCGGGATGTCGCTGAAGGTCTGCGAGGCGTAGAAGGCGTTGCCGTAGTTGTACTTGATGATCTCCGTATCCGGCGTGAAGACCTTGCCGTCGAAATGGCCGATGAAATAGCTGCCGGCCGCGCCATGGAGGACCCATTTCTTGTTGGACTCGTCGCCGTCGACGGGGAGTTCGAAGAGTTCGGGGCACTCGTGAAATCCCTTAAGCCGGCTCTGCTCTTTCCAGTCCTTGAGGTTGGTGGAGGTGAAGAAGGCCAATTCCCCCTGATCGAGGAAAAGGACCATGGCCCACTGCTGGGTGGGTTGGTGCCAGAGGACCTTGGGGTCGCGGTTGGCGCCCCGGATGTGTTCGACGATGGGGTTGCGTTCGTACTTGGTCCAGGTGCGGCCGCGGTCGTTGCTGTAGGCGAGGGATTGGGTGAAGGGTACGCCTTTGGACCAAGGGTTTGTGCCGCCGGCAGAGGTGTAGAACAGTACGATGGGATCCTCCTCCCCTGTCTTGAAGCCGGAGGTGTTGTCCTTATCGACCACGCCGGTGCCCGAATACATCGTGCCCGTTGCGTCGGGGTGCAACGCGTCGGCCAGTTGGGTCCAATGCAGCATGTCCTTGCTGACCGCGTGGCCCCAGGTCATGTTGCCCCAGCCCCAGCCGAAGGGGTTGCGCTGGTAGAAGAGGTGGTACTCGCCTTTGTAGTAGACCATCCCATTGGGGTCGTTGTTCCAGCCGCGCGGCGTCGTGAAATGAAACTGCGGGCGATGCCTCTCCGTGTAGTACGTGTCGAAGTTCTTGGGCGTGTTGCCAGCGGAGACACGGTCGAGCACGTTGGCGTTGTCGCCTCGTCTTTGTTGGGTGGTGAGCACGAGGGTTTCGCCGCGGAAATCATGTGTCTCAAGGTAGACCCAGAAATCCGGCTCGCCCGCCGCGAATTCGATTACGAATTCCCGGAGCGACGCGCCTTCCCGTTTGAGCCTGAGGAGGCGCGTGGGGGCTCCCATCTTGACGGGAAGGTGGAGGTAGTCTTGTACGATCTCGATCTCGCGGCTGAAATCTTTTCGCTGCATCGCGAAGCTCCTGTCGCTCAGAACTATATTGTCAATCGTGATGTGCCCCCATCTTCCGATAGCATTATCGACGATCTCGATCCGGGCGTCGAGGCCCTCGTAATCGGAGACATTCCAGCTTTCCCACTCCAGTGCCTCGGTTCCTCCAAGCGAAGCATTGGGACCCGTCGAGGTGCGTACGGCCCTGGACCGGCTGTCTCGAAGCAGGATGAGGTTGATGGCGATATTCTGGCGGTGTGCGCCACCGCCGATGAGGAAATTGATGTAGTCGCGCTCGATCTTGAATGCGGGCGAGATGAGTTTGCCCGTGCTCTTGTCGCCGCCCACGAACGAATTGGCGAGCGCCTCGCCATCGTAGCCCGACACGGGCGTCTGGTACGGCAGCGTACCGTTTGCCGGCGCGTTGCCGAAGGCCTCGCCCTCGATTTTCCAGCCGCCGTAGCGGCCACCCTCGAAATCGGCGATAACAATGTCGTCCTCGGCATGGCCGGTCGGCGCGAGAAGGGCCACGCATAGGGCCGTCGTAACAAGCATCCGTTTCATGAAATCTTCTATCCTTCGTATCTGTTGCGTTGTCTCAAGAAGCCCCCTGTAGGCGTACCCGCAGCCACCGCGATCGGCTTTTCGCCATAATACGGCTAAAGGGCGCTGCTATCAACATCCGCTCTGCCCCCCGTTTAACCACTGATGGACACCTGTGTGTTGTTTCCGATTGACGTTGTTTGAGGCGCGGGCGAGACCGCGGAGATCCTGGCTCGTTCGACCCTCCCCTGACCCCTCCCTAAACCAGGGAGGGAGATTGATCCATGCTATTCCCATCTTACCCGCCATGCTGAGCGAAGCGAAGTATCTTTTCCATTTCATTGGACTTCTTGCGTAGAGAGATCCTTCGTTTCGTTCAGGACGACAGATTTAACCCGAATATCTCACCGCTTTTCTACTGCGACGGCGTGTAAAGCCATTCTGACGAGGTTCCTCTCGCCTTTTGACCTCCTAAGAAACACTCGTGATCTCATAACTTCTTGTTGTTCAAAAGCACGAGTGTGGGACCGCCGCGCCAGGCGGTCGACCTATGCCGGAAGTCTTCTCTCTGGCCAACGACCGTAGAGGCGGCGATCCCACATTTAGATGGTCCCCTTAACCTGAGCCGTGTTTCTTTCACAATTTGCCCGCGGCACGGGGTGGGGCGCGATTGAGCGGAGGGGCACTTATCTTCCGTGGCTTTCATAGACTTCGAGAGCGGCACAGCAAGGGGAACGGGTCAGTCCGTCATCGCTAGGGCGGTCCGCTGGGAGGTTCCAAAATGCCGTTTCACCGCGTCCGTGATGGCGAGGGAGAATTGCTGACGCCACCACGGGTCGGATACCCACTTCCGATCGGTGGGATTGACCAAATTGGCCGCCTCGATGAGTACCTTCGTGGGAACCTTGTTGAAGCGAATTACGGCAGGCACGAATACTTTATTTCGACGCCGGATTTTCGAGCGGATGGGGTCGCCTCGATCGTGCCGTTTGATTCGTTTCTTGCCTAGTTCCTCGAGGAGCACTTCGGCAAAAGCGCGCGACATGGATTCGTCCCGAATCGTTTCGGCAACGGTTGCGCTGTAGCGGTTGAAGTTGCGGCCTTCTTCGTACCGCGCATAGATCGACCGAGTGCCTACCTCCGATTTGCGGCGCAGTACGGCGTCGGGCACGTAGATCATCGAGCCGCGCACACTCGAGTTCATGATTGAGTCCGTGTGGACGCTGATGAAGAGGATGTCCTCGGGTAATGTGCCTTTCCTCAATTCTTCCTGATAGATGGCGTTCGTCCGCATCCAGCGGAGGTAGGCGCTTATCGGGGGAATGCGGTCGTTTTTATACGGCGGGTTGGTCGTCAATTCTTCGTCTTCATCGTGGCGAAAAGACTTGGCTTTCGTGGGATTCAGGCCCTGATTGCGGTCGACCATGGTCATGTAGACCTTCATGCCCGCGTTTTCAAGCAGCTCGCGGGTCCGGCAGACAATATCGTAGTTGATCTCATCTTCAAGCAATCCAGACGTGGCACCCGGCGGGAACGTGGCACCGGGATCGTTACCTCCGTGGCCGGGATCCAAGATGACCACCTTGGTCAGAAGCGCCCGCCGCCCTATTGGGCGGACCGTGTTGCGCCGCGCGCTCTTCGCGACTTGGGTCGCCTGAACGGCTGCTTCGTAGTTCGTGCGGCCCCGCGTTCCCTCGGGCAGATAGCGGTCGGACAGCAGGCCGAGAGGTATGCGGATCTCTTGCCCAATCTTCATGTCTCGCGTGTCACGGATTCGGTTTCGCTTTTCGATAAGATTGCAGGCGGACCGAACGTCTGCCGTTTCGCTGATGTCCGTGAACCGCACGACTACGGAGGTAAAAAGGTTTTCGTCCTTGCGCAGGCGGTAGGCCGCGTACTTCCCTTTTCTATCCGAACCGTAGGCGAGTAGCCCAGCGTCGTTTGGGTCCGTATCGTGCGTTTCGGAGGGGGGCGGCGCGGCGCGTTCGGGAGTCGGCGCGCGCATGGCCGTGCGAAGTAGCCCGATGGGAACGACGAAAAGCTGGCCGGCCCTCAGATTGATGGAGTCCAGGTCGTTCCCTCCATGCTTCATGATTGTCCGAGAATTGGCAGCTTCGCCGGTCAACCACTCCGAGAGCGTGAGCAGCGTCTCGCGGTCGTCTTGCACCCTGTGCGTCCAGCCATCGGAGGTCACCACGTCTTCGGGGTACACCGCCAGCAAGACTTCCCGCTGCACATCTTGCTTGAGACGTTCGAAGGGGACGAAGGCCGACATCCTCCCTTCGTAGGCCGACCATCCCATCTCGATAGCGAGATACTTCTGGAGGAAGGAGCGTGCCGAGATGCCGCGGGGAGGGCTGACCTCTAACCCCAGGGTTCGGCCGGACTTGACGATAGCCACCGCACCGGGCGCCATTTCGCGCCGAATAACCTCATCGGCGCCGGAGCAGCTCGCGCTCCATGACGCGACAGCGACTGAGAGAAGCAGTCGCACTTCGTTGAACGGAATTGCTCTTGGAAACTTCAAAGCGGCACCTCTCTTCGTTAGTTCCCGTTTCGGGTCCGTCAAGTGAATAGTGTGTCGTCGGACGGTCAAATTGATTACCGTACCGCATAATGTAGCACGTAATCATATAATAATACAATATACAGTATCGACTTTAAGATTTGAACAGGAGAGGAGTCTTCATCGCGAGGGCTTGGGTACGAATATTGCGAATGGTCTTGGCTTGCCCGAGATTAGAGAGGATTTGCGGCGAGCCTCAGGCCGGGTTCCACGCTCTATTGCAGCCCCGATATATGGTCCGCTATCGCTGATGCATCGCTGTAAGCAGCATCCAGCCCGGCCACTTGGCCTCCTTCAATTTCGCTTTGGCCGCCAGGATGAGCGCGGCCCCTTCGGTCTTCTCGAAGAACCAGCTCTCCGCGGCCCGCGCGGCGGGGACATGATCGACCAGAGCCGACGCGGCTTCCTCGTAGTAGCTCATGACATCTTTGCTGGCTTCCATAATGTCGTCGAGGGGGAACCCCGCCTCTTTCAGATTCACCCCATCCGCGACTTTGACAAACGACTCGAGCAGCCCTTCGATGCCATCGGCATCCGCCAGGCGTCCCACGTTTGTGTGGCCATTTTGTTCGAGGGCGCGGTTGTAGGCTTTGCGTAAGCCGCGGGCTTCATCGATGGCGGGCGCCAACGACGCGTCATTTCGCGGAGGTACCGTGCATGAGAGTGGTTCCGACGCTGAGTCTTCGATAACGTTGGGAAAATCTTCGAGGACCGGACCTTCCTTCGCCGCGAGCAGGCCCAACGCCGAATCCAACACGCGCCGTTGGAACGCGGCGTCATTGGGGACGCCCAAGGGGCGGCCCAGGGGGAATTCGCAGTGCAACGCGCGGGGAGGATGAATCCGCTCGGCGTGATCGCGAAAGATCGAAATCATGATCGTACAGATTCCTTCGGCTTCGAGCGAATGGGCGAGCGCACCGACCGTGCGCGTACAGAGAGGTCAGACGGGCGCAAGCAACGCCACGTTCACGTCATCCTCCTTGAGCTGTTTGGCCGCCGCGGGGCCCGTGTCCATGCGAATAGTCTCCATCGTTTCGTCTTGCGCGCCCATGAAGGAGATATGGCGCGGCGCAACGCCCCCGATGAGGCCCTCTGCCGCTATTTCCTCAAGCCGGTCGATGGGGTACATCACGTTGATGTCCGCGGCGAAGCCCGAGCGGTCGAAGTTGGGGCTGATATGGCCGAGCTTAATGTTTCGCTCCGCGCGTTCGAATACGCGGAAGCTCGGTTCGTTCATCTTCCAGCTCTTTTCGCCGTCGCGGCGAAGGCCCGCCGTAGAAATGATCGCCACCGTACACTCGGACAAAGGCGGCGCTTTGACAAAAGGCGTCGTCTCATACTTGGGTACCGGTTGGTCCTTCAACCATGCCCGAATCAATTCGTCTGCCATAGGGATGTCACCTCCATTCGTTGCGAAACAGTCTCTACAAATGCCCTCAACTATGCTTCCAAAAGGAAGGGACGAACAGTACGCAGACGCTGAACATCTCGAGACGCCCTAGCGCCATGCACAAGGTCAGGAATAGTTTTCCAACGGCCGGAATCGACGAATAATCGCTTGAGGCACCTACCAAATGAAGGCCCGGGCCGATATTGTTTAGCGTTGCGACAACCGAGGACAGGGCGGTTTCGAGAGGAAGCCCAAGCGCCGACATGAACAATGTGCCGCCCCCCAGCCACATCAAGTACAGGACCAAGAAGGTCAACACACGCCGCTGAATGTCGTCGCCAATGATCTGGCCGCTCACGCGCACGGCGCGGACCGTCTTCGGGCGAAAAGTCTGTTCCATCCGCCAATACGCGATCTTCGCCAGGATGATGAGGCGCAGGATCTTGATACCACCCGCGGTCGAACCCGCGCAGCCGCCCACAAACATGAGCAGGAACAGAAGGGCGCGCGAAAAGTGAGGCCACACGTCGAAATCGTCCGTGACGAAGCCGCTGGTCGTCATAATGGAGGTCGCCTGGAACGCCGCCGCGCGCAGCGCAGGCAACAGGGAATACCCTCCGTCGGAACCTTGGCCGCCCTGGTGTTGACCGAACATGAGGTTGCCCGTCATAAGAACAATTGCCGCCGCGAGAACGCCGATAAAGACACGCCATTCCGTATCGTGGTACAGGCTATTCCGGTTGCCTCGAATCATGGAGAAGAAGAGCGCGAAGTTCGTCGCCGCGCAGACCATGAACAGGATCATAATGACCTCGACATACGCGCTGTCGAGAGCGCCGACACTGGCTTGCCGCGTCGAGAAGCCCGCCGTTGAAACGGTGGTTAGGGTATGGCAGACCGCATCGTAAAAACCAACGCCCGCGACCGACAAGGCCGCTATCATCGCGCCCGTCATGCCCAGGTAGATCTTGTACAGTATCGAAGCCGTATCCCTGATCCGGGGGCTCAACCCGCGCGGATCCGGCCCCGGCGATTCGGAACGGAACAACTGCTTTCCACCCGCGCCCAGATAGGGGAGGACCGCGATAAACAGCACCACGATCCCCATGCCACCGAGCCATTGGGTGAGCGCACGCCAGAAGAGAATGCTTTTTGGAACCGCCTCGATGTCCTGAATAACGGTGGAACCGGTCGTCGTGAAGCCGGACATGCTCTCGAAATAGGCGTCGACGGGCCACAGCGCTCCGGAGATGATATACGGAAGGCTGCCAATGGCCGCGACGGCGAACCAGGAGAGGCTGACCAGCCCCAAGGCCTCGCGTTGCGTGAAGGTGTTCGCTGCCTTCTTGCCCACGCGCGCCAAGGCGGCCATGACACCCGCGGCGATTCCGAGCGAGGCGGCGAAGGCGACGAGCGCGTGCCACTCGCTGTAGACCAGCGCCCAAATGGCCGCAGGGATCATGAACAGGCCGGTGGCCATGCAAAAATAGCCGAGGTATTTCGCGACCAAGCGGAGGTTCATTACGTGAACAATTTCCGGGCGACTTCAAGTGACTTGGCAGCGACGATGAGGATGACAGAATCGCCCGCGAGAATTTCGTCGTCCCCCTTTGGCACGATCACGTTGTCTCCCCGGAGGATCGAAGCAACCAGAGAATCTTTCGGGAACTTTATTTCCGACAGGCGGCGGCCTAGGACAGCGCTTTCTTCCGACAGCTTGAACTCGATAATCTCGACTTGCCCTTCCTCCAGGACCGCTAATGAGGACACGTCCTTCAGACCAACCAGTTTCAACACCCGGTTCGCGATCGAGGTGCGGGGTGTGACCGCGTGGTCGATGCCAAGCCTGTCCACAAGAGGCGCGAAATCCGGCTGATGGACGATGGCAAGCGTTTCCCGCGCACCTACTTCCTTGGCCAACACACTCGCCATGATATTCCGTTCGTCATCGCGCGTCACCGCCACAAAAATGTCGGCCCCGTCCACATGTTCCTGTTCTAGCGCCAGGCGCGACGCGGCATCGCGACACACGACCTTCGTTTTCGTCAACGCTGCGGCCAACTCCTTGCAGCGGGCCATATTCCAGTCGAATATTTTTACCGAAAAGCCGCGCTTTTCCAGTGTCTGCGCGAGCCCCAGCCCCACCGTCGAGCCCCCCATGATAACCACCTTCTCCAACTTCACCTCGACCCCCTGGAACAGGGCTTCAATCGGCCCCATCGAATCCTTGCGGCCGACCAAGGTCACCAGATCGTGCTCCTGAATTGTCGAGTCACCATGAGGGATCTCCGTCTTCCCATCGCGGCCGATCACGCCTAAGAGCACCCCAGGGGGTAGTTCCATATCTTTGAGCGTTTGACCTGGCTTCAAGGGGCACTTCGAGACTCGCATATGCCGCATTTCGATCAGCCCGCGGCCAAACGATTCCGTAGCCACCATCCCGGGATTTTCGATGTAGGTGACGATTTCCTTTGCCGTCAGAGCTTCCGGACTCAGGATATAGTCAATCCCCAAGACCGTTTCATAGAGAATGTCGGATTCCACGTAGGTGGCTTGATGCGCCCGCGCCACTACCTGCTTGGCCCCAAAACCTTTCGCCAACGCGGCGGCGATCAGGTTGATCTCGTCGTTCCCGGTCGCCGACACGAACAGATCGGCGGAACCCGCCCCCGCCGATTGGAGCAGCATGGCGTCGCCAGCGTTTCCTAGCATCGTGTTTACGTCGAGTGTGTAGTCGAGATGCTCGACTTGATTGGGATCGCTCTCGATCACCGTGATATTGTGCCGTTCTTCACTGAGAAGGCGCGCCAGGTGATATCCGACGCGGCCTCCGCCGGCAATGATGATGTTCATAGTCGATGGTGCTCGTTCGCAAGGTAAAAAGAAGGGTAAGCCGGAAATGGTCCTACATATAGAAGGATCCAGTCAAGTTCCGCGTGAGGCCGAGTGTGACGCACACCTACAGGAGGGGCTGGGGGAGGGTCGAACGCGCGAGGACCTTCGCGGTCTCACCCGCACCTCAAACAACGTCAATCGGAAATAATAGACGAGTGCTTCTTAACAGCGCCACCCCAGGGTCGGGGCAAATTGTGGAAGAGACACGGCTCAGGTTAAGGGGACCACCTGAATGTGGGACCGCCACCTTGGCGGTCGTTGGGCAGAGAGAAGAGTTCCGGCATAGGTCGACCGCCGGGGGCGGCGGTCCCACATTCGTGCTTTTGAGCAACGAGAAGTAATGAGCCCGGATTTCCCATTTGGAAGAGTCATCTTGAGATCCGCCGGCATCGTTTAAC
>CAYNZS010000096.1:0-13976 GCA_964401695.1 uncultured Nitrospirales bacterium
GAATTGCAGGAACAAAACAATCAATTGAGCAAGGCTTGCATGATGAAAGCACGGCCCATCTTTCCAAGTTGTGAGAATCGGACTGCTCAAACCCATCTCTACAATGCCATTCCTTCTGACGACGAGATACGCCCCGAACCTACCATTCCGGCGGTATTCCCTGTCGACAAACATGATTCCGTCTGAAATCGTTCACTGCTCCTTTGGAAGGAAGCATGTTTTAGGATACGGTTCGTATACACGTTTACCGCGATCCAACCAGCCCCGCAGTTCACGATTTCGAACGTCTACCACCTGCGCCGCGGGGTCATAATCGGTAGAAACTGAGAGAAATAGGGCGAAAGGCGTTTCTTCCGCCTCGGTGTCTTCAGGAAGTTCGAGCAACCGTGTGCGAGATGTCAAAGCGAAATTGCTGTTCTCAACGTTCGCAAGATTTAATCTCGCCACCAGGTCATTACGGCGGCTTGTTTGATCTCGTAGCTTTAGATAATTAAGTAGTTCTTTTTTCATCAGTCGAGTCCTGACTTAAACGTACGACGACAAGCAAGAAGCATTCTCTCGCCCTCGTTGGCGTGGTCGATGAAATCATTTCGGACGACACGTTTCGGTTTTTTGAAAAGGATTATCGTGTCATCCTGACCAAGGCCCATACTGAGAGTGGATCGGGGCGTGTGATCAGGCACTAAGACTTTCGATTTTACGTTCCCGAAAGCAACATCGTACAAAAAAGTTACGTGTCGCCTGTTCCGGTCTAGTTCATCGAAGAGTCTTGACACAAATCGAAACACTGTCTCGACTCTATTTCGTATATCAGCTTCAACAATCGTCATCCCGGATAAGGGCGTGCGGTGATCAGCGCGCGGGTCAATATTGGCGTCCACGGTTATCCAACCAAGTTCGCTAATCATTACTTGGCGCCAATTCTCGGTGCGCTGGCTCCCATATTCATCAAAGCCCTGCGCTATCGAAAGACCTTCTTCCTGCATTGTCGCGCATTTGGCTTCCGAATAATCGAACAGGTCAATCTCGTGTGCAATTTCCATAATCCGCTTGTGAAAGCTCCTAGCGTCGAGTTGAAGGGGATCGATCACTTCCTCCTCGCGCTCGGGGGCAATCACAAACCTCAAGACCGCGGAATGTTGGTCAACCTGTGGCAATTGAAGCAGTCTAGTCCTAACATCCTCCTCTTTCACAGGCTGCCTTTCGAGCACCTCGAGTTGCGGTCCAAGCGCTTTGTTTATCTGTTGCTGAAGGTCCTTCGTATCGTTAATAAGTGCTCGGAATCTGCCATCCTCGTAATCGGACAATGTCGAATCGAACGCTACGGCATCATGATCGCGCTCGACATCCTGAAGGAAGACCAGGACCAGTTTCTTCGCTCTCAAAGCCCACTCGTACTCTTCTTCGATTACTAGCTTGCCAGAAGGAGCCCGAAACTCACATCTCTCTCCGGGAATGGAAATAACGATATCCGAACTGTCCACGCCATCGAGACAGACGTTTCTGGGGGAATTTGGACTCGCTGCAAGATCTTCGTTTATGAGGACCGGCTCGCCGCCGAGTTCCTCGATAATCTTGCGTACAGCTTGGCGCATGTGTTCAAACCCGACGACCACGGAGCTAACGGACACGCGAGGTCGCGCAGCTTGTGCTGTCTCAATCATACATTCTCACATCCGTGCTTCCGCACTTCTTGCACCGAGGCGCGCCAAGTGAGATCCGCTTTACTTGGGCTTCCAGTTGCGTGAACATTTCGACGTGCTCTTCATAGCCGTACCTAGAACACACAGCAGTTTTCGTCCTCATTTCACCGATTCCTCTTTACACCTTCCGGTGCCCCGTTCTAACCCAAGGCAACCCATCCACCTCCTCCACCTCATAATCTCCGAACAGATTTGAAAACCGTTCCGCCACCATCTCGTAGACCTGCGCAAACACCAAACGAATTTCTTCTTCCGCTCCGGGGTCCGTGCGCATTTCGATCACATGCCGCAACGACCTGAAATTGCACGACCAGCCAATAGTCGTGGCCAAGCCAATGGGCGCCACGCGCCGGAAGGCGGACGTAAGTTTCTTCTTGATATCGAATTTCTTTTCATTTTCGATGTCATAGATTTTGGCCAGATCGACTTGAACTTCCTCGAGCTTCTCGAGCGTACTCGAAAACACTTCCATGCCCGCTTCGTCTTCCTTAATATGCGTCGGTACATAAGCCGAAAGCCGGTCGAGACGGACAAACCGTAATGACTCCTGCGACATGGCCGTACCCGCGCGATGCCGGACCAACTCGTGCGTAAACACTCGGCTCACATCGGCGAAGATGAAATTGAGCACCGGATGTTCGATAACGCTTCCGTGGCCAACCTCAAGCACATGGCCCAGATATTTCTCGTTGCCCTCGCGCACTTTCGTGACGTTCGGGTTCAGGCCCGGTTCAAAGGAGCGGTAGCACAGCCGCCCCATCACTTCGCAAAGCTTCTCCGAATCGCTCGGCGCGTCGCTCAACCAATTCGGGACGCCCACATGCTCGAGGTAGCCGCGAAGCCCTTCTTCTATAATCCGGGTCTCGCCAACGAGAAAGACTTTGGGTTCAACAAACTTCACGAAGGATCCTTTAGGCTCGAATTCGATTCAATTGTCACAAATTCAATAAAAGCAATAATAATGCGACCGAAAGATAGATCGCCCAAAACTAACAATTCAACCGATACACCAAGAAATGCCGCTGCAACACTCTACTCAACCCTCTCGAAGGCCATTTTCGCGCCGTACCCCTCGACGAGAGGGCGGCATTATAGGCGTCCACCGGGAGTTTGTAAAGGCTTTTTTGGGGAACGACTGAATTCCATTCCGCTTCCAGATTCATAGTTCCTCTTAACCATCGAAAATCAGTCATTTTATACTACATATCGGACTATTTATATTATTACATACAATATCTTGTATGTCAAGCCTTTTGATAAATTGGCTATATTCTGTCCGCCAGGCGGAGAATCCGACCCATTTCAGTGTCCTCGAACCTGACTAAAAGCGGGGACAGTCAGTTTGCCGCCACAATTACACTCAAGCTAAGCGCATGAGAGCCTAGTCGATTTTCTGCTTAGACGACGCGCAAACCACAATATATTGTGTCATATTTTTCAAAATTCTAGCGGTATTTCTTCATCGTCTCCTCAGCATAGCACAAAATACTGAATATAGATACAGTTATTTTTCGCACTTCTTGTCCACTTTCCTTCAAGTTGGCATTTTCTAGGTTTGCGTCCTCTGCATCGTTTCATGTCCTTGCCCGCGGCCGCGCTCGAAAAGATTGCAACCGCCTCCGTCAATACGGATGATGACGGCCTTTTCTGAACCCTAGCCGAGAAAGGATGCCAGCCTTCATGGAAACCTGGCTCCACCGCAAGACGGAATACAAAGGCCGTATCGTTAGCGTCGAAAACGGCATGGCGCGAATGGCCAGTGGCCGCGAAGCGCAACGCGAAGTCGTCCGTCACCCAGGCGCCGTCGCGATTGTCCCCTTCGATGGCGCCGAAGTCACTTTCGTGCGCCAATACCGAATCCCCGTGGAAAAATTTGTCCTCGAAATTCCCGCCGGAAAACTGGAAACAGGCGACACGCCCGAACGCCGCGCCCACACCGAATTGAAAGAAGAAACAGGATACACGACGGAGCGCCTCGTACCGGCTGGAAGTTTCTTTCCGTCAGTGGGTATCCTCGACGAGGTCGTCTACATGTTCTTGGCCTTCGACCTCGAAGCGGGCGAGCAGGCGTTGGAGGAAGACGAGGACGTCGAATTAGTTCGCATGACCTTGGCCGAGGTGCGCCAAGGGTTGGGGTCGCAGTCATTCAAGGACGCGAAAACCATCATAGGTCTACACGCTCTCTTGGCGCAAACGAGTTGATCTGAGACGGGAGAATCTTCCGTGTACTTGGGAATCGACATAGGCACCTCTGCCGTCAAGGCGGTCCTCGTGAACGAAGACGGCGTGGCCGAAGCAGAAGGAAATGGCGAGCTTAGCGTCCGGCGCCCCCATGATCTCTGGTCGGAACAAGACCCCCAAAGTTGGTGGGACGCGGTCCTCGAAGCCGTCGCCGAGTTAAAAGAACGCGCGCCAACCGCGCTCTCGGCTGTGAAGGGAGTAGGTCTCTCCGGCCAAATGCACGGCGCAACGCTGCTCGACGCAAGCGGACAAGTACTGCGGCCAGCCATCTTGTGGAACGACGGCCGCAGCGCGTCAGAATGCGCAGCCATCGAAGAAGCGGCGCCCAACTCCCGCGAGATTACAGGCAATGTCGCCATGCCGGGGTTCACCGCGCCCAAACTAGCATGGGTGCGCAATCACGAGCCCAAAGTATTCGGCGCGACGGCAAAAGTACTTCTGCCGAAAGATTACGTCCGCCTGCGCATGACAGGCGATTACGCGTCCGACCTCTCCGATAGCGCGGGAACCTTGTGGTTGGATGTGGCGCGACGCGATTGGTCGGATACCATGCTCGAAGCCTGCGGCCTCAACGCGTCACACATGCCAATACTCTACGATGGCACGGAAGCGACAGGCGTACTGCGAGCCGAAGCCGCCGAGGCGTGGGGGATCGGCCGCGTACCCGTCGCGGGCGGTGGCGGCGACAACGCGGCCGGCGCGGCGGGCGTCGGCGTCGTCCAGCCCGGACAGGCCTTCCTGTCGCTAGGAACCTCCGGCGTCTACTTCGTCGCGTGCGATTCCTACGCGCCCAACCCCGAAGGCGGCGTCCACACCTTCTGCCATTGCCTGCCCGGAGCGTGGCACCAAATGTCCGTAATCCTCAGCGCGGCAAGCTGCCTCACCTGGGCCACGCGTCTGACCGGCGCAGCGAGCGAAGGCGATCTGGTGGACGAAATCGAAGCCGTGACCAAGGACGGCGATGCGGCAAACCATGTACCGCTGTTCCTCCCCTATCTTTCAGGCGAACGGACGCCCCATAACGACCCCGCGGCAAAGGGCGTATTCTTCGGCCTCACGCACGAAACCAGCCGCGCGGATCTTGGGCGCGCGGTTCTTGAGGGCGTAGCCTTCGCCTTCGCCGACGGACAACAGGCCCTCGCCGACGCGGGAACGGCGATCGAAGATGTATCCGTCATCGGCGGCGGTTCGCGGAGCCGCTACTGGGGGGAGATCATCGCGTCCGTCCTTGGCAGGCCCTTGAATTTCCGGACAGACAGCGCCCTCGGCCCAGCCTTCGGCGCGGCCCGGCTCGCTCGTGTCGCCGTGACTGATGAATCGCCCGTGGCTGTATGCGCCCAGCCAGAACTCTTGGATACGGTTGAGCCGAAAGACTCTATGTCGGACTACTATACCGAGCGCCTAGACAGATTTCGATGC
This sequence comes from uncultured Nitrospirales bacterium, assembly GCA_964401695.1. GTDB lineage: Bacteria > Hydrogenedentota > Hydrogenedentia > Hydrogenedentales > JAPYPO01. The sequence continues at coordinate 5,364 of CAYNZS010000096.1, forward strand.
CTCTACTCCAGTTTGAAAGGCGATTTTCAGAGATTTTGAGGGCCGTCTGCGTGGCGAGAAACGAATAAGCCTCGAGCAACGCTGTAGTTCAACAACAGAGGAGGCGTCAGATTCGCCTCGCAGATTGACTGTCTCCAAAACTCCCTGCATACTGCTCACTAATCTCACGCAACATACCGTCCCCCGAAGGGAGAGGAACTTGCCATGAAATCCAACCTGCTCTTCGCCTGTATCGCCATCCTCCTGATCGCCGCGCCGGCCTATCCCAAGGACACCAAGCCTATCGATGAAATCCTAAAGGAAATGGCCGATGCCATCGCCGGAGTCGACTCGTGGGCCGCCGACATCGAGATGGACATGAACATGATGGGCATGGAGATAGGCGCCACGGGAAACATGACGCAGGCCGGTAAGCGATCCGTGACGGAAAGGACGATGAAGATGCAGATGCCCGGCCTCCAGGCGGCCGCCGAAGGATCGGAGGAAATCAACGCGCTGATGAACGATATCAAGATGAAAACTGTCATGGATGAGGACGGGATACAGTGGATCGAGATGAACATGATGGGCCAGCTTCAGGTGATGAAAGTGGACATGAACAAGATGATGGAAGCGTCGGACGAGATGCTCGGACTACAGGGCCTCATGGGAGGCGGCAATCCCTTTGACATGATGGGGGATCCCACGAAGATGCTCGAAATGTACAAAGAATTCATGGATTTCGAATTGGATGGGAAAGAGACAGTCGGCGGCGTCGAAGTCTACGTACTCAAGGGCAACATGAAAGTCGGCGCGACCGCCGCAGAGGGCATGAAGGCCTTGATCGCCATGGCCCCGGAAATGGACTCTCTTATGAACGACATCACGATGAAAGTCGGCGTCGAAGACGGATTCATGCGCGAGACCACCATGGGCGAAGTGGACGGTAAACCAATCATGGTCCTGCGGATGAACAACGTGAAGTTCGACGTCGATATCGACGAGTCCACCTTCGTCTACACACCCCCCGAGGACGCGACGGTTATGGACATGACCGAAATGATAAACAACCAACTCGACGGATTACAGACAAGCGGCCAGGAAACCGAAGAGCCCTAATTCGATTGCAAGGGGCGCTGTTACGCTACCACCGCTGAAAGCGCTATATTCCCAGCGTGGCGGAGGCTTACCGGGGAATTGTTGATTCTTGCGCCTGTCCGCAATAGAATGCGCCAACTCGATTATTCAAATGGGAGAATTCCGATATGTATTTGCAGGCATTGGGGCGAATGATGAGCGTACTGCTCGTATGCGGCATCTCGGCGAGCACCTTTGGCGCGGAAGCGGACAGCAACTGGCCCACATGGCGCGGTCCGAATTTCGACGGGGTCGCCGTGGAAGGGAACCCGCCGCTGACCTGGAGCGAAACGGAGAACGTGAAGTGGAAAGTGCCCGTGCCCGACATGTCCAACTCGACCCCCGTAGTCTGGGGAGACCGATTGATCTTCTTGACGAACGAAGCCACGGCCGAGGACAATCGCACACCCCCGCCCTTCGATTGGGAAACCATGACCCCACATGAGGGCGTGGGCCGCGAAATCTTCATGCCCATGCCGACAGTGCCATACCGCTTCAATGTCACATGCTTGAGCCGCAAAGACGGAAGCACTCTGTGGAAAACCAAGGTCGCGGAGGCGACGCCGCATGAAGGCCATCACAAGGACACCGGCTTCACGTCCACCTCTGCGGTCACCGACGGAGAGCACATCTGGGCCAGCTTCGGCTCGCGCGGGCTCCACTGCCTCGATATGGACGGCAACATCAAGTGGTCGGCCGACTTGATGGAGCTCCTCTCGTTTCGCGCCTTTGGCGAGAGCGCCGGCGCCGTCATTGCCGGCGACACGATTGTCGTCCAGGGAGACCACGTAGGCCAGTCGAGAATCTGGGCCTTCAACAAACTAACGGGTGAGAAACTGTGGCAGAAAGACCGCGACGAAGACACAAGCTGGGGTACGCCGGTCGCGGTCGTCGTCGACGGCCGGCACCAAGTTATCGCCGCCGCCGAAAAAGCCGTGCGCGCTTACGACGTGAAAACCGGCGACATCGTCTGGGAAGCCAGCGGCCTGACCCGCCTCGCAATCCCCAGTCCGGTCCTCGGCTCCGGCGTGGTCTACGTTATGAGCGGGGAGGGGGCTGCGTCAATGATGGCTATCGAGCTGGGCCATACGGGCAACCTTACCGATACCGGCGCAATCAAGTGGAGTCTCGATCGCAATCAGCCGTACGTCTCTACGCCATTACTCTACGGGAACAAGATTTACACGTTTCCCAAGGTGAAGGCCTCTCTCTCTTGCTACAACGCGGAGACGGGCGAGCCCTTCTTCGAGGATCAGCGCCTCGAGGGCCTCAAGACGATCTATTCCTCCGCCGTTGGCGCGGCGGGCCGGGTTTACCTCACCGACCGCTCGGGCACGACCATCGTAATCCGCCACTCCGACGAATACGAAGTCCTTGCCACTAACTCGCTGGACGACGACGTAGACGCCTCCCTCGTCGTCATCGGCGACGAGCTTTACATCAAGGGCAAGCATTTCATGTACTGCATCGCCGAAGGATAGAATTGGTTTTGTGTGAAAAGCATCCATAAATTGGACTGACAGGTTGATAGTGAAGCGATTGAATAAATGGATGGGATGGACGCAAGTGGAGACGGGTTTGTTCTCCCGTTCGCGTCTCCAGCCCGACCGATGCAAGAACGGCGGCGAGTTCGGTTTCGCTCCGCAACCGGCCCAAGCAAATGTCACCAATAACGAACATAGTAATCCTGTAATAAAAAGGTTGATGTGCATTTGAATCCCTGTTACACTAAACCAGTGGTAGGGCAAGTCTTCCACCCCTCGGGGCTCGCACGGTGAATCGAGAGGGGGCATGAGCATGCTTCAACTTCGAAGCGCAAGAGGAGAAACACGTGGCAACAGGTACTGTAAAGTGGTTTAACGATGCAAAAGGTTTTGGATTCATCTCCCCCGACGATGGCGGTGACGATCTCTTCGTCCATCATTCGAACATCGACGGGGAGGGCTACAGGACACTTGACGACGCCGCTCGCGTTGAATACGAACCCGGAGAAGGTAGAAAAGGCCCCGAGGCGACAAAGGTTCACCAAGTATAACGCCTCTGCAATCATAAGCTAGAACCACCATGGGCTCCAGCGCTGCTGGAGCCCATTCTTTGTCTGGAACGGAACCGCATGGAACAGAACTTAGTCTAACGGTGTTTGTGTCCCCAGGAGCGTTCCTGGCGGAACCTTCCAGAATGAAGCGGTGCAATTCGCGCACCAAGACAATTCATTGCCACGGGAGAAGGACTGTGACCAACATGGATGCCCTCGCCATGCAATGGTCCATGGGGAATATCTCCGCCGTTCACGGAGACTGACCATTGGAACCGCCATTGAATGGATTCACTACGGCGTACAGGCTCCGCGAAGGAATCGTCCGCTTCTTCGTCACCGACATCAACAGCTCCGGAGCTTCCGCCGAGTCCTCAACGCGCTTACCCACTATGTGGGAGAGCGTCATGGACCGAGCCATCCACTTCAACCACCTCCCCGCTGGCCAAAACGTCCTCTACCTCTACGACCACGTCGAATTCAGCAGGTACGACGACGCCAGTGGCGAGTTCCCAGCCAACGGCGCAGAAATAAACTTTCACCACGGAATGCACCGCCACGCAGGCCATCACGAGGACGAGCATAACTTGTAGATCGATTCCAAAATAACGTTGCAGTGAATCGCATTAATGATATCGTGAGCGTTTAGGCCATTCTTGCGGGTTTCTCCGTGGACATTGGCAAGAATTAGGGACTTTTGCGCGTTCTGCAAAAGTAGTACCAAGCGAGACACGAGCATAGACGGGACTATCCTTTTTCTGCGGACTTGGCGAACTAATTTCGGTTAAATCTCTTAGTATTATGAATCCGGGGCATCGCTTGAGAGAATGGAGATTCTCGTTTGAGCGCCTATTGTGTGGTAAGATCCGGTGGTGTCTCCTGGGGTTCCCCAGGAGCTCCTCCAAACCCCACTTATCAGATACGAACTATGGAAAAACAAGGAGAAACAGTTATGAACCACCCTTTTTCGTTGGGGCACCGCCAGTCCCCGGCTACGGCGCGGAACGTCGGCGCCGCCTTCCTGGCAGCCGCATTGATGGGCTTTACTTTTGCCACAGCGATTTGCTGTCCCGCGGCGGCGGAGGAAGAGGAAGCGATTGAGATTGAGCTTCCCGAAGGTTATTTCGGCGGAACGCCTGTCGACTATTTCGGACCCAATTACGAAAAGCCGAGCTACAAGCCTCGCCCGCCGTTCATGGCGCCAAAAGGGACGGAAAATGTCGCGGCAGAGAAAGATGTGTCGAGCAGCGACCTGGATCCGAAGGCAGGCTCATTGGAATTCTTAGTGGATGGCGATAAGAGCTACTCGCACGACAGTTTGCTTAGATTGGCAGACGGCCATCAGTGGGTTCAGATCGACCTCGGCGAGCCCCATAGGCTTTATGCCTTCCTGCTGTGGCATTACCACCAGAAGGAGCGGGTGTATTTCGATGTGGCCGTCCAAGTGGCAAGCGACGCCAAATTCACCAAAGACGTGCAATTCGTTTTCAACAACGACCATGACAACTCCGCCGGTCTGGGGGTGGGCAAGGACAAGGAATACCTCGAAGACCACCGCGGCAAACTCGTCGATCTGAAAGGCGTGACGGCACAGTATGTGCGCCTGTATTCGAAGGGCCACTCAACCGGTTACGGAAATACTTATGTCGAAGTAGAAGTCTTCGGGAAGCCCGTAGAATAGAGCGAGCCAATGAACGGGGCCGCCTCCGCAATTCCGTTAATAGAGTTGAAGCGTGGGCCCCGGTTTCTTTTAGCGGCGGCATTCGCCGTCACGCTAGCCATCGGCGCCGCCACGCGCGCGCCGCGCCTCGATCTTCGTCCCATGCACGGAGACGAGGCGAATCAGGCCGTTAAGACCGGCCACCTTTATGACCACGGGGTCTACGCTTACGATCCCTTGGACCATCATGGCCCCACGCTTTACTATCTCGCGGCTCTTTCCGCGCGCTTGGCCGGACACGATCGCTTCGCCGACACGACCGAATCGACCTACCGCATCGTGCCCGTCATTTTCGGCCTCGCCCTCCTTATCTTGCCCTGGGGGCTGCGGAGTGAAATCGGGTCGAGCGGAGCGGCCGCCGCCTCCCTTCTGCTGGCTGTTTCCCCGGCCTTCGCCTTTTACAGCCGCTACTTCATTCAGGAAATGCTCCTTGTCTTCTTTACCGGGGCGGCGATCGTTTGCGCGGCGCGGTACTTTCGTTCGCCAAGCCTGAGCTGGGCAATTGCAGCCGGAGCCTGCGCAGGACTCATGCACGCCACCAAGGAAACTTGCGTAATCGCTTTCGCTTCCTTGGCGGTGGCGGGACTATGCGTCTTCGTGAGCCGCGATACCAGCAAGCGAAACGCCGCGCGTCAGACATCCCTGCACATCTTGGCCGCGATTACGGTCGCGCTCGCCGTGTCGGTCGTGCTCTTCTCCTCATTCTTCACGAACGCGCGGGGTCCCCTCGATTCCATTCTGACATACGGCAATTACATCCAGCGCGCTGACGGCGCGGGCATACACGACAGGCCGTGGCACCACTATCTCTGGTCCATGATCTTCATCCAACGCGACGGCGGTCCCTGGTGGAGCGAGGGGTTGATTCTCGCCCTAGCGATAGCCGGATGTGTTATCGCGTGGCGGGACCGCCGAGCTGCCTTCCCTCGATTCTTAGCCGTATTTACCGTCTTGACGACTCTCGCCTATTCCACCATCCCCTACAAAACCCCATGGTCCGCGCTGAGCATGATGTGGGCCATGGCCATGCTCGGGGGATGGGCCGCGGCCCGCATGATTTCCAGCCCGGCGCCTCCATGGATTCGCGCGGCCGTGGCAACCGTTCTCGCAGCCGGTTGCATTCATCTTGGAGCCCAAGCCTACCGCGCGAATTTCGAAAAATACGCCGACCTTGTCAATCCGTACGTCTACGCGCACACATCAACGGCGATCACGCGGCTTGTCGATCGGGCCCACGACTTGGCGGCTATTCATCCCGATGGATACGGCATGGAGATCGCCATCGTCGAAAAAGAACACGACTACTGGCCCCTGCCATGGTATCTGCGAAAATTCTCCCGCGTCGGCTACTGGGAGAGCATATCTCCTGACTTAAACACGCCGCTGATTATTGCGTCCGGAGATCATCTGCGCGTCGCTGACCCGCCAATCGAAGGAGACGTGGTCGCATCTCTGTTTGAACGGTACATGGTCGAGACCCATGGGCTCAGACCTTCGGTGCTGCGCATGGCTCTGATCGAAAACGGGCTTTGGGAGCGGTTCATGGAAGACCGGAGGTAGGGCCCCGGCCGAATGCACCCAACAGCTAATCGTACACGCCCAGAGCTGCACGCCAACGCACGGCCAGCACTTCCCGTATCATTTCGAGTGAATGCCAGATCGCATGGACCCGCGAGTCCGGCGAATCGAGCCAACGAACTGGCACTTGGCTGATGGCCAGGCCTTCCTTCTTCGCAAGGTAAAGTAATTCGCAGTCCGCGCCGAAGCCATCGCAACGTTGGCGGCCAAAGATCCCCGCGCACTTACCCGCGTCAAATACTTTGAAGCCACACTGCGTGTCAGGGAAAGACGTCAGCAGCAGGCAGCGCAAGAACAGATTGTATATGCGCCCCATGCTCTCTCGATACCGCGGCTGATGCGCCTCAATGACGGATGCAGGAAGCGCCCGCGAACCGATCACTACCGCGGCCCCATTCTCAAATTCAGGCCAGACCTTCTCCAGTTCAGAAATTGGCGTCGATCCGTCCGCATCGTAGATGAGCCAATACGCGCCCGAGGCCCCTTCAAGCCCGCGTTTAGCCGCGTAGCCCTTGCCCCGGTTAAGCTCGTACGAAATCACTTTCGCGGACGGGCAGGCCTCGCGCGCCACCCGCACCGTCTCGTCCGCGCTGCCATCGTTGACAACGACGATTTCCGCTTCGTAGTCCTGACCGTCGAAGTATTGCATCAACGCGCGAAGCGTCTTGCCAATACGCGCTTCTTCGTCGAGGCAAGGTATGGTAACGGTTAACAAAGTCGTTGAGCTAGACATTCGGGCAATCGGGGCGGCGCTCAGACAGGTAGGAGATTGTTCGTTCACAGCGGTCATTCCTCCCGCCAAATCGGAGATGCTTGAGTACACGTGAGTTGCCCCAATCCACACGAGGCTGGAACGGCCGCAAACGCTAGTGCGCCCTTTATGGGCCGGGCGAGATAATTTACCACATCGGCCGCAAACCGACAAAACATTAGCTGTTGTTGTGCCGACGCCCAACGCTGCGTACAATGGACGAGGCGGGCGCGTCCGCTCCGGAACACCCGTTTGGCGAGGCCCACCTCCGATGGAGCCCCAGAAGACCCGATAGCCTATGGCTTCCGACTCCGAGAGAACCGACACGGCGGGGGAATTCGAGCCGCGTCGGCTGCCTATGCAAGCGCGAAGCCGCAAACGGGTGAACCGCATCCTGGACGCGGCGGCGCAGCTCCTCATTGAAGAAGGCTACGGCGGACTTAAGACGAACCATATCGCGAAACGCGCGGAAGTATCGATCGGCTCGATCTACCAGTTCTTCCCAAATCGTTACGCTATCTTCCATTCGCTCGCAATCCGCTACATGGACCGCATTCGCGAAATCATGAAAGGGCGGCTTGGGCCGGACGCGCCTGTTCGGTCGTGGGCAGAGGCGCTGGACGGCGTGATCGACACGCTCGCCGAGATATGGAAGTCGGAGCCGGCATTTCTGGCCGTATGGATGGCGATTCAAAACACTCCGGAACTCCGCGCCGAAGACAAGTACTACAGTCAAATCTTCGTTGACGACATTTTGGCCGCGTTTCTTGAGCGCAACCTTGTGGGGATGCCCGAGGCGCGCCGGGCAATTGTCGCGCGCGTCATCTTTGAAATCAGCCAAGTATTGCTGGATCATTCGATCATTCATAGTGGCGATGAGCAACCTATCGTGATCGAGGAGCTAAAAACCGTCCTCAGGAGTTACATCCAAGCCCATATCGACGTGAACGCTCCCGTGCCTGCCGTGGAGGACACGGCACCGCCGGACTAGTACCTTAAAAGGCTGAAGAATGCGAAGCAGAGCAAGAGGAATTCCCGGAGTTTGGGAGAGGCCTTGTCGATAGGGGCGAACGCAGCATTCTGGCCACTGGAGTTTATAACGGTTGCGGACTGCGAAGGGAACTCACGCCGGAATATCGGATCAGACGACGCAGGCAGGATTTGTCCCGAAGGGACTTCGGGTTGTAGCCAGGGGATGAGCGAAGCGATTCCCCAGGTCAACTTGACGCCTCGATGTTTCTTCGAAGGAGATACGGCGGCTGAGAAACTCGAAACAAGGTTCACCGCCTTGCCTTCAAAAGCCGCGCCAACCGTGAGTCAATACACTAGAACTAACCTCCTTCCCTGGTTTAGGGATGGGCTAGTGGTGTGATTTAAGCTGATGGATCATTATGCAGTGCGATGCGCGCACGG
>CAYNZS010000097.1:0-13925 GCA_964401695.1 uncultured Nitrospirales bacterium
CGGGGTCACCCAAGCCGAGCCTGTTCGTGCCACGCATTGTGGGCCTTAGGACCTATCGTAGAGTCGCGTCGTAGAGATGTTTGCGTAGCCCAGCCATTCCTGGACTTTGGCGATGTCGGCCTCATGCTCAAGCGCGTTGGTCGCGGCGGTAACCCGGAGTGCGCGGGGTCAGAAGTGTTCGATGTCGATGTCGGCCTGGGCGGCGTAACGTTTAGGGAGGGGTCAGGGGAGGGTCGAACGTGCGAGGACCTTCGCGGTCGCTCGCGCTCCCTGTTAAGGACGCATTTTCTTGCAGCTTCCTGTAAGGACTTATTCCTGCACGCTTTATCTAATTTCATGTCAATCCCGTGGCACGTTGCTCCGCGTTCTTATTCCAATTTACCGCGAAGCGGCTTCTGACTCGCAATGACAGGCGTGGGTCCTTTGCGATTGCTGCATGATGAAGCGCGTAGCTTCTCAACGATCTTGACTATTAGGAAGCCAGAGGAATTCCACGTACCTTACTCAATAGAGTACAATACCGGCGAACCCGCGCGGAGGACACTAAACGACTCCAGAGATCGAAAAGGAATTTGCTATGAGAACAAAACTGTTGGCGGCGGGTGCGATGGTGCTTGCGCTCACACTTGTCGCAGGTACTGTCGGCGCTGAGCGAAAGTCGAAGGCACAGAAGAACCGTGAGGAAATCGACGCGATGGCGAAGGAGACCTTAGCGACTCTGTTCGAGAAGGATTCGGACGCTAAGGAACTGTGCGAGAAGGCCTATGGTTATGCGGTCTTCGATAATGTGAAGATCTCGCTGGTAATCTCGGGCGGGGGTGGACGCGGCGTGGCGGTGGCGAGGAAGTCCGGCAAGCGGACGTACATGCAGATGGGGACGGCTGGCGTCAATCTTGGACTGGGCGGACAGAAGTATCAGATTGTCTTTCTGTTCCAAACGAAGAAACGGTTCACGGAGTTCGTGCATGAGGGTTGGGAGGCCGATGCTTCGGCCAACGCGGTGGCGGGCAATAAGGGAGCGAACGCCGAAGCCACCTTCCGCAACGGGATGGCCGTCTACCAGCTCACCCAGGCAGGCCTCATGCTTCAGGCCGATATCTCGGGTACGAAGTATTGGAAAACAAGAAGTTGAATAAGCCCAAGTAGCGATCAACGACTGAAGATAATTGGGAAGGAGTTGGTATGGGAGTCGAGTTGACGAAGGACTCGGTCGATGTGGGTATCGTGGTAAAGGACGCGGAGGCGTCGTTGAAGTTTTATCGCGATACGTTGGGGCTGGAGTATGAACGGGCAATGGCCATGCCGGATGGCGGCACGATGTATAGGCTGTTCTGCGGAACCAGCATGATCAAGCTCCTAACCTTCGAGAAACCGCCTAAGGCGGACGCGCCTCCTGGGGGTATTCGGGGCGCGTATGGCTACCGGTATTGGACGATTAGTGTGTCGAACATGCCGGAACTGTTGAAGGAGTGCGAAGAGGCAGGATACAAGGTCGTCGTGCCCGAGACGGAAATCCGTCCGGGCGTGAGCATCTCGATAGTGGAAGATCCGGATGCAAACTGGGTCGAATTCCTGAGTGTCGTGTAGAAGTTCAGACCGGTGGTGTTGGTTTGCGCTGAGAATCCGTCCCGTTCTGTTGGTTCGGCGTCCGCTCGTTCTTGGGGCGCTTGTCCTTGGGACGCAAAAAAAAGGGGCAGGCCCGTCTCCGCTCGTGTCCTGCTTCGCTTGCGTCAGTCCCCTTTTTTTACTTGGGTGCCGCGGATTCTGTCAATCTACTTGACGTACTCGCCGCCCGATTCCACTCTCTTCTTCAGGGCTTCGACAACACCCGGCAAATCGCTCGTGGTGAGAGCTCGCTCGATGGCCTTGGGCACCCACAAACCGGTGTCGACGTGAACCGTGTAGGCCACCAGCGTTTTTTCCAAATCGTGGGCTTTGAGTATCCATCGACCGGTAGTCTCTCTAATGCCGTTCTTCTTGGTCTTGTCGATAGTCCAGGAAATTACGCCTTTATCCCTCTCATGGCACTCGAGAATATGGTAGGTGATCTTCATGTAAAGGATCTTGACCTTGTATTTGAGCCCCACGTTATCGCCTTCTCGCCGATAGCAGGTGGCGCTCAATACACGGGGCATGAACTTGGGAAAGGCCTCGGCGTCTTCAAGGCAAGCCCAGACCTCCTCTTTGGGCCGGTTGATCAAGACCATGGCCACGCCTCCGCCCTTTGTGGCGCCTTCCTTCGCTTTGGCCCCGTGCTTCAGCAGAACGATTTCGCCTTCGGCCAGTCTCGCGATGACTTTTGGCGTCAAAAGCGCATCCACATCCGTGGCGTCTTCGGTGGCGCACAAGGCTTGCATGGACACGGAAAACACTGCAAGCGACATGGCCAATCGGAGGATTCTCATGTCGTTACTCCCAACACCCGGATGGCATCTCCGATCCGCTTTTCGACTATTTGGTGTCCGAGCCTTCGTTGGCTTTCAGGATGGGGGCGATGATGGCGTTCCACACGGCATATCCTTCCTTCGTCATGTGGAGGCCATCGCCGACGAATAGTTCCTTGCGTGGCTTCCCGTCGTTGCCGAGCATGGGCGCATCGATATCCACGTAGCCCAGGTAGGCGTACTCCTTGGTGAAGTCGCGGATGAGGGCATTCGCCTCGCGCATGGCTTCGACCAAGCTCCAGCGGGCCAAGCTGGGTTTGATGGCGATGAATTGGATTTCCGTTTTGGGCAAGGCCTTGTGGACCTTCGCGACGAAGGCTTTGTAGTCGCTGAAGACTTGCCGCGGACTCTTTCCAGCGACGATGTCGTTGTCCCCCGCGTAGAAGATGGCCAGCTTCGGCTCGTAGGGGATGACAATGCGGTCGGCATAGCGTAGCGAATCGACGATCTGCGAGCCGCCGAACCCCCGGTTGATGGTGGTGTAGCCGGGAAACGAGGCTGCGGTGTCCCACATGACAATGCTGGAGCTACCGATGAAGAGCGTAGCTCCTTTTTCTGACGCCGACTTTGCGTCTGCTTCTTCGAACGCTGCGATGTTCTTCTCCCACCGATCCTCTTGGGTCAGCGCGGCCGTGATTGGCAACGAGGGGGCGATGGCGGCGATTGTCCAGAGGGTCCGGTAAATTTGCATGGGCGTTTCCCTCCCGGTAGCATGGTTGGATAGGGTCGAGATTGGGTTCGCGTCCGATCCGATCACTATAGCACGTTGAAACAGGAACCATCCACAGGGGATTGCTCGGTGGCGTTTTAAGTGTACACGTACAAGGATTGCAGCACCTGCAAGAAGGCCCTCGCATTCTTGGATGAGCACGGGGTAGCCTACAAGAATATTCCCATTCGGGATACTCCTCCCTCGAAACGCGAGCTGAAGAGAATGCTGGACCACTTGGGCGGGTCGATGAAACGCCTCTTCAACACCACCGGAGGCGATTATCGGGCGCTGAACTTGAAGGAGACGTTGGGCGAAATGCCTGACGAAGAGCCCTTGGCGCTTCTTGCATCGAACGGAAACCTAGCCAGGAGGCTCTTCGCTATTGGACCCGCCTCGGGGATCACGGGATTCAATCCGGAACAGTGGCGCGAGAAGTTCATTAAAGTGCGGTTGGCGATGCTGTTCTTCATTTGGGGGCTTTCTGCCTCAATTGAGGCACCTCTGTGCCTAACCCCAGTCCTCTACTGCGATGGCGACCGGGGCACAGGGCGATGATCCAGCAAGAAACTGGTTACTGGCGCAGTTGGATCTGTTCGCCCCAAGGCCGCGGGATTGGGCCTTTGATTCGTTAGGGTTAACTTGCTATCCTTCGCCGTCGATCGAAATCCCCGTTTTGTTCGCATGGGCATATTACTTGCTTTGCGGGGGCGGGGTGGACCGTGTATTCTTTCGGGGGCGCCGGTCCCATTACCGGGGTTCGCTCCAACCGGTGGCGAGGCCGCCGTGGCCTAATTCCCGGCGTGGCACCGGGTGTAAACGACAGTGGAGAAGTGAGAGCATGATTGAAGCAGAAGGATTGACGATGCGCTACGGGCCAGTTCGCGCGTTGAACAACGTTTCGTTCAAGGTGAACCGCGGAGAGATTGTGGGCCTGCTAGGGCCGAACGGCGCGGGCAAATCCACAACCATGAAGATTCTTACCACCTATCTTCATCCCACAGGGGGCCGGGCGAAGGTGGGTGGAATCGACGTGCTGGAGAATCCTCTCGAGGCGCGTGGCGCTATCGGCTATCTGCCGGAAACCTTGCCACTGTATATGGACATGGAGGTATGCGCGTACCTCAAGTTTGTGGGCAACGCGCGGGGCCTCACGGGTGGCTACTTAAAGGAACGCACGGAGTTGGTGCTTGAAGAGTGCGGTCTTGAAGCCATGTACCGCAAGGTCATCCGCGAGTTGTCTAAAGGGTTTAAGCAGCGAACGGCGTTGGCACAAGCGCTGATTCATGACCCGGATATCATCGTGCTGGACGAGCCGACTTCGGGATTGGACCCGCACCAGATCGTAGAAATTCGGGAACTGATCCGCAAGCTCGCGGGCGGCAAGACGGTTCTCCTTTCGACGCATATCCTCCAGGAAATCGAGGCCTCGGCTGACCGGATCATCATCATCAGCAACGGGTCGCTCGTCGCGGACGGCACCTTCGACGAACTGCGCGATGGTGTCAAGAAGCACGAGCGCGTGAAGATCTCGGTAAAGGGCGAGTCGAAGGAGATCGAGCGACTGCTCTCCGGTGTCGAGGGCAGCCAGGAAATCCACGCGTCCGGCACGAGCGACGGATACGCCTCGTTCATCGTTCTGGGGAAGCCCGGCACGGAATTGTGGCGCGAGGTGAGTTCTTTCGCGCGTGCGCAAAATTGGGAACTTAAGGAAATGGGCGACCATCCGCTGACCTTGGAAGAAACCTTTCTCACTCTGACGGAGAAGAACGTGCGAGGGGAGAACTCGTGAAAAACGTATTCACTATTACCCGCCGCGAGTTGGGAGCGTACTTTACGTCTCCCGTGGGTTACATTTTCATGATCGTGTTCGTCGCGATCAGCGTGGGCCTGTACATCACCACTTTCTTTACCTATCCCGTAGCGGATATGCGCCAGTACTTCGGCAATCTCCCTATTCTTCTGTGCGTGTTCATCCCCGCCGTCACCATGCGTGTCTGGGCGGAGGAGCGCAAGGAGAACACCTGGGAATTGTTGCTGACCTTCCCGATGCGCGCGTGGGAATTATCCATCGGCAAGTTTCTCGCCAGCCTCATCTTCCTCGCGTTGACCCTGGCGGCCACTTTTACCGTGCCCGCCATGCTCTTCTCCTTGGGGAATCCTGACGGTGGCGCGATCTTTTCCGGATACTTAGGCACGTTGCTGCTGGGCGCCTACTTCTTATCCATTGGCATCTTCTTTTCGGGCTTCTGCAAAGATCAGATCGTCGCGTTTGTCGTGACGCTGCTAGCGTGTTTCTCGATCTTCCTCTTGGGCACGGGCTTCATTGCGGCGTACATCGACGATCTCCTTCCGGGCTGGGGGACGTTGTTGGGCGAGTTGGCGGGGCTCTCCGACCACTATTCCGCGTTCGTTCGCGGCGTCATCGAGTTGGCCGACATCCTATACTTCGCCGCGTGGACCGCTGTGTTCCTCACGTTGAACATCATCTTCATCGACGGCCGCAGCCGCCCGAAAGCGCGCCTCTATTTTTCGGTTACGGTCACCGGGTGCCTTGTCATAGGGTTCTTGTGCAATTGGCTGATCCGCGACATGAGCCTCCTTCGCCTTGATGTGACGGAGGACAAGATCTTCACTATTTCCGACGCCTCCAAGAATATTCTGAGCGCCGTCGATACGCCCGTTCAGGTAAAACTGTACGTCACGCCAAAATCGGATATGCCCACTGGCATGACCTCCTTCGAGCAGGATATCACCGATAAACTCGACGAACTACGGGTCGCGTCCGACGGAATGCTCCAGTACACCGTGCTCCATCTGACCGCCGCGAACGCCATCAGTGGCGGGGTCAACCTCGCGACCGGCGCGCCCCCCGAGGAAGAGGAGGAGAGCGAAGAAGAGGCCCTTGAAAAACGCATGCTGGACAAGGGCATTCGTCCCCATTCGGTACGCTCGTTGAGCCAGGATCAGATGACGAACCAGTACATCTATTCGAGCATCGGCATTGGCTATAGGGATAAGAAGGAAGAGATCATCCCGGATCTTCTCCCGCAAGACTTAATGAATCTCGAGTATCGGCTGGTCAGCACGATTTTCAAATTGACGCAAAAAGAGCCGCCGGTGGTCGTCGTGGTGGCCCCGCAAGAGCGGGTGAACATCGCGCCGCAAGTGCGGCAGATGATGATGCAGATGGGGCAGCAGGTTCCGGAGACGGAGGATCCCTATTCCTACTTGCAGAAGATCCTCGAATCGGAAAAATACAGTGTGCAGCGCGTCGAAATTTCGCAGGCGAGCCCACTGCCCGAAGAATTCGACACGCTGGTGGTGGTCGACCCTAGGCAGTTGAACGAACGGCAGCGCTGGGAAATCGGCCGCGCCATCGTGGGCGGGAAATCGGTCGTGTTGGCCGTGCAGAATCGCGAATTCGATTACGAGGTCACCCGCCAGGGCCTGAGCCTCAATCAGCGCGACGAGACTCCGAACATCAATCCGTTGTTGGAAAACTACGGGATCACCGTGAGCCTCGAGCATCTCATGGATGTGAACCACATAGCCCTGAACGTTTCCACGGGCGGCGGCCAGGGCTTGGCGGCCCTGCTCAACATGGGACAGCCTATTGACCTACCAACGCACATGCTCATCAACAACGAGACAATGGACGCGGACACCTCGATCACGGGCCGCCTTTCCACCGTACTTTACCTATGGGGTTCGCCGCTCGTCCTGGATAAAGGCAAGTTCGCGGAATTGGGACTCGATGTGAAAACCCTCATGCGTACGACGGAAGGCGCGTGGACGGCTTCCACCATGACCCAGGAAGCCATCCAAGAGCCGGATTCGGGTGAAGCCTACCCGCTTATGGTGTTGGCTCACGGGCAGTTTCCCGACGCGTATGACGGGCAGGAGAGGCCGGCGTGGCCCCCGCCCGCGCCGCAGCAACAGTTTGGCCAGCCGGCCATGCCGCCACCCGCCGAAGACGGCGAGCCGGGCGAACTCGTGCCGGCGCCGGCGAAGCTGGTCGTCATAGGCGGCGCGGAGATGTGGCGTGACAATTTCATCGACCCGCGCAGCGGCGGTCCGGGGAACTTCGACTTGTTTTTGAACACGGTGGACGCGGTGACGCTGGGCGATGACCTCTTGAACGTGCGCGGGCACAAACCGATCGACCGGATTATCGCCTCGCCGTCGACTAGCAAGAAGACACGCTGGAAATTGATCAATTACGGACTCGCTATCAGCGTGATCTCCGCCGCGGGCATTTTCACCACGCTGGCGCGCTGCCGCTCGCGGAACGCCTATACGCTGGCTCATGGCGTCGACTGATCGCTCCGCCGTGAAAATGCTGCTTGTTGAACGCAATTCAAAGAATCGAAACAGATACCGCAGCGAATCGCTGCTTGGAGGAATGAAATGAAACCGAAGGCCCTGATTCCCTTGGCGGTAATCATCGCCGTGTTGGGGGGCATAGTCTTTCTGAAAAGCTCTGACGACGAAACGGCTACGCTGCTTGAAGAGGTCGAGTTGTCACGGCTATTGCCCGAAGATCTCACTCAAGGCCATATCGCCAGGTTGGAAATCTACAATGGCGGCGCCGCTGAAGAAATCCTTGAGCTGCGCAGAGAGCCTGGCGAGGAGGGATGGATCGTGTTCACCCATTTCGATGCGCCGGTCACCGCCACCAAGATAGATACTTTCTTGGGGAATCTAGTCGGATTGCAGGGAGAATTCCGCGCGATCGGCGGCGAAAGTTCTTTCGGAACGTACGACCTCACGGAAGAATCGGCCGTTCACATCAAAGGATACAAGGACACTGGCGACGCTCTTGGATTTCATGTTCTAGTGGGAAAATCGCCTGGTTACGGCAACCGGTTTATGCGCGCCGCGGGCGAAGATACCATCTACGTGGCCGACGTCGATCTGCGGCAAGCCGCCGGCATCCAGTCCGATGAAAACGCGGACGCGCCGAAGCCCGACACCTGGCTGGACAAGAAGATCCTCGAATTCGAGAAGACGGACATTACTAAACTCACGTTGACTATGCCGGGCAAAGAGGTCGCCTTCGAGTATCGAGAGAAGCCGGCCGAGGAACCGGAAGAAACTCCCGAGGGTGAGGAGGACGCCGAAGCCCCTCCGACGCTGACCCCCGAATACGAATGGGTCGCGGTTTCGGGCGGAGGCGGCCATCCAATCAAAGACACGGGCCTGCAAGGGGTACTAGGCAAGATCGCCACGCTCGGGGCTTCGGGTATCGTCGATCCCGCTAATAAAGAAGAGTATGGCCTCGACGCGCCTGTCTTCGGTGTGCGCGCCACGCTACTCGGCGAATCGGATGAAATCGTTCTTGAAGCGGGACATCCCGACCGCGATTCCGATGGCTACGTGCGCGTCGCAAGCCGGAACAGGGACGTTGTCTACAAGCTGAGCCGGTACAACTTTGAGCAGTTGTTCCCGAAAGGATCGACCCTTTTTAACTTGCCGCGTCTTTCCTTCGATATTCAAGACATGGCCGAAATCACGATCGAGTCGCCGGAGGGTTCCTTCATGCTTGCCAAAGATGCGGATGCGTGGCAGGTTGTCGAGCCGGCATCGGACTTGCCAGTCGCCACGTCCAAGCTGACCGGAATCGCGACGACTCTTGCCGCGTGGCAAGCGGACGACTATTTCGATAGCGCCGACGCCTCGGGCTTGTCCTCTCCCGAACGAACGGCCACGTTCAAGACGGCCAACGGCCGGGCGCAGACTATCGAAGTCGGCGGCGAGTGCGAATCCGCCGGGGGCCGCTACGCGCGCCTGAACGAACTGAGCGCGGTGCTGGGCATTTCCAAGAGCGACGTGTCGAAAGTGTTCCCCGAGACTAAGGATCTCTTCGAGCGCGACATGTTCGATATCGACGAGGCAGATATTCAGGCCATCGAGATCACGCGGACCGCTACGTTGCGCTTGGACCGAACTGGGAATGGCTGGACGCTTACCGCGGGCGGACTGACGACCGATGCGAAGACGGATGCAGGCGACAATCTTGCCCTCGCCATCGCGGACTTGCAGGCGGACGATCTGATCTTCGGGGAAGCGCGCATCCAGGGTGGGTTTCTCGCGTCTGTGGGCGTCATCATGCGGGACGGAGCAGAACACCGATTTAACGTCGAAATCGAGCAAACCAGCGGTGGGCATCCAGTCACAATTCCCGGCTTGATGACTGCCTTCATACTAGATGCCGATACCGCCGCCGACATTCTCCTCAACGAAGACGACCTGCGCGATGTCCTACCGGCGCCGACGGAAGAAGCGGTCGCAACGCCAAGCGCCCCGTAGCGCGGCGGACCCACATTGGTACCGGAAGAGAAGGGCTATGAGGATGCAAGTGTGTTTCGGGGGTGCGCCCGCCGACATGCGCTACGCTGTACCTTGCGTGTTCCGCAGCCGCTCCGCGAGTCGCGTATTGCGGCGGTCGAAATCGGTGTTTCGGATGGCCATGTGAAGGGCTTTGGCGTTCCCCACGAGGATGACGAGCCGCTTGCCCCGGGTGATCGCCGTGTACAAGACATTTCGCTGGAGCATCATGAAATGTTGTGGCACGAGCGGCATGATGATGGCCGGGTATTCGCTTCCTTGTGATTTGTGGACGGTGATCGCGTAGGCCAGCGTGAGGTTGTCAAGCTCTTCGAAACTATACAGAATCTCGTGGTCGTCGAATCGAACATGAAGCTCCCGCGCGTCTTCATCGACCAACGAGATCATACCCGCGTCGCCGTTGTACACATCCAGTTCATAGTTGTTGCGTGTTTGCATCACCTTGTCGCCGAGCCGGAAGTTGCGTTTCGGCACGGGCGCGCCTTTTGGGTTGAGCGCCTCCTGCAACCGGTCGTTCAGATTGACCACGCCAAGGTCGCCGCGGCGCATTGGCGCCATGACTTGAATGTCGCGGAGCGAGTCGAGGCCGAACTTGGAAGGGATGCGCTCGGCCACTAGTTCGATGATCGTATCCAAGATATTCTCCGGCTCCTTGCACTCAATAAAGAAGAAGTCCTCCGCGTTGAACTCAGGCGTCTTGCCGGCGTTGATGCGATGGGCGTTCGCTACGATCCCGCTCTCCTCCGCTTGCCGGAATACGGTCTCCAGCCGCACGGTCGTGATCACGTTGCTCGAAATAATATCGAGCAGCACGTTCCCCGGCCCAACGGACCGAAGTTGATCGACATCTCCCACCATGAACAGGCGTGCGTGCGCCGGTGCGGCCCGCAGGACGGCTTCCATCAACTGAATATCGACCATGGACATTTCGTCGATCATCACCACATCGGCCGAGAGGGGATTGTTTTCGTTTCTCACGAAGCCGCCGTCCTTCAGACTGAATTCGAGGAGCCGGTGAATCGTCTTCGCGGTTCGTCCCGTCGTCTCTTCCATACGCTTGGCCGCGCGTCCCGTTGGCGCGGCGAGAAGAATGTTCAACCCCTTCTTCTCGAAAATTCGGATGATGCAATTGATGAGTGTCGTCTTTCCCGTGCCAGGCCCGCCGGTGAGAATCATCGCCTTCGCGTCCGCGGCTTCCCGAACCGCGAGCTTCTGCTCTTCGGAAAGCGATATCTTCTGGGTGGCTTCCACCCACTCGATGGCCTTCGGACCGTCTATGGATATGCCGCCCTTGGGCGTGCGCAAGAGGCGCTTGAGGTAATGTTCGCAGGCGCGCTCGGCGGCGTGAATCGCGCTCAAGAACAATGCGTCCTCCTCGCGAACCAAAACACTGGTGGCCACCATTGACGCGAGCGACGGCGGCAGCGCTTCACTTTGCACTTTCAGCAACGACGTCGTTCGTTCGAACAAGTCCTGTTCGGTCAGGAAGTCGTGCCCTTCGCTTGTGGCTTGCTGCAAGACATAATGGAGGCCCGCTTCGAGGCGTTGCGCCGAATCCTTCGCGATGCCGAGGCTCGCGGCGATCTTGTCGGCGCCCTGAAAGCCGATGCCCGTAATATCTTCCGCCAGCCGGTACGGATTCTCCCGGAGTACCGCCACCGCCGCGTCGTCATAGCGCTTGTAAATGCGCACGGCCTGCCCGGTTCCGATACCGTGACCCTGAAGGAAGACCATGATCGACTGAATCGCCTTCTGGCTCTCCCAGGCCTCGCGGATTTGGGTCGCGCGTTTTGGGCCGATGCCTTCCACCGAGGTGAGGCGGTCCGGTTCCTTGTCGATCACTTTGAGCGTTTCGACGCCGAATGCTTTGATTAAGCGTTTCGCGTAGACCTTGCCGATCCCGTGGATCAGGCCGCTCCCGAGGTAGCGCTCGATTCCCATGAGCGTGTTGGGGAGGATCGTCTCGTAGGACTCCGCGCGCACCTGGCGACCCCATTTCTGATCGTTAATCCAGCGGCCCCTAATCCGGATTGTCTCGCCGACCGACACTGCCATGAGGTTGCCGACGAAGGTCAATAACTCCGGATTGCCCTCCTGCCGCAAACGCGCGACGAAGAAGCCATTGTCCAAGTTCTCGTACACGATACGCTCGATGACCCCCTCCACATCCGCGGATTCGGCGTTCATGAGGTCGGCTATTGGGCTCTTCTTGTTCATGGGATCGCTATGGTATTTCGCGAAAACCTTCACAAATCCCGATCGATCCGAAGCCGGTCACGCGTTTCCACCCCTATCCGAGGTCCGGTCAAACGGAACGGTCAGGGCATCTTCGGTTTCCGGTCGAAGTTGCTCCACGAGCGCGGCGATAGGCGTGTCAAAATTGAACAAATCGCTGGCGCGAACGCTATCGAGAATGGGCTTATATGTTTCGTCTTGGCGCAGCATGGACGGGTCGCGCCCCACCTCGCGTAGCGCCGTCACGATATCGCCGACCGTAAGTTTTCCGAGCGCCTTCGCGGGTTGGTAGGTGACAGGATCCGTCGCGCATGCCGCCACGAGGCCTGCTTCCTCGAGATGGCCGAGCGTTTCGACAAGTAGGCGGTGGGGAACATTCAACTCCTTCGCCGCCGTTTCTGGGGCCAAGCCC
Source organism: uncultured Nitrospirales bacterium (assembly GCA_964401695.1). GTDB lineage: Bacteria > Hydrogenedentota > Hydrogenedentia > Hydrogenedentales > JAPYPO01. Next base: position 12,152 of record CAYNZS010000097.1, read on the forward strand.
GGACGCCCCTCGTCAAAACGAATTCCCACGTCCAGCATGGCGCGGAGTCCGAGCGCCTCTCGGTAGGCGAACGTCGCCTGGTCAGCGAACCGTTCCATGGCGAAGGTTTCCTCGTTTTGATAGGCATAGGCCACTTCGCAACCGAACAGCAGAATAATCCAACTCGAATAAACCCACATGAGCAATAGGGGAATCTGGGCGAAAGCAGCGTAAACCAGTATGTTGCGGGTGATGCCGACTTGAAACTCCACGTAGCCCCACGCCAGGATCAGCCAGAGGGAAGCAGCGACCAGGCCACCCAGGAACGCGCAGGTGGGCCGCACTTTTGTGTTGGGCACTACGAAATAGAGCGCCGAAAAAACCAGGCAAACCATCGTATATTGAAGGAGCCACACAAGAGGCGACAGAATGCCCAGCGGCGAGGACGACAGGGTTTCGCTCCGCAACGCCGCGAACACGCCAAGTGCCGCGGCCCCCACGAAAGGCAGTAGCATCGTAATCAACATGTAGTCGCCGATCATGCGAAAACAGGAACGGGTCCTCAGTACGCCCCATATGTGATTAAACGAAGTCTCGATGTTCCGCATCAGGCCCAAGACGGTGGTAAAAAACAGGATAAACCCCGACACGAGCAGGGCGCCGGGATCGTCCGTGGCGTCGTCGGCCAACTGATCGGCGAGCTCGAAGACCTCCTCGACGGGATCGACGTAGCCTTCCTCCGAACCGCTAGACGCTGGGAGAAAAGCTTGCCGGATAGCAGTCCGGACTTTCTTGCTCGCCTCCTCTAGGTCTTCCGCATCCGCGGGGGCGGCTGCTTCCGGGTCAATGCCGCCATCTGCGTCCTCAAGTACATCCTCCGCCGATTCCGCCTCCGCCACGCCAGGGCCCACATCGGTTGTAACTTCGTCTTGATGGGCTAGCAACTCCGCGGCGGTTTCCACCGCTTGGTCCACGCGCGTCCTGGCCGCCTCGAAGATGGCCTCGTCCAAGCCAAACGTTTGGACCATGTAAAAGAGGATGGCCAACGAGGGGACAATAGCTAGCAGCGTCGCGAACGTGAGCGCGGCAGCCCGCAGCAGAATCGTCCCGCGAATGAGATTGGAAACGAGGAGGATCGCCACACGGATCTGCTTGATAATAAGCCCGCTGGGAATTTTCTCGCCCGGCCGCCCGATGCGCCATATATCGTGCGTCGCGAAACGGTGGCCGCGGCGTAGCGCCTCGAAGAATTTTCTGATTTGGTCGCCCATACGGTAATGCTACAGGTTTAACGAGGATCGGGCAAACGGAAGGCGTTGCCTGCAATCTACGGGGCGAAGCGGCTACCGCAGATATAGCATGTCCACTTCTTGCAGCTTGCTTCTTGCAGCTTGCTTCTAGCGGTATCTTCGCATTGCATTGACAACTCGGGCATCTTGTACGGATTGTATCCGAGTGCAGATCTCTCGTCTTCCAGATTCTGCTGCCGTTGGACCTTCTGCTGACCGACCTGTCGGACCAGGGATACAGCGCCACAGCAAATGAAGAATCTCAACGAATAGCCAGATAGTTACCGATACGGCCTCTTCGGCCACTGAGATTACCCCGCGGTATCGCCCGTTCCTGCAATGGACCTACAGGATTTCCGACTGGCCAGCGCGCCAACGGGGCGACCGCATGAGGCGATGTAGTCTAACCCGCATCGCTCACAGCTTCCGGGGCAGGTGCTCTGCGACTCGGTTTTTGTCAATTCTGGGCTCTTGAGAGGGTTTTGGAGTAATTTTCTCGTCGACGG
>CAYNZS010000098.1:0-13858 GCA_964401695.1 uncultured Nitrospirales bacterium
AAAGCCTCGGCGCGCCCATGCGAAAAATACTGGTCCTCATGAGGGCGATTCTCATCAGTGGAATTCCCTACGACCCCGCCTTGAAAGGCTGTGGAAAAATGCGCATAAACTCGCGAAAAACAGCCTCTGAGGGGTTGGCTTTTGACCACACCCCTGTCTAGCAAAGACGGTGGGGTCGAGGTCTCAATCAAAACAAAAACGCTTTTGTCCAATGCTGCTAACCCTAATCGCAATTCCCTTGGAGCGGTTTAGGACAACAGTGACCGGAAGACTCAACATTAGCAAGCGGTGAGATATCTGGGCTAGAGCGTATTGATCCATACCGTTTCCATCTCATCCGTCATGCTGAGTGAAGCGAAGTATCTCTTCATTTCATTGGGCTTCTGGCGTATCGAGATCCTTCACGTCATTCAGGATGACAGAAAACGTACGGTCGCCTTGCTTTCAAAGGCTGCACCAATTGTTAGTGTGCGCGACCGATTGCGGCCGGGACTCCATATCCTTAGTTGCTCACGGGGGGCCTCTCCCGGCCAGGTTTCAAGAAATCATGGAAAATTTCGGGAGAAACCCGTAGTGCTGTCCCAGCGGCAACCGGAGTTGCCGTGAATCTCCTCGGCCTCGATCTCTCCGTCCCGCCGGCCATGTGATATACTGGGTAACGCAGTCAGGAGGGATCCCAATGCCGACCTATGAGTATCATGCCATACGCGCGGAAGGCGATGTCGAAAAATCCTTCGTGGGCGGGGCGGTTGTCGCGAAGTCTCGGGAGGATGCCAAAGAGAAACTTCGCGAGCGCGGCCTCAAGGCCACAATGCTCCGCCAGGCCAAGGGGATCGTCGGTTGGGTTCGCTGGTTTGACGCGGATATACGTTAGCGGCGCCTCGTCCGCATTCGCGCACCCTCCTGCCTCCCTCGGCTTTCACGCCCTCAATTCCAACACCCTCCGATTGGGGGCCTCTCCGTTCGGAGCGACACAGGAACGCTCGACAATCCCGGCTAAAGGTTTCCGGTATTTTGCCGATACCTATGCATAGAAAGAGCGAGACACGGATGTCGAGGTGAGATGACACGGACGTCGAATTAGGCCTGGCAGCAAAAGGAAACGTTGGGGCGACTATCCCATCGCCACGCGACCAACAGCTCCTGGAAAGGTCTTACCCTCTATGAGAGTGCCATGGTTTTCCATGGCGCTCTCGCTGTGTGTGCTAAGCATAGCTCGAACGTCTTCGCCGAATCTCCCACGAGCGGAATTCACGCGCTCTATCCGTCGCGCTCCGAGTGCGGTGAGATATAGGTAGCGCTTCTCAAACTTGTTTGGCGGTGGGCGCCCATGTGATTCTCCCGTTCCCACGGTCCTCCGTGCGAATGAGAGCTACCTGTGGCTCACTCGACTAGGAGACATTCCCCGGCATGAAGATCCTGTTTGTAGGGGATATTTTTTGGGCGGCTAGGCCGCAGAGTACTGTGCGACTGGATCCCAAGAATTCGCGAAGAATTTTCTATTGACATATCGATTGTTAATGGCGAGAATGCCGCCGGTGGTTTGGGGATTACTTCCGAAATCGCCAAAGAAATCTTGGGAATGGGTGTCCAGGGCATGATTCTGGATAATCACACTTGGCGTAAGAAGTCTCTGGCGAAAGCCATCGACGGCTTTGCGAATATTGTTCGGCCTGTCAACTATCCGGGTGCGGTTCCGGGTAAAGGATCGATGATCCTCGAACTGGCCGATGGGCGTAAGTTGGGTGTGGTCAACGTGATAGGCCGTGTCTACATGGAAGCCTTTGGCTGTCCATTCGAGGCGGCTCGTCACCAGGTTGAGGAGTTGTAGAAGGTAACATCGGCGATCCTGGTCGATATGCACGCCGAGGCTACTTCGGAAAAGGTGGCCCTCGGCTGGTATCTCGATGGGGCGTGCAGCGCCGTTGTGGGAACACATACGCACGTGCAAACGGCCGACGAGCGGGTGTTGCCCCAGGGCACGGCGTACATCACCGATGTAGGAATGACCGGTCCGCATGATTCGGTCATTGGTGTGAAGAAGGAATTGATTATCCGTAAATTCTTGACGGGGATACCTTCCGAATTCACCGTAGCGGGCGGTACGCCTAGCATTAATGCGGTCGTGATCGAAACGGATGACGACACAGGCAAGGCGGTTTCTATTAAACGGGTGGTTCGGTGCGGGGATAAGGCGCGTCGAACCACCGAATTTGTGGGAACTACTTTTGCCACAGAGGACACAGAGAACTAGATCATCGAGGCGTTCCCCTTTTCGTCATTGCGAGGGAGCTCAGCGACCGCGGCAATCTGCTCGACACCGCGAATGTCGCCAGGGATGACGCTGAGATCTGACTTCGGCCGGTCGCTAAATAATGATCGGAGGAGATTGCTTAGTCGTACCTCCTCGAAATGACGGGGTGAGGTATCTTGTTCTGTAATGAGTTGTCGCGAATCGGCTGCCACTCTGTGATCTCTGTGCCCCCTGTGGCAAAAGAACTGCAACAAGAAAACTGAGTCAGTAGACAGTGACGGAGGCATCTAGTCGAACGGCATGTTTTTTAAGCAAATCGAAATGATGGGTTTCAAATCGTTCGCGGACCGGACTCTGGTCAATCTGGAATCGGGTATGACTTCGATTGTCGGTCCGAACGGCTGTGGGAAGAGTAATATCCTGGACGCCATGCGCTGGGCTTTGGGGGAACAACGGCCGAAGGAATTGCGCGGCGCACATATGCAGGACGTCATCTTCAATGGCAGCGACGAGCGCGCGGCCACGGGGATGGCGGAAGTCACGCTGACTTTCGATAACGCGGAATCCCGCTTGCCGCTCGACTTCGCCGAGGTGCAGGTGACGCGCAGAATCTACCGCTCTGGCGAGAGCGAATATTTGATCAACAAGGCCCCGTGCCGCCTCAAGGATGTCCAGGAACTCTTCATGGATACAGGCATCGGCACGAACGCCTACTCGATGATAGGCCAGGGCAAGATCAGCATGGTCCTCAGCTCGAAGCCGGACGACCGCCGTTACCTCTTCGAGGAAGCCTCTGGCATCATCAAGTATAAGAGCCGCAAGCGCGTCGCCATGCGCAAGCTCGATCAGGCCGAGCAGAACCTCCTGCGCCTGGGCGACATCATCATGGAAGTCGAGCGGCAGATGCGCTCTCTGAAGCGCCAGGTGAATGCGGCGATTCGCTACCGTGAGTTGTCGGACCTGTTGCGCGATACGGAAATACGCGCGGCCTGGATCCAGCAGGTGGCGCTGACGGCGACCATCACCGACCTGCGCACGAGATTTCAAACAGCTCAGAAGGCCTTCGAAGAAGATAGCGCGCAGATGACGGCGTTGGAGGCACGTTACGAGGAATTGAATCTGGCTAAGCTCGAGGTGGACCGGGTGCTCCATGCACGGCGCGAAGGTGTCCACGATATCGACACGGAGATGGAAAAGATCGAGGGCCGCATCTCCCTGATCAAGAGCCAGGCGGCGTACGCGAAGGAACAGCAGCAGCGCGCGGGCGAAGAGGGCGAAGCGCTGCGGCAACAAGCCGCGCAAACTCAGAAAGACCTGGAATTGACGAACGGGCGGGCGAAGGAATTGCGCCAGTCGGTGGAGGGAAAGAAGGCGGGGCTTGAGGCCGAGAACAGGGGCTACGAAACGGCAGTGGCTCACGTCGCGGCAGCAGACGAAGAACTTGAGCAGGTTCGCGCGAAGTCCGTCGAGACCATGAACTTGCGCGCAAAGACCGAGATCTCCATCGAAACGTTCAACGTCAGCATCGTCAACACCGAGGCACAGTTACAGGCGATTTACGGCCGCCAGGAAAGAGAAGGCCAGCGGCATGAATCGCTCGCGGCGGAACTCGATTCGCTGCAACGGGCCGAGCGCGAAAAGGGAGATCGGGCCACGGCCTTGTCCGCCGAGCGCGCCGGATGTGAAGACCAAGTCCTCTCGCTGAGCGGGGAGATGAACGCGCTCAACGAATCCCGGCAGACATTGCGCGAGACAAGGAGCAGCGTCGAGGCGCGGCTCACCTCTCTGCGTGAGCTACGCGATTCCTACGAAGGCTTCGCGGCCGGCGTTCGATCGATTATGCGCGCGAAGAAGAACGGCAATGATCAGGCCGCGGGCGTCGTAGGGCCCATCGGCGATTTGCTGTCTACCTCGATCGATTACGAAACGGCGGTCGAAGCGGCCCTCGGCGGCAACGTGAACAACATCGTGGTCGAGGCGGCGGATTCCGCGAAGGTGGCCATCGAGTACCTTCGCGACAACAAAGCGGGGCGCGTGACCTTTTTGCCTCTCGATACGATTCGCCCAGGCGGAAGGAATGATCTCAACGCCTTGCAAGGCCGGCCCGGCGTGATCGGCGCGGTGTTGGATCTCGTTCAATTCGACGAATCCTACCGCGAGGCGATGGAATACGTGTTCCACAATACGGTTGTCGTCAAGAGCATCGACGACGCCATCGCCATCGCGCAGACGAAAGATCGTTTCCCACGGATTGTCACGTTGGATGGCGAAGTTGTTACCTCGTCGGGCGCGGTCACGGGCGGGCGGACGGCGCATCAAAAAGGTGGGTTGATCGGCCGCAGCGCCGAAATTGCCGAATTGGAAGGCAAGGTCGAAGCGACCGATGGCGAAATTCGGGTCGTTGCGGAAAAGGGCTCGCAGATCACCGATCTGATCGAAAAACAGAAGACCCAGTCCGGGGATCTCGCATCTCAAGAAAAGGGGCTGCGGGCCGAACTGACCGAGTTGAGCGTGGGCATCGCGCGCAATACGACGGAGCTTAAGAGCTTGTCCGACTCGGCGGAAGGCCTAAAGGCGGAACGCGAGGCATTGGTTGCGAAGCGGGAATCCATGGAGGCCGAGCGGCGCGAAGAAGCCAGCCGCGCCACGGATTTCGAGAGCGAGGACGCGCGCCTTCAAGAATCCATTGCTACCGCGCAAGAGGCGGCCTCGGCGGCGCGGCAGGCCCAGTCGGAACTGGGCAGCCGCTTGTCCGATTTGCGCATCGAATTGGCCGGCGCGGCGCAAACGCTCGAAGAGGTCGAGCGCGACCAGTCGCGGTTGCGGCGGGAGTTGGAAACCGCCCAATCGGAAGGAGCGAAACGGCTCGAAAGCATTAAGGAGTTGCGCGAACAAGAGACGGCGCTCGAAGAGAATATCAAAGACGAAGTTGAACGCTCGAAGGCTCTGTCTGAATCGAAAGAGGAAGCGCGCAAACACGTGGTCGAGGCGGAAAACCAGCGGCAGGCCTTGCTCGACGAATCGGACACGCTCGAAAAAGACCTCAAAGGACTGCGGGAAAGTACGCGCTCGGCTCAATCCGAGGTCCATCAGCTCGAGATTAGCCTGCGCCACGATGAAGACCAACTTGGATTCTTCCAGGAACGAATCCTGACGGAATACAACATCGCGCTCGGCTCGTTGGCCGAGGAAGATGTGGGTACGGACGAGTACGACGACGAAACACGCGAGGAGATCGTGAAAGACACGCGCGGCAAACTCGAACACATGAGCGCGGTCAATCTCACCGCTATCGAAGAATTCGACGCGCTAACCGAACGAAACGATTTTCTCGTTTCACAGAACAACGATCTGTCGCAGGCACGGGAAGCGCTACTCGACGTCGTCGAACGGATCGACGCGACGATTAAGGAGCTATTCCTCGACACCTTCAATACAGTGGCCGACCATTTCCGCCAATATTTCCGCCGCCTATTCAACGGCGGGCAAGCGCGCATCTATCTGCTCGACGAAGACGATCCGCTCGAGTCGGGCATCGAGATCGAAGCGCGCCCGCCCGGGAAGAAGCCGCAAACCATCTCGTTGCTTTCCGGTGGCGAACAGGCATTGACGGCCATCGCCCTGTTGTTCAGCATCTTCAAGGCGAAGCCGTCGCCCTTCTGCGTCCTCGATGAAGTGGACGCCCCGCTGGACGACGCGAACATCGGGCGCTTCCTGAACATGCTGGACGAGTTTTGTGAGGACACGCAGTTCGTCGTCATCACGCACAGCAAACAGACCATGGCAAAAGCGGGTTCGCTCTACGGTGTGACCCAGCAAGACCGTGGCGTTTCTCAACTGGTTTCGGTCAAACTCGATGAGGTGCGACTCAAGGCCGAACCGGCGGCATGATGGCATGAGGGTTCTCTACCTCTTCAGCAATAGCAAATGGACGGGGCCGGCCGAACCGGCGCTCAATCTGTGCGTCTCCCTGCGTGCCCTCGGTGTGGATGTTGAATTCGCCTGTTCGCCGGGCCCCGAGTCGAAGCGAAACCGGATCGTCGAAACTGCCCGCGACCGTGGCATAGAACCCCTCCTCGATTTTCACCTTCTGAAACACAGGAGACCGTGGTCCAACCATCGAGACCGCGCGGCTCTCGGAAAATACCTGAGGCAATACTCCTTCGATTTCGTCCACTGCAACCTCGACAACGATCACCTTCTTGCCACGCGCGTGTGCCCGCCGCTGGGCATTCCCGTGATCCGAAGTAGCCACGAAGGCGGTGGCCTCGATAGGAAGGGGCTGCATAGAAGACTCCTGCGCAACACCCGGTTTCTCATACAGCCCTCCGCGCGTGCGCTGGAACACGATTCGCGCGAATACGGCTTCCCGGAAGAGCGTATGGCCGTCGTGCCGGGCGCAGTGGATACGGAGCGCTTCGATCCGGCCCGCGAAGTTCCCGACGGCCGGCGCCGCCTCGGAATCCCGCGCGATGCCTTCGTTGTGGGAATTGTCGCGCGTATGCAAACCCATCGCGAGTACGAAGTCCTCTGGGGGGCGCTGGAAAAACTCGTCGCGGTAAACGATTCGGTCCACGCGCTGGTCGTGGGCCGCGGCACAAAGCAGGACGAGGTCGCCCACGGACCCGTGCGCGCACGCGGCCTCGAATCCCACGTCCACTTCTCCGGGTTTGTCGAGGGGGAGGATTACGTGGGCATGTTGAAGGCCTTCGACGTCAAAGTCTTCCTCGTGCCCGGCTCAGACGGCACCTGCCGCGCGGTACGCGAAGCGATGGCCATGGGGAAAGCGGCAGTCGTATCGGATCGGGGCATGTTGTCGGAGATTGTCGAACACGGCAAGACGGGGATGGTCTTTGATGGCTCGGAGACGGCTCTGCGCGAGACGTTCGCGGCCCTCATCGCCAATAAGGCCACGGCGCGCGCCCTCGGTAAAGCCGCGCGGCAAAAGACGCTCGTGGACTATTCGCTCTCGGCGCAAGCGGCGGCAATTCTCAATATATACAAAACACTTACCCGCTAATCAACCATTAATCAATTGTGATGTCGGTGTCATTCGCCATTTTATCCCCGGCCGTGACTCGCGGACCTGTTGGGGAATGGCCTTCACCGCTTCGCCGATCACTTCGAGGTTCCGCAGCACCGCATCGAGGCGAAGCTCGTCCTTCGCCAGGGAAGCCGCCGTCATCCCGACGGTGTAGTTCTCAATCTTGGCGATCGCGGCGCGGATGTCCTCAAGATAAACGCTAAAGTCCCGGGGCATGAACAGCGCTTTCTTCGATCGTAGCCCGCAGGCCTGGTTTAACGGTATCTTTCAGCACCAAGTCCACGGGGCAGCCGAATAGAACCTCCAAGAAGAACTTCAGATCCATGTACGCATCGAAAGTCTTTCTCCTCAAGTCGACCAAGAAATCCAAGTCACTGTCTTGGGACGCCGCGCCGCGGGCAAGCGAGCCGAACACCGCCAACTCTCGTACGCCCATGTCGCGCAGTGTATCGCCATGGTTCGTCAATTTCCGCAGAATCTCATCTAGCGTCAGCATATCGCGCATATCTCCTGAGGCTGTCGCTTCAACCGCGATTGGTCATCCTTCCAGACAGTGTATCCGACTCAGCCGTTTACGGCGGAGAATAATCTGACTGTTCACCTTAACTCCAGTGGTCCTCGTCGCGACCTAGGCGCATGGACATGACAGGCCGCCTGATGGCCGTCGCCCACGCGTGCCAGGACGGTATCGTCTTTCGAGCACGATTCCTCGCAATCCGGACAGCGCGGGTGAAAGTGACATCCAGTCGGGGGCGCGAGGGGGCTCGGCATGTCGCCCTGAAGGATCTGGCGATCGCTTTTCGCGTCGGGATCGGGCACGGGCACGGCGCTCAGCAACGCCTGGGTGTACGGATGGACCGCCCGCTCGAAAATGTCTTCTGTCGTTCCAATCTCCACGATACGGCCCAGGTACATGACCGCGACATAGTCGCTGATGTGTTGAATTACCGATAGATCGTGGCCGATAAACAGGTAGGTCAGGTCAAGTTGCTCCTGCAGATCCGAAAGCAGGTTGAGGATTTGCGCTTGAATCGAAACGTCTAACGCCGAGATGGGCTCGTCGGCCACGATCAACTCCGGCTCGACCACGAGTGCGCGCGCGATGCCGATGCGCTGACGTTGCCCGCCGCTGAATTCGTTGGGATAGCGGCCGGCGGCCTCGGACGGCAGGCCGACCAGGTTTAGCAATTCGAGCACACGATCACGGCGTCCAGCTTTGGGCACGAGCCGGTGCACCGCAAGCGCCTCCGCTAACACCGAGTAAACCGTCATGCGCGGATTCAGCGAGCTATAGGGGTCTTGAAAGATGATTTGCGCGCGCCGCCGCAACGCGCGGAGCTTCTTTCGGTCGAGCCCAGCCATCCTCGCGCCATCGAATACAACCCGCCCGGCCGTCGGCTCGATAAGGCGGAGCAACGCCCGGCCCGCTGTCGTCTTGCCGCTACCGCTTTCGCCCACCAGGCTCAGCGTTTTCGCCTTGGGAATGGAAAAGGATATGCCGTCCACGGCACGGACCTGCGCCACCACGCGCGAGAACACGCCCCTTCGCACGGGAAAGTGGACAACAAGGTCTTCAACCTCGACGAGCGCTCGTGTTTCGCCGGTCACGTCTTCACACTCTCCGGCACACCCGTAGGCCTACCCAGTTTATCCATGGTGTCCGCGTCGTGAAGCCAACACGCGCACCGGTGCGCGCCGTCTTCATGGCTTTCGAGCGGTGGGGCGTCAACTTCGCACCGTTCCAGCGCATGGGGACATCGTGGATGGAAACGGCAGCCTTCGGGGAAATCCGTCGCCGCGGGCACCTGGCCCTCAATGGTCGTGAGGCGCTCGCCCACATGCTCGAGCTTCGGCAGCGAATCGAACAAGCCCCGCGTGTACGGATGCCGCCGCGCCGCAAATAGATCGCGCACGGGCGCCTTCTCGATAATCTTTCCGGCATACATGACCGCGACGTCGTCCGCGGTATTCGCGACAATGCCGAGGTCGTGCGTGATCAACAAGATGGCCATGCCCCGCTCCTGTTGTAGTCTTTTCAGGAGATCGAGGATCTGCGCCTGGATCGTCACGTCCAGCGCGGTCGTCGGTTCGTCGGCGATGAGGAGTTTCGGATTGCACGCGAGCGCCATAGCGATCATGACGCGCTGCCGCATACCCCCGGACATCTGGTGGGGATAGTCGTCTACGCGCGATTCAGGCGCTGGGATGCCCACTTGTTCGAGTAGGCTAATGGCTTTGGCCCACGCGCGGTCTCGATCGAGGTCTTGATGCAGCATGACGGTCGCCGCTATCTGATTGCCGACGCGGAATACGGGGTTGAGGGAGGTCATGGGCTCCTGAAAAATCATCGAGATGTCGTTACCGCGAATGGACTGCATTTCCGACTGCGGACGCGCCAGCAAGTTCGAGTCCTCGAACAAGACCTCTCCGCCTACGATGCGCCCCGGCGGATCGGGCACCAATCGCAACAGGGAAAGGGCGGTCACGCTCTTCCCACAGCCGCTCTCCCCTACGAGCGCGAGGGTCTTGCCTGCCTCGATCTCGAAAGACACATCGTCCACCGCGCGGGCGACGCCCACATCGAGGCAAAAATACGTCTTCAGATTTTGGACGCTTAGGATGGCGTCGGACATCGGTGTAGAGCCTTTCGATTATACTTCAGCGTACTCTCGTTCCCACGGTCCTCCGTGTGAACGAGTAACTCTTCCCGTCATTGCCGCAACCTCGGATCCATCGCATCGCGTAACCCTTCGCCTACCAGGTTGAACGCGGTAACCGTCAAGAATATAGCCGCGCCTGGGAAGAGGACCAGCCACCAAGCGAAACTAATGTAGCGTTTGGATTGCGAAAGAATCTCGCCCCAACTCGATGTGGGCGGCGGTACGCCAAAGCCGAGGAAACTCAGCGAGGATTCGATGAGAATGGCTCCGGCGATGCCGAAGGTGGCGCTGACGAGCACGGGGCCCAACGCGTTTGGCAGCAAGTGCCGGAAGATGATCCGTCCATCGCCCAAGCCCATGGCCCGGGCCGCGGTCGCGAAGTCGCTTTCGCGCAGCTTGAGGAATTCGCCACGCACCAGCCGGGCCGAGCTGGTCCATTGCGTGAAGCCCAGCGCGATCATGATGTTGTAGATATTCGGTGGGAGCATCGCGACGAGCGCCAGGATCAAGATAAGCGTCGGGAAGCACAGCATAATTTCGATCATGCGTAAGACGATGGCGTCGATCTTTCCCCCGTAGTATCCCCCGGCAGCCCCCAGGAATACGCCGATAACCAGCGAGATGCCCACCGCCACAAAACCGATAGTCATGGAAATGCGCGTACCCCAGATGATTCGGCTCAGAGTATCGCGCCCCCGGTTGTCCGTGCCGAGGAGGTGATCTCTGCTTGGGGGCTTCAGCGTGTTGTACAAGTCGGACTTGTCCGGCGATTGGGCGATGAGCGGCATCAGCCTCCAGTCGCCTTCCGAGGGCTTCCAGCTGTCGAAATCGAAAGAGACGAGGCCGGCGTAGTCGATGACATTAGGCAATAAATAGGTATCGCCCCCAAAGCTCATGACGATCGGTTTCGTGCCGGCGAGAAATGGCGCGGCGAGGGCCACGCAACCGATGCCGATGAGGACTATCAGCGCGATGACCGACATGACGCTGCGCCGGAACTGCCGTCCGGCTAGCCGCCAGTAGCCCTGTTTGACTGTGTCTGCCATGTGCCGTTTCCGTCAATCCAGTTTAATGCGCGGGTCGACCAGCGCGTACAGAATGTCCGATAGGAGCAACCCAATCAGGGTGAGCACCGCGGAAAACGAGAGAATCCCCATAACGAGGGGATAATCGCGCGAGAGGATAGCCTCGAAACTGAGCTTGCCCATGCCGGGTACGGAGAAGATACTCTCGACGATGACGCTGCCGCTAATCATCGCCGGCAAGAGGTATCCCAGCATGGTGATGATCGGTATGAGCGAGTTGCGCATGGCATACTTGTAAATGACGACCTGCTCGGAGAATCCGTAGGCCCGGGCCGTACGAATGTAATCCTGGCGAACCGTCTCGATCATGCCCGCGCGCGCGAAACGCGACAGCATGGCAAGCCCGCCATAGGTCAGGCAGAAAATAGGCAGCACAAGATGCCATGTTCGGTCCAAAAGCCACTCGTGCCACGGCATGCTCGACGCCTGAAGCGAATTGATGCCCGCCACCGGAAACCAATCCAACCACGCGCCGCCGCCAAGAAAATACATGAGCAGCATCGCGACCCAGAAGTTGGGGAGACTGTAGAGAACGAACAGCCCGAGGGTCGAAATTCGGTCCCCGATGGAATGCTGGTGTGTCGCTGAGAAGACACCCAGGGGCACGGAGAGCAGGTAAATGAGAAAGAGGGACACGATGTTTAGCTGCAAGGTTATGGGGAGCGTCTTGAGGATCTTCTCCGTAACGGGCTGGTGATCCTTGTAGGAATCGCCGAAATCGAGCGTGACTATTTTCCCCACCCAAAGGGCATAGCGGACCGGGAGCGGCTTATCGAGACCGTAGAGTTTCTTCGTTTCCTCGATCATTTCCTCCGTGATGCTGCTGCCGCCGCCCTGCGCGCCGTAAAGCTTGAGCATGACCGGGCTGCCGGGAGCGAGTTGGACGACCACGAACGTGATAAGCGTGATCCCGAAGAACGTGGGGATCATGAGGAGCAATCGGCGTGTGAGGTAGGCTTTCAAGGGTTAGTGTCCGACCGTCGCCTACTGCGGCTGCCGCGATTCGGCCGCAGCCGTCCATTCGTGGATATCGAAGCCTTGAGGGTACATCGTGACGTTGTGAAAGCGTTTCGACGCCGCCACCACGCGCTGTTTGTTAAATAGAAAGGTGTAGGGTTGTTCGTCGTGGAGCATTTCGTGCAATCGCCGGTACAACTCAATTCGATTCTCCCGCTCGAATTCCAGCCGGGCGTCTTCGATGAGCTTATCCGACTCGGTGTTTCCGAAACCGGTGTAGTTCGAGCCCTTCTCTCTCTGAGTGGTGTGCCACAATTGATACGGGTCGCTTTCGGGCGGGAGGGACCACCCCAGCATGACGGAGTCGAAGGTGCGGGTCTGAATGCTTTCCAGGATCGTTGCGAACTCGAGCGGGCGAAGCGTTACTTCGATTCCAGCCTTCTTCATATTTTCCTGGTACGTGGTCGCTAGGATATCGTATTCCGATTTGCCCGTACTGTAGACGAATTCGAACTTGAATTCCGTGTCGTCCTTGTCGAGGACGCCGTCGTTGTTGCTGTCGACCCACCCCGCCTCCTCCAGCAATTTCACCGCGCCCGCTGGGTCAAAGGGAATCTGGACGATGTCGGGGTTGTACTCTTTGCTGCTTGGCGAATGGTAGCCTGTGGTCACGCGGCCCAAGCCCCGCCACACTTTTTCCAAGAGCGTATCGCGGTCGATGAGCATGGTGAGCGCGCGGCGCACCCGTTTGTCCGAGAACTGCGGACGTCTCGTGTTCCAGCCGATGTAGCTGAGACTGTCGTAGTAGCCATCCACGGGCGAAAACGTTTTCTCGACATAGAAGTCTTCCTGAAACGAGGGTTTCAATGCCTCCAGATTGTATTGCTCAGGCGCGATATTCGTCACGTCGATCTCGCCGCTTTTCAGCGCCTGCAGCGCCGCGTTGTCGTCGATGATTACCCGGTAGATGATCTTCGCCGGATGAGGCTTCTTCTCTCCCCAATAGTTATCACTCCGCGCCAGCGCGATCTGGCCACCCGTCTGCCATGACTCGAATACATAGGGGCCCGACCCCACCGGATGCCGGTTGGCGGGGTGGTTGTTAAAATCGCCGCCGCCGTAGATGTGCTCGGGAATGATCCCCAGTCCCGATAGCGTGGTAAAGTTCAGAAAATAGGGTTTATCGACTTTTATCTGGATCGTATGGTCATCAAGAAGCTCGACGGTTTCGATGGAGCTTAGGTAGCTTCGAATATCTGCCGTGTCATTTTCCGGATCGAGGATCGTGTCGATGGTGAATTTCACGTCCTTCGCAGTCAGCGGAACGCCGTCGGAAAAATGGGCGTCTTTGCGAAGGTGAAAGGTATAGCTCAAGTGGTCGTTAGAGATGTCGCAACTCGATGCAATATTTGGAACGAGTTCGACCGAATCGTTGTCCCGTTCGTACAGGGATTCCATTATGTTGCCCAAGACGAGCATGGCATAGGACCCCGCCGTGCTCAGATAAGGATTCAGCGTGTCCGGTTCGGCGGGGAGCCGGTAGACGACCCAGTCGGCCGGTGTGGAACTGTTATTGCAGGAGGCCACCGTCAAGGCGACCGCGACCGCTAAGGCGATGGGGCGGATGCGGCGAAAGGCTACGTATAACATCGAGATTCTCCCTCTCAGGGGCTGCCCGTCGGAGCACGGATCTTGGGGTCGAGAATGATTTCAAGGCGCGCACGGCGCGACGCTACACGCCCGGCGATGGTAGCACATTCGCGAAGAGGGAGAAAACGCCGGACTGCGCGTTTACGGATATCCTCCCTCTCTGACAACAAGCTTGAGACAGTTCCTTGCCAGAAATTAGTGTAGAGGG
>CAYNZS010000099.1:0-13848 GCA_964401695.1 uncultured Nitrospirales bacterium
AGACGTTCTGCAGCACTCCGACGCCACGCTTTGCGAACTGCGCGATCGTTGCGGCTCGGTGCTAACGTTATGCGCGTCAGCGGCGCAGGCCGCTGACGCGCTGGCTAGCCAGGCTACAGCTCCCAACCCTTGCGGTTCTCCCGCCCGATAAGCAGGTTTGCCTCTGGAGAATTCGTGGTCCTCATGTTTTCCGAATCCCACTCGAGCTTTTGGCCGACGCGATGGGCTATCGTTCCCAGCAATACCATCTCGGTCAGTGGTCCGGAATAGTCGAAACTGCACAGCCCCGGATTGGCCGCGAAATTGTGCATGGCTGGATCGCCCGCCTTGCACGCCGCGATCCACACCGGTTCGTTGCCGCCTCGGACGAAGGTCTTCGGGGGGTATTTGAAATCGGCGAATTTCTCCTCAGGATAGAGCACATGCCGACTGTAGCTGGATAGAATCATTCCTTCGGAGCCGACGAAGACGATGCCGTGTTCCCAGTCGGGCGGGTTAACCTCTTTGGGCAGATCGGGGCGTATGTTGCCGTCGTACCAGGTGACTTCCACCGGCGGCATGTCGCCTCGCGCGCCGTAGGTCCACTTGGCGACCAACCAGGCCGGGGCATGTTCCAGGCTCACGCGGGGGCCTTCGGCTTCGACGGTGAGCGGGGCCTTCAAGTCCAGCGCCCAGACCGGCAGGTTGAGGAAGTGGCAACCCATGTCACCAAGTCGCCCGCCACCGAAATCCCACCAGGCACGCCATTGACGTGGGTGGTAGGCGGGGTTGTAGGGCCGAACGGGGGCCGGGCCAAGCCATAGATCCCACTTCAGATTCTTCGGAGGGCGCTGTCCCTCCGGGCGCCCTTGAACGCGGCCAGATTTATCGCGGGTTGGTTGCCTTCTCGGCAGAGGATCCCATTCGTTATCGCAGAAGACATGGACTTCCCGGACTTCTCCGATGGCCCCCGATCGAACCAGTTCGACAACGCTGGCGTAGTTCTCTTCACAATGCCCGCCGGCTCCCATTTGTGTGGCCAGCCCGGTCTCCTTGGCCAGTTCCGTTACTACGCGGACCTCCTGGATGTTGTGGCCTAGCGGCTTTTGACAAAAAACATGCTTGCCCATCTTCATCGCCATCACACTGATGGGGATGTGCGTGTGGTTGGGCGTGGTAACCGCAATCGCATCGATGTTTTTGTGTTCCTTGTCGAGCATCCTACGGTAATCGCTGTATTTCTTTGCCTTGGGAAACATGTCATACGCATTGGCCGCCCGCTTCTCGTCTACATCGGAGAGAAAGACAATGTTCTCGCCCATGACATTTCTGACGGTATTGAATCCCATACCTCCCACGCCGATACATGCGACATTGAGCTTGTCGCTCGGCGGCGTCTTGCCCGAGGCGGCCAGCACATGCCGCGGAACAATCGTAAAGGCTGCTGCTGATGCCGCGGCGCCAATAAATCCACGTCTTGTAATCTCTAATTGGCGGTTTGTCTTCTTCGTCCTGTTCATGTTCTTCGTCTCCTTCATCCCGTTGCATTCACCTTCGTTCCCGAGTCGACATTTCTCATATCGTAATACCCGCGGCTACCACGGGCAAGTTTTCTTTTACTGTAGAGGAAACCGCCGAAGGTCTCGATAGCTATGAAACACCGAAACCTAGAGCACTTTAAGTAATTCTGTAGCCACATCTGCTTGCTGTGGCATCGGCTGACTGCGGCGCAAGACCTTGTCGTAGCACCACTACGACTGCGATCTTGCTTCTTGTCAGCCTTGTCCTCGACGGCGCAGCTGCGGCCACAGAATTACTTAAAGTGCTCTAGTGGAACGATTCGCGATTGGCGGCCATTATCTGTTCGGGAAAGCCAATCCCCTTCACGTCATCCTGAACGAAGTGAAGGATCTCTTCGACCGGAAGACTCAACATTGGCCAGCGATTCGTAGCCCACAGATAATGTCCCATCAGGCCGAATCACACCACTAGAAACGAGCCAAGAACCAACCTGGGTCGGCTCCCGAACGCTTCTCAAAGCCCTCAAGACCCTCATCCAACGCTACACAAGAAAAGGGGGTTCGGGCCGGACCTCTAAGGCAATCTCATGAAACCGCTCCTGGAATATGCTCCAGCGGCCTGACGACCTTCATCGACAGCGAATGGGTCTCCTTGCACACCAGCACGCAGTTGCCGCAGCCCCAACACTTGTCGGCATCGATCTCAGCTTTGAGCTTCTTCGCATTCTTCCCTTTTCGCTTCGCTGCGCCTTCCGGTTTGACCATGTCAATGGCGTCAAAAAGGCATCGCTCGACGCAGTCCTGGCAGCCGTCGCAGGTCTCTTGATCGACGATGGCCCCGTAGCGGCTCTTCGCCCATACCCCATCCATCGATTTTTCCTGCATATCCAGCGGAACGTAGGCCATGCAGCAGTCGCGGCAGCATTGGCAACTCGTGTTGAAACCCGACATCTTGGGGCTGTTGGGCCATATGTGGAGCAAGCCGTCGTTTTCCATTCTGTCCGTCAGTTCCAGCGCCTTTTCGAGCGATAACTCGATGCCGGAACCGCGCTTGATGGCATAATCCGCGCCACGTCCGAACTGCAAACAGGCCCAACCTTCCTCTTCATCGAAACAGTCACACGGCTCGCCCACCGCTGCGGTTCGATAGCGGCACGCGCACGGAACGATGGCGATGAGCTCCTGGGCCTTCATCAGTTCGCGAAAATCTTCGTACGGCTGCATGTCGGGCAGATCCTTGATGGATTGGTACGCAGGAACGATCCGCGTGCCGGCCACGCGCGTCGAAGACTGTGCCTTTCCAATATCGACATACCACTCGTTTATACAGAAGTCGTGCCAGAGCTCGTAGAATTCCTTGTCCCGCACCACGTCCCGTTCCTGAGTCGCTTGAGTGGCATCGTGAAGTTGCATGGTGCCCCGGGCGAATCGGAAGAACTCGCGGTGCTCGAAATCGCCTCTTGGGAAAACCACCCCCTTGAAGAAAAGGCCATCCAGTTCCTGCTGAATCGCCTCCGCGCCGAATCCTGTTGATTGGGCCACGTCTTCAGCCGTGCCCGGCAGCGCGGCCACCATTTGAGCTTGGTCAGGCGTCATCAGATTTTCCAACACCTTGCGCAAGCGGCCCGATCCTGGATAGGACAGACTCTCCAACAAAACATCGTAAGCATCACTCATCAAATCACTCTCCTCTTTCAACCCGGTTCGATTCGCGCCGAAAAGATAAATTCCGACAGTTCCCATATAGACCTGCCTGCCCCCATCGCGGGCAGATTTTTATCACCTCTGTAACGGCTCCTTCCCAATGACGAGAAGGCTAACGTCCCGCGCGTCAGCGACGAAGTCCGCTGCATGCGCTGGTTGGGCTTTCTATCTCATAGTGCCGGTGGCTTGACCGCCTCGACGAGAAAGCGTTGGTCCTTCACGATGAAGCTGCCGTGCTTCTCCATGTGCTTGTGCATCGCCAGAAGGCGATCCCGGTACTTCAGAACAGAGAAACCCTCCACATTCCACGGCCTCGTTCGCAGATCGTACACAACAGCCCCGACGTCCAGGAACGAGTATTCCGGATAGACCTCGTGTACATTCGTGACTCGAAATCCTGCTTCCCGCAGCTGAAGCGCCGCCACAGCAGCTGTCCAGTCCATGGGCTCAGCGACGCCCTTGCCGACAAACCATTCTATCAGACCGGCTTCCCCGTACCCCCCACACTGCTGCGTAATGAACTGACCGCCTGCCCGCAGCACACGAAACAACTCTGGGGCAACGTACTCGTCGTGCCGGTCGATAATGAGGTCGAATTCGCCATCGGCAAAGGGAAGATGACGGTTGGTGGGATCGGCGCGCGTATCGCAGACCTCGACCCCGAGTGGCTCAAGGCGCTTCCGGGCCACGTCCACATTGAGCGGATAGCCCTCGGTAGCACGTATACGGGCGTGAAACGGCGCGAGCGCGGAGAGAAACTCGCCGCCGCCGGTGCCAAGATCCAGCACGGAGTCCGCTTGGTTCATTCGCGTGCGCACAATCGCGGCGTAGTCCCAGGGCAATTCTATGTCCGTCTTGCGCCCCTCTAGGTACGGGAAGTCCCACCCCTCCAGCGGAGCTTCCAGTGCATCGCGCACGAGTGTATCGAATATGTGCAAGTCTTTCACTTTTCACCCGCCCAACGAACTGAGTTGCCGTGTTGGACAACATTCTACGAGTGCTTGCTCCCCGCAAGAACAGCGTGTCCACAGCAACTGATGACAGCGACGTCATCGGTGGTTCTCATCGCGCACCCCAACCCTGGGCCGTTCTGGACTTCTACAGAACAGTGTTGCACCTTTGGAAGCGCACTTCAAGCCTTGTCGTGTTTTGCCTCTCTTGGAATTGGAAAGTCAGCGATTTGGTGTAAGAGACTATGCTCAATCCAGGAGGAAGCGACATGGCGGCAGAAGAACGGAAGCCCCGGAGGCAGTCTGCGTCTGATGAGAAGGCCACAGCGGCCTCTATTTACGCCGCGCCGCCCCGATGAATTCGTGGAGCCGTGCGTAGCCCGTGCGAAGCGTCAGTATGATCCGAAAGACCACTGGCAGTCTTGCCCGCTGCAAGTCCTCTATGTACACGTCAGCGCTTCCCAGCTCTGCGCCGCGCAGGTCCGCTCCACTCAGGTCCGCGTGGCGCATGTCCGCCCTGTCCAGGTTCGCTTTGCATAGAGTCGCGCCGCGGAGATTCGCCTCGGAGAGCTGCGCATTGGATAGGTCCGCTCCCCAGAGGTCCGCCGCGCTCAGATCTGCCTTCCGCAGGTTCGTCTCGACGAGGTCCGCCCGGCTCAGTTCTGCCTCGCTCAGGTTCGCCTCGCTCAGATCCGTCCCCGACAGCATTGAGATGGTCAGCTCTGCCCGGCCCAGGCTCGCGTTACTCAGGTTGGCGTCGGGAAGCATCGCATGGCCCAGGTTCGCCCCGTCCAGATTTGCCGCCCTCAGGTCCGCCTCGTTCAGAAACGTTCCGACCAAATTCGCCCCACCCAAGTTCGCCTCGGACAGCATTGCGCGGCTCAGGTCCGCCCCGGCCAGGAGCGCCCCGCTCAGTTCAGCTCCGCGCAAATCGGGGCGGAGATCCGAATCCTCCTCTCGCCACGCATTTAGCCACGCGTTCAACGTCTGTTCTTCCTCCGGATCCTCCCCTCGCCGCGCCTTCCGCCACGCGTTCCACACCTCAACCCCCTCAAGCAGCTTCGCCAGATGTTCTTCGTTGGCCATACCCGCCTCTCCCTACAGGAGCCTGGTGCCCGGAAAAACGGGGATACTTCCCGTCTATTCAGTATCTTCAGTGCCCATGAATATTTGCGAGGCTCACGAATTCCCTTAGAGCAAATTGATTCTCATTCCACAGATATAGAGTTGGTCCTCGCCGCTCACGGCATCTCGCGCTCTTGCCGAATCAAGAATCGCGGACTTGTCGGTCGTGAGGATGTCGAGGCCGCCTAAGCCCTCGGGGCGCCCGTCGTTGCACGGCACGAATCGCGCGGCGGCGTTGTCTAGCGTCAGCGTGGGATGCCCCGATTCATTGGTTAGAGGAATCTCTGAGATTTCTGACCAGCGAGCGGCAACCGCGGCGGGATTCTCGCACTGGACCTCCGCGGCTGCGATGCCATTCACGCGATCAAGCACACGGGCCGCTTTCCAGTTCGCCTCTCCAGCGGGATGCCATGGTCCGTCCAGGGCGTGGGCGTCCGGACCAAGCTGTTCGTTGATCTCGAAAAAGGTGCCGCCTGTGTCTTTCGGGTGTAATTGAATATTGCGAAATGTCGGTCTCTCAAATTGGTAAACGATTCGGATCCCCAGCGATTCGACGCGGGCGCGGCGCCGCGCGTGATCGTCGCATTGCGTGATAAACATGTAACCGCCATCGCCTCCGCGCCGCTCGAGGTAACGGCCGCCCGCGGTGTCTTCCTCGATTGGAGCTACGACTTCCAGTAGTTGATTTCCGATGGGAAACAGCGCGTTCTCAAGCCCAAACTTGTCGATCCCGGGGTCCCGGAAGGCCACCTTGATGTGGAAAATGTCGTACAACGCCTCCTCCACTGGAGCGAGTTCTTCTACTACAAGACAAACCTGGCGTAATCTAAGCCACATGATTGAAATCTCCTTCGTAGTGTTCATACGCTACCCGAATGAGGTCCTGTTAGCGCAAGAACTCGTCACAAGCGATATGCGTTAATAGGGTTTCAATAAGACACTCCGGCGATCAGACTTATTCCCGTTTTATGTCGCCTCGAAACACGGACATCAACGCCGCTAGGCGAAAATGAAACCCTTAGGGGTTGTGGCAAAACAAGTCGGTCAAATGGGTTGGGGCCAATTAGGCTTTCGGATGTACGGTGTAGTTCCATTCGCCGTGGAATTCATGGGGTTGAATGTTGATCGTTGCCATTTCCGCGTTGCTCGCTTTCCGTCCTTTCTCGTAGGTGCTTTCGTCGAGTTCGCAGCAGACCTCAAGCCCGTTCTCGGTGGTGGTGGCCGCGACCAGACTGACGATTGCCTGATAGTTGATCAGCGGCTTGCCGCGCCAGTTCATCGCGATGAAGGAGGACAGACGGTGCTCTATCTTGTTCCACTTGCTGGTGCCCGGTGGAAAGTGGCACACGGTGATCGGAATCTTCAGTTGGTTGGCCAAGCTTTGTAGCTGAAGTTTCCAAAGACGCACCCGGTAGCCATTGCTGCCCCCACAATCTGCTGTGATGAGCAGTTCGCTCACGTGGGGGTAATGCTTGCTACCCATGGAGTCGTACCAACGGCGGATGGCCTCCGATGGAGAGCACGGATTCTCTCTAGCGAATCCCTTAGAGTGGCGCGTCAGCGGCTGCCCCCCGTGAGTTCAGCGATACCGTCGGCAACGCGCGCGGCTTTCACCGGATCCCACCACCAAGTATCGAGCCAGGCCTCCCGCCGCAGCCACGGGGCGTCTTCCGGCTGGCCGAATTTGTCCCAGTAGACCAAGCGGAATCCCGGCTGGGCCAACGTCGGGATCAAGTAGAAGTTCCACAGCAATACGCGGTCGAGAGCGTGCGTCGCGGCGTAAAAGTCCCGAGAATTATTCGCCGAAACTACTCTTTCGATAAGGTGATCCACCACCGGGTTGCGCATGTTCATGAAATTTAGGGAAAACTCTTTGTCTGCCGAAGCGCTGCTGAACCAGTGACGCAGCGTTAACCCGGGTACGAAGGTCGGGAGGAATTGCTGGCAGCTGCCGTCGAACTTGCCGCTGCGCATTCGGTATAGCCAGTTGGAAATCTCAGGCGCCCGCGCAGTGGTCTGGATGCCGATGCGATTTAGCGTACCGACGAACGGCATAAGCGCGCGCAGCATCGCCTGGTTAGAGAAGACGAAGTCGACCCTAAACGGCTCGCCGGTATCGACGTTGGTCAACACGCGGTCCCGAATCGTCCAACCGGCTTCCTCGAACAATTCGAGTGCCCGGATGATATTGCCGCGGCTCTGGCCGTAGCCGGTAGTGTCCTGGCCGCGCCACTCCTGGGTGAAGACGCGCTCGGGCAACTGGTTGCGGAAGGGCTCGAGGAGCGCAAGCTCGTCGGGCGTAGGCAGGCCGCTCGATGCCATTTCCGAGTTGAAGAAGAGGCTGTCGCCGAGGAGGTAGAAACCGAACATCAGCACGCGGTTGATCCACTCGAAGTCGTACAAGAGCCAAAGCGCCTCGCGCACACGGATGTCCTGGAATCGCTCGCGTTCGAGGTTCCAGATCACCGGGGTATCGATGCCCCACACGCGGTTGAGGTCGATGAGCTCCTTCTTGAACAGGCCGGCTTCCACCGCGGGGAAGTCGTAGCTGTTGACCCACTGCTTGGCGACCCCCTCGTAGTGCACGTCGAGCACACCGGCCCTCAGCGCCTCGAGCATGATGGATAAGTCGCGGAAGTAGTCGAACTTGACGCTCTCCCAGTTGTAGCGGCCCTTGTTTACCGGAATATCTTTACCCCAGTAGTTCTCGACGCGCTCATAGAATACGTGGCGCCCGGGCACGAAGTCGCCCACCTTGTACGGGCCACTGCCGAGCGGCGGTTCGATGGTCGTCTTCGTAAGGTCGCGTTCGCTCCAGTAATGCTTCGGCAGGATCGGGTACTCGCCGACGGCAAAGAGCAGCATCGGATTCGCTTCTGAGTCTTCCTTCACCTTGAAGTATATCTCGCGCGAGCCGATCTTTTCGACGGTGTCGATATCAAGCAGCGACGTGCGGATGGCGGCCGATCCGTCCTCTAGGTAAGTCTCGAATGTAAACAGGACGTCATCGACGGTAAGCGGCTTGCCATCGTGCCAGTACGCGCCTTCGCGAATGCGGAACGCGAACTCCCTGTAGTCCTCGGCAACCCAGACCCCGTCGGCAAGACGGCCGTAGTAGCTCGCATTTTCGTCGATGGCACCCTCGAGAAGGCGGTCGTAGATGAGGTTGAATTGGGTTAGAAGATAGGCGCCGTAGGGTACGCGCCCCTTGTCGACCATATTGTTGAAGCTGTCGAACGTTCCAAGGTCCGGGTAGCGCACCAGGCCGCCCTTGGGGGCGTTCGGGTTGGCGTAGTCGAAGTGTTGAAAATCCGGCGGGTATTTCAGCGGCTCAATGAATGACGTCCCGTGGCGGTAGTCGATGCCCCCGCCCGCGGCGATTCCGGGCCCTAGCAGAATCATCGCGGCTATCAGATGGCAAAATGAGCTGCGCTGCACGGTTCCGCCTTTCTCCCAAAACACCGAAACCTCGCGAGGCCATATGTTTCTTGCGTTTCTTTTTGTGTCTCTCGCGGGAAGTCGTACGCAATGCAATGGTCGAGCTACAGGTTGGACTGGTCGAGGTTCAATGATGGTGAGAAGCTGACGTTTGCGCTGTAGAATGCGCAAAATGGGCAAATTTGTCAACTCCTGTGCGGTCAAGTTGTCCAGCCAAAATGCTAGAAAGCTGTTGGCGGGGGCTTTCTTCGTATAGGGGTAGAAGATGCCGGCCGACTGAATGTCAGCTTGGCCCTCAGCACGGCCCGCGACGACAGAATCGAACCTCCGAATTTCGCTCGACTCCGATTTTGTCACGCTCGATGCTATGATGAGAGTTCGCGGCTGCAATTCTGCGCCTCTGGGGGCCAGGTCAGTAGCCCTATGAGAGGCGAAATGGGAAATCGCACACGGATACGGCCTGCCGATGGGTTAGGCAGACAAGCCGAACAACGAACGAAGCCTGCCCAGCCCCGTTATTGGCGTTTCTACTGGCCTCTGGCGACTATGGGTATTGTGATGGTCGTCGGTCGCTTCGTGCAGAACTATGCGCTGCTCGACTACGAGGAAGGCGTCCGCGAACTGGCCCTGTTCTCCCTCGCCGGCGGCATCTTCCACCCCTTCGGCGCCGTGCTCATCTTCGTGCCCCAGATGACGAACGTCATCGCGCGTGACGCCTCTTCGCTACGCGCGTGTCTGCGCTTCGTCGTACTCGGCGGCTTGGGAGTCACCTTTCCCGTGTCCCTCATCGCTTGGACGCCTCTAGGGCCCATGGTTGTGCCGCATATCTACGATATTGGCGCCGAACCCGTCGAGCGCATTGTGCTTTACTTGCGCTTCCTCACACCACTCCACCTCGTCGCCGCCATCAACTATTTTTGCGTAGGCCTCCTCGTTCAGGCCCACCGCACCGGCACCGTCACCGCCGTGCGCGTCGCGAACCTTTCGACCCTCACCTGCCTGCTGGCCGTTGGCCTGCGCTTTTCCTGGTCACCGGTGACGACAATCTGCGTCTCGTGGATTGCCGCGGAGACGGTTAGCCTCGCGGCCGGCGCCTCGCTCGCCTGGCGCTACCAACGCTATCCCGCCAACAGGACCGATGGACAACCCTCCGCCACCGTCGCCAACATCCTCTCGTACTTCTGGCCCATGTCCGTCACGACGTGCATGTTTGCCCTCACCCGGCCCATCATCTTCGCCTTTGTCACCTTGGCGTACACCGAGGCCACCGTGGCCGAATCGATCATCGTTGCCTTGTCCCTCGTTTTCTCCTTCTCCTTCGTCTTCGGCAGCATGATCAACCAGTTCCGCCACGTCATGGTAACCTTTGGCGGTGACGATCCCGGCGGCGCGCTGCGCTTCATGACACGAGCCACCATCGGCGTAACCGGCCTGCTCCTCCTGGCCTGTGCGACCCCCTTTTCCATGTGGTTCTTCGTCGAGCTCCAGCGTGCGCCACATGATGTGGCCGCTATGGCCTGGCAGGGCATGTGGGCCGTCGCGCTGTGGCCCGCCATCATGGCCTGGCGCAACTACTACCACGGCCTCGCCATGGTCCATCGACGCACCTTGAGCATGGCCGTCGGCGGTATCCTGCGAAATACGACCGTGATCATCTCCTGCGCGGCGCTCTGCGCCATGCGTGAGTTCAACCATGTCACGGCTTCGTTCATGATTGTTTTCGGCTTCGCGTCCGAAGCGGCTACGGTCACCGTCTTGGTTCGGCGGTGGAGGGAGAGCGGCGACTTGCCCGACAGTGACGTACGGCTCCCGGTCGATGGCGACAACGTTTCGGATCCCATCGGCGACTAACTGGATCTCCAACCTGTTACCGCAATTGTTGAAGTCTCACCCACGAAGCGGGTTCTGACTCACAATGACAAGTCGGGAAGGTTTTGCCGGTCGCGTCGTTGAAGGGGATCAAGGGGGAATGTGCGTCCGAGCTAGCCTATAAGAAAGAGGCGAAAAGAATCGTCTTCAATGGCTACTATGGGGTCGCGACCGGGTGTTTCGCACAGGAGATGTTCGTTGACTTAGGTCTCGCGCCGGATTAGATTTATCGAGACCGCAAGAAACTTGGAGTGGTCGTTTCGACCAAATCAGTGAGCTTATCGATAACCGGGCTAGATATCCATACTTTGAAAAGGAGACATAGGGATGAAACGGGCTATATTGCAGGGACCGAGAGACTTCAGGGTGGAGGAAGTGAGCGATCCGAAAGCAGGACCCAACGACATTGTCATCCAGGTCAAAGCCATCGGGTTGTGCGGCTCCGAGTTGCCTCTTTTTGAAAAGGGACTACCGAGCGAGAGAGTGGAAGAGCAGGGACTGGAGGCCGTGTCAATGGCGATGCTCGGACACGAATGGAGTGGCGAGGTGGTGGAAGTGGGGGCAAACGTAACCGACGCGAAAGTCGGAGACCGTGTTCTCCAGGGCGGATATGGCGGCTTTCTTGAATACTACGTTACCCGGCGGAGGCCCATTCGAATTCCCGAAGAGATGTCTTTCGAAGTTGGAGCTACCATAGAGCCGACAGGTGTCGCTGTGAAGGCGGTGATGAAATCGGATCCGAAACCCGGAGACACGGTTGCCGTCATTGGGGCAGGGCTGATAGGCCAGACGGCGTGGCAGATTTACAGAGAGAGGGGAGCCTCCAAGGTCTTCGTGAGCGAGTTGACCGAGAAGCGCTGCGAGACGGCCAGGGCCATGGGGGCCGACGTGGTTATCAACGCGGCCAAGCAGGATCCCGTGAAGGAGATTCTTGAGGCAACATCAGGAGAGGGAGTAGACATTGCGGCGATATTTGCCGATTCGACGGATGCCTGGCGGGTCGCATTCGAAGTCGTACGTGGCGGCGCAGTATGGCACGTAAATAGAATGAACAAGCCAGTTACACAGCAGGATGGCGGCAAGGTGGTGATGGTGACAAGCGATCCGCCACTGGGATGGGAATCGCTCATCATGCGGAAAGAGCTTACGGTGAGGGGTTCTTGGGGTGGAACAGGAAAAGAGGCCCTTGACTTGGTGCTCGCCGGAAAGGTCAATACCAAGGATCTGATCACACACGAGTTCCCTCTGGGCGACATCAAAGAGGCCTATGAGATGCAGCTAAAACGCAACGAATCGGTCAAGGTTCTAGTCAAGCCGTAGAAGGTTTGCGCGGTGATCAAGTTGCGAAACTGTCAGTAGGCGGCAATCTGCCAAGGTCGTTAGCCCGGATATCTCACCGGTTTTCGTAGCGAGACGGTGGAGAAGGTTACTACGAAAACCGGTGAGATATCCGGGCTAAACCGGCGCGGGCCCAGGGAACTGTTCACGCAATACCCGTTTCAGCACCTTTCCCGTGAGATTGCGCGGGATCTCGTCTATGAATTCCACGCCCTGCGGCATCTTGAATGGGGCCAGCTTCCCTTTGCAATGCAGAAGGACATCGCCTTCGCTCAGAGTCTCGCCGCGGCGGACAACGACGGCGAGCGGCGACTCGCCCCACTTCTCACTGGGCTGCCCGATGACCGCGACCTCGACGACGTCCGGGTGCGTTAGGATGACATTCTCAATCTCGGCGGGATACACGTTTTCCCCGCCCGAAATCACCATGTCTTTCGTGCGGTCTTGGATGTAGACGAATCCCTCGTCATCCATCGTCGCCACGTCGCCCGAGTAGAGCCAACCGTCCACGATGGCCTCCGCGGTAGCTTCGGGCTGGTTCCAATACTCCTTCATGAGGTGCCGGCCTCGGATGATAACTTCGCCCGGTTCATCCGGCTTCACGTCGGCCCCATTCGAATTAACCACGCGCACATCGGTGTGGAAAAATGCCTTCCCCGTCGAACCCGCTTTACGCATCGCGTCGTCCGGGCTGATCAGGCACGCGGGACCGCAGGTCTCCGTAAGTCCGTACACCTGATGTATCTCGATGCCCAACTTTTCGTACGCTTCGATCAGGCTGATCGGAACCGGCGACGCGCCGCTCATGATCCAGCGCACCGTCGAGATGTCGTACTTTTCATGGCCGGGAACTTGCAGCATGAAATTTAGCATGGCTGGTACCAGAAGCATGGTGGTGATCTTCTCTTTCTGCGCAATCCGCCATGTGGCTTCCGGGTCGAAAGCCCGCATAACGACAAACGTGTGGCCCCCGTACACCGCCCCGGTCATAGGCGTCAAGGCGCCCACATGGTAGAGCGGCAGGACCACCACGGTACGATCCTTGAACCGAATCTCCGACGTGGCCGCCATGGTCATGCACGCCCAGATGGCGGTCATGTGCGTGTGGACGGCGCCCTTCGGAAGGCCTGTCGTGCCCGAGGTGTACATGATGTAAAGAAGGTCGTCGTCCGAAGCGTCCGCTTCCGGCTCCGCTTCCGGCGCCGCCGCGTGCAGTTCCGCGTAATCGCGGGCGAAGTCTGGCACCGCCGCGCCGTCGCCCACATGCAGCCAATTCTCGACCATGGTCGATTCGGAGCCACCGGCATGTAGCTCGGCCGCCTTGTCGTTAAAATCCGAACCGAAAATGAGCGTTGTCGATCCGCTGTCTTTGAGAATATAGGACAACTCGGCCGGCACGAGCCGCCAATTCAGAGGAACCACGATCGCTCCAATCTTGGCCAGCGCAAAGAAACTCTCGACGAACTCGACGCCATTCATCAGGAGCAGCGCCACGCGGTCGCCCTTGACGATTTCCATATTCTTCAGCAAGTTCGCCGTGCGGTTCGACCGCGCGTTTAATTCCGGATAGGTGTACCGTCCATCCGAATCGCCATCCACATACGATTCCAGTGTGGGATTCAGATGCGCGCGCTTCGTCAAGAACAGCCCGACATTGTTCTTCATGGATAACTCCCCATTTCGCGATGGCTGTGGGATTTCTCGGATTTCCCGGACAGGGCATACCATACACGACGCCGCGTCGAATCTACCACACACTCCGCGGAATCCCGGATTCATATACTAAGTGCAACAGGCATGGCTTTTTGGTTTAGGGCCGGCGGGTAAGGGCGTCCCCTTTTCTTGTTGGTGATTCCCGAGCGATTGTGGGAAAAAGAAAGGACATCGCAGCGTGTTTTCGGTATCTTGGTTTTGGCGAACTCAGA
>CAYNZS010000100.1:0-13793 GCA_964401695.1 uncultured Nitrospirales bacterium
ACCTAAACAACCGGCCAAGAAAAATACTCGGATACCAGACACCATACGAAGTCTCACTAAAACAACGAGAAGAACACCGTGTTGCACTTAGAGCTTGAAGCCAGGCTCACGTAACGGGGCGAACTCGCAAGAAAAACTAGCCCCAAATCTGCCATAATCAGCGATCTGACTAGCTCGGCTATCTCACCGGGTTTCGTAGCGAGACGGTGGAGAAGAGTTCCGACAGAGCGCCCTTGCCCGCCGTCGCAGTAGAAAGCCGATGATATAGCCGGGCTTGACCCCAACACCAGGATCGTTCATGAAAATTGTCATCACAGGCCCCAAGGGGGCTGGCAAATCCACCACAGGCAGAGCGCTGGCCGAACGCCTCGGCCTTGAAGCCATCGAAACGGATGCCGTCATCGAATCGCAGTATGAAGCGGAGCGCGGCGATAGGAAGACCTGCCGCGAGATCTTCAGGGAGCATGGCGAAGACGTTTTTCGCGAGTTGGAACGCCGGGCCGTGGAGGAAGTGTCCGACCTCGACTGGAAGGTCATCGTTACCGGCGGCGGCACCTTCATGGACCCCGATTCGAGGCGGCTTCTTCGTGGCAATGCGTTGATTCTCCATTTCATCGCGGACGTCGGAACGCTGTGGGCGCGGGCCATCGAGGGAGAGTTGCCGCCGTGGCTGGACGCGCCGGATGGTCAAGCCATTTTCGAGGAGCAAGTAACTTTCCGCGACGAGGTGATGCGCCCCTTTGCCGACGCGACGATCAGCACAGAGGAGAAGGAGCCCGAATCGCTCGCGATCGAATGCGAGGAGGCGATCCGGCAAGAGATTGTGGTCCGCCAGCGCGGCGCGAATACCTACGGCGATATCGTGCGCGTAACTACCTTCGGCGAGAGCCACGGAAAGGCTATCGGCTGCATCCTCGACGGCGTACGCCCTGGCTTCGAGATTTCCGAAGAAGCCGTCCAAGAGCAGATGGACAGGCGCAAGCCTGGACAGAGCAAGGTCGTTACGCAGCGCAAGGAGTCGGACAAGATTGAGATTCTTTCCGGACTCTTCGAGGGCAAGACCACCGGAGCGCCTATAGCCATGGTTATTGCAAACAAGGGTCAAGACTCGAAGAAATACGACGACTTGAAGGATCTGTTTCGACCGGGCCACGCCGACTTTACCTTCTACCGAAAATATGGCCATCGCGATCACCGCGGGGGCGGGCGCTCCTCTGGGCGCGAAACAGCGACCCGCGTTGCGTCTGGCGCGGTCGCCCTCGAGATACTGCGTCAACGCGGCGTAACGCTGCATGCCTACGCCGTGGAAGTGGCGGGCATCCAGGTGGAAACCTGCGACTACAACGTCATCGAAGACAACCCCGTGCGTTGCGCCGATCCGGTCGCCGCGAAAAAAATGGAAGAAGCGATCTTAGATGCGCGCAAGGATTCCGATTCGGTGGGCGGCATCATCCAGTTGGACATCTTAGGTGTCCCGCCTGGCCTGGGCGATCCCGTGTTCGGCAAGCTCGACGCGCGCCTCACCGACGCGCTTATGAGTATCGGCGCGTTCAAGGGCGTCGAGGTGGGCGGTGGGTTCGCGCTCGCCCGCCTTCGCGGCAGCGAATCCAACGACCGGATGAAAGACGGCGGATTCGCGTCGAACAACGCCGGCGGCATAACAGGCGGCATCTCTACCGGCCAAACCATTGTTACGCGCGTGGCCGTCAAGCCAACCGCGTCCATCGCCAAATCCCAATCCACCATCGGCCTCGACGGCGGAAATCACGACATCTCGGTCGGCGGACGCCATGACCCGTGTATCGTCCCAAGGGCCGTCCCCGTCATCAAAAACATGTGCGCGTTGACGATCCTCGATGCCTGGGAAGTTCAAGCTCGTCTGAACCCGAACTGGGATGCGACGAATCCGCCGTCTGCTTAGTCCGGATCATTGTCAAGCAATCGACACGTCAAGCGCGGTTTCGTCCATCCGTTGCGCTTCGACGAGGATTCTAGGCGCAGCGACCCGGACCTATCCTTTTCCTGTATTTTATTGAATTTACGAGTTTACATAATTTTTTTCAAATATGTAAATTTTAATTGACACCTACCACATATTGTGATATTTTGTCATAGTATAATGAATCGTGAATATATATACCGATCGTGCGAAACCGCAAATGGAAAGGAATCTTCACTTGTCGCCGGTTCAGATTATTCTTTTAAGCCGCGACGCCATGATCGTCACGCTGCTGATCGCCCCTCCCATGCTCCTCTCGGGACTGGTGGTCGGTTTCGCGATCAGCGTTTTTCAGTCGGTAACGCAAATACAGGAAATCACCCTCACCTTCGTTCCAGAGATTGTCACAGTCATGACCGCATTTATTCTGTTTCTCCCTTGGATGCTCTCCATGATGATCCGTTTCGCGACGCCCATCTTCGGCGACATCCATAACCTTCTGCGATAAGAAGAACACGATGGTTGCCGACGCGGAAATACTCAAACTTTTTGCCCTGCTTCTCGTTCGCTTCAGCGGGCTGGTCCTTACCGCGCCGGTCTTGGGTTCAAATAACTTTCCGGTAATGGGAAAGGTTGGCCTCGTCGGGTTGAGCGCCATGATCGTGACACCCAGCATTGCCGCTTTGGACACTCCCCTATCCTCGAGCCCCCTCGAATTTGGAATCATGGCCATCGGCGACCTGCTCATCGGCATGCTTCTGGGCCTCATCATGAGACTCATGTTCGCCGCCATCCCAATCGGGGGCCCCATCACCGGCGCCATGATGATCGCCTACGTGACCATGGGGATCATGGGGCGCGTCGTTCCGCAAATTCACATGTTCGTCATTGGATTTCCCATCACAATCTCCTTGAGCCTTTTCGTCGTCGCATTCGCGACCACCTTCTACATTGGTTTTATCGACGGCATGTTAGGGCGCATGTGGCGTAACGTGAAAACCGCGATTGCCGCAATATCTTAGCGCAGTCCCAACGCAACGCAGGAGTAAGAGACCGAAGCAATGGCTGAACAGCCGGATGGAGAAAAGAGACTCCCAGCATCGCCGCGAAAGAAACAGGATTCGCGGGAGAAGGGAAACGTCGCCAAGAGTCAAGACTTGGCGGCCGCCTCCACCTTGCTCTTTGCCCTATTGGGATTCTGGGCACTTGGCCCCGGCCAATGGGAGCGCCTGCTGAACGCGGGAAGCTACTTCATCAAAGAATCCCACGTGGTCCATCTGGCGCCCGGAAACGCCCAATCCCTCCTAATCCTTGTCATGATGCAAGTCGCGCCGGTCGTGCTTCCGTTCATGAGCCTTCTGCTCGTAGCCGACGTCGTCATCACCAACCCGACTACCTACGCCATTGATGTCGTTCAGCCCATGGTGCAGGCGGGGCATGACCCGCTGGTCTTGACCTCCGCGCAGACGCGGCGTTACGCCAAACGCATCATCGAGCGGCACCTCCCGAAAGCCATCGTGCTTCCGTACAACGAAATTGACCCTACCGTGAAGCTCGAAAGCGAAGGCCAAATCGAAGCGCCGGTAGAGGTGGCGGGCGAATAGCATGGGATTTCAATCCAAGATTAACCGGGTTCATGCGGGAACACGCACCGCGCGAAGACCGTCAATGGTCGCGGGAGACCGAATCATGGCTCAACGGTTTCATACATTCAGAGGCGACTCGTTGGACGCGGCTTACCAAGCTATGAGAAACCGCCTTGGCGAAGAAGTCACCGTCGTTCGGACGAACACCGTCAAGGAAGGCGGCCTCTTGGGCTTTCTCGGGCGCAAGCGCGTCGAGATCACCGCGGCCACCGCCGTACCCGAAGCCACCCGCAAACGCACGGCAGCCGAACGGCAGTACCGCACTACCACGGCAAACGTCTCTCCAGCCCAACGTCCCTCAACGCCAACCCTCGAAAACCCGGCCTCGATAATCGGTGGCGAAAAGCAAGTCAACGAGACGGTCGCCTTCTTTCGCCAACTCGTCAACCAGAAGCAATCCGCAAACGCGCAACAGCCATCGGCGCCCGCTGGGACTCCCGGAAAACTTCCATCCGCGGCAATGCCCTCGCGTCCGTCGCCGCGAAACCTAGCCGAAGGCAACACAGCGGTGTCGCCCATTCTCCCCTTCGAGTCCCCCACTCTACCAGCGCCGGTCGAAAAATCGGACGAAGAAAGAGAGGCCCTGCGCCAAGACCTCAAAGACATGCGCGGCATGTTGAACGTCCTGGTAGCGGAAACGCCCGGCGCGGGACTCCCCGAAGTCTCTGCGCCTCACTACCGAAAATTGCTGGAGCGCGGGCTCCCGCGCGAGACCGCGGCGCAATTGCTGGCCACCGCCGCCGGATGCGACCAGCCCGAATTGCTACACGAAGTAAAGGCCTTCCACGAGCGTCTCAAACTCGAAATCCGCCGTGGCGTCGAAGTTACCGGCGGAACGCGTCTGAGCGGCGGAACACGCGTCGTAGTTGCCTTGGTCGGCCCCACAGGCGTGGGTAAGACTACCAATCTCGCCAAACTCGCCGCCTTGTTTTCCGTCCGCAAACGCGCGCGCGTTGGCCTTGTCACCTCCGACACCTACCGCGTCGCCGCAACCGATCAACTGCGCGTGTACGCCAACATTATCGGTCTCGATCTCAGAGTCGTCCACGACGCCAAGGAGACCGCGGCTGCGCTGCGTGAATTCGCGCGACATGACTTGATCCTGGTGGACACGGCCGGCGGAAGCCCCTTTAACCGAAAGCAGATCGCCGAAGCCGCCTCCATCCTCGACGCGGCCGCGCCGAACGAAGTCATGCTGTCGCTCGGGGCCAGCACTCCTATCGAGGACATGCGGGAAATTACCGAGCGCTTCGCTCCGCTCAAACCGACTTCCCTGTTCTTTACGAAATTAGATGAAACCCGGCGTTACGGCCCCATCTTCGCGCTTGCGCAAGAGACCGGCCTGCCGATTAGTTATTTAAGCTTTGGACAAAACGTGCCAGACGATGTCGTCCTGGCGCACCCCGGACTGGTGGCCGATCTGGTCATGGAAGGTGGAGGTCGACGTGGCAGAGCAAGCGCAGAATCTACGTAAATTCGTTAAGAGGAGCCAGGGGGGCGCACGCACCATCGCCATAACGAGCGGTAAAGGCGGCGTCGGCAAAACGAGCACCAGTGTCAATCTCGCGCTGAGCCTCGCGGCCAAGGGAGCCAAAGTCGCGCTACTCGACGCCGACCTCGGCCTGGCCAACGTCGAGGTCCTGCTCAGCCTCAACTCCCTCTACAACCTCCAACACGTCATCGACGGCGACAAGAGCATTACCCAGATCCTTGTTCGCGGACCCGGCGGAATATATGTCGTCCCCGGCAGTTCCGGCCTCGCCAAACTCGCCGATCTCAACGACACCGCCCGTCAAAATATCTTGACCGGGCTCGAAGAAATCCAATCCCGCTTCGACTTCATCATCATCGACACCATGGCCGGCATCGGGCTCAACGCCGTCTCCTTCGTCGTAGCCGCCGACGAAGTCATCCTCGTCACCACACCCGAGCCCTCCTCCATCGTAGACGCCTACGCCATGATAAAAACCATCCATAACAAACGCGACGACGCCGTAGTGCGCCTCCTCGTCAACATGGTCCTCAACAGCAAACAAGCCGCCGCCGTATCCGGAAAACTATCCGGCGTAACCCAGCAATATCTCGGCCGAAGCCTATCCTACCTCGGTTACCTCCCCAGAGACGCCCACGTATCCCAAGCGGTAATGCAAAGCGCCCCCTACTCTACCCGCTACCCCCAATCCCCCGCCGCCAAAAACCTACAAGACATCGCCGCGCGAGTCATAAACCAAAGAGCTGCCGCCCAACAAAGCGGCAAAGGTTTTTTTAGGAGATTCGCGCAGACCTTGGGAATTGCGAGCAACGGGTAGCGCAAGAAAAGGGACAAACACGTCTCCCCTCGTGCCTCGTTGCGTCTGCGTCTACTCAGGAAGTGTCGCTACGTACCCCTATTAACCCGTCGGTTCGCGCAGTACAAGAAACCGGTGGCAGCGAGCAGGGTCATTAGATCGCCAAATGCGCTGCTACCGGGTACGCCAGACCAGACGCCGCCCCCGCATTGCGGAGGAGGCCCTTCACCCTCTCCCTCGCCGCTATCTTTTTTGGTCATCTTCAGCGCGACGTGCTCGGTTGTGTTGTTGACGGATATCGAGGTGTTCGAATCCTGATAGCCGCTTTTGGAAATATCGAGCGTATAGCTACCGTATTCAGGGACGATGAAGAAGGCCAGACCTTCTTCGCTGGTGATGCTTCCAGGGCCGTCATTGAATGCAACGGCGGCGCCGCTGAGGGGTTCGCCGGTGTCGTAGTCACGGACATCGACGATGAGTGATGTGGGGATAATGGCCCCCGTACCGACGGCAACCATGACGAGGTAGGATGTGCCCTGCCCAAATTCCGATCCATTCAGGTTGCGAATGCGGAGGAAGAACTCCTCATTCGTCGCGAAGGTGTGTTCCACGATAACTTGCCGGCCCCGAGCGCCTGCGGTGCCTTCGCGAACCGGCGCTGCATTCGGGTCCGCGTCGAGGTCGCTCTTGCGGTACAGCTCTAGGACAGGCCGGTTGTTTGCGCCAGGTGCGATGAGCGCAAGGGTCGCGACCAACCCGGCTGGGGCGCTGAACCGTACCCAGTCTTCGTCGTTGGCTTGATGGTAGTTGTGGCCTTGGAGCGAGTTGACTGGCAGCCATTGGGCGGTGCTGAAGGTGTTGTCCGATTCCCAGGCGTCGGGAATGCCGATTCGGTCCACGAAGCCGATTCGAGGCGATACGTAGTATTGCCCCAGCGCACTCACGAAGTACTGGACGCGGTAGAGCCCGCCTTCGGTAAGGTCGCTATAGGTCGCGCCCCATTTGCCGGTAGCCTCATCGAAATCGAAGGCGACATAGTCCAATCCAGTGATGGGCTGCTCGTCATCGCTTTCCGCTGATTGGCGTTGAAAATTGGGTGGCACCACGAGTGCGCCGGCTTCGTCGATAGGAAAATCCGAGACCACGTCGCCCAGCCATAGCTCGATAGAGTTCGACCCCGCCGCTTGGTTTGGCGCAATATCGCCTATGAACACAGAGGAGCCGGCCACTTCGAAGTCCGCGCCGGGGCGAACGTTTTTCGCTTGGACCGTATCGTTGCTCTCGTTGGCGATTCCGTCTCCGTCCGCGTCAATCTGCGGCTTCTGGAGGGGATTGACGGCTTCGATCTGGATGGTCGCCATTTCGTAGGCTTCTCCATAGGTGCGGCCGTCGAAGATTTCGCGCCAGAAGGAGAGCGAGAAGCTGATCAGCGTGCGCGAATCGAACAAGGCAATCCCTTCGATGGGACCACCGTTCGAGCTGGTAATAGTCAGGCGTTCAACGCCCTGCTTGATTGCGTTCTTCGAGAGGGCCAGGTCGTCGATGAAGGTTCCCGCCTCGCAGGTGTCGATGACGGTGGTCACCAGAGTCGAGGGAAGCTGATCTATCCACGAATCGTAATCTGACGCCTGCATGTACTCCGTCGCGCTGACGCGGAACCTGTCGCGTTGGCCGTGGTCGATCAGATAGACAAGGAGGCGCTCGGTTCCTTGGGCCCAATTCACGATTGAATCTTCGATGGCCGCGAGGGTCGGCGTGCTAGTGACCTCGTTGGTGCCGTCATCGTCGATATCCGCCTGGCCTGTAGCGTAGAGGCGAATCGCTTCTGGCGGAAGACCAGTGACCCGCAGCGTATAGTAGGCGAATTCCGTCAGTTCGGTAAAAGTGTCGAACAGCGGATCGTCGGGATCGCTTCCGAGGACAATTATCGCCTTGGATTCGCTCGCGCTCACTTCGGGCAGTACATCGACAAAGACGCGGACGTTGGTGTCAAGATCCTGGCTTTCGATGATATCGACCACCTGCGACGCATCCCCCGCCTCGTAGGTGCCGGGATTATTAATGATCCCTCCGCTGCCGTTAAAGACAAATCCGTATTCGGGTAGAGTGCCGTTCCAGCGCAAGTTCCAGGCTTGTCCGGAAACCACACGTGTGCGCCAGTAATCGAGTCCTGTCTGCTCGTCATTTCGGTAGAACCGCATGTAGTGCGAGAGGTCGGAGGAATCGACTACCGCGAATGGCGTCTTTTGGTGGCCGATGAACATGTCGTCGTCGCCATCGCTGTCAATGTCGACAAAGCTCACCATGCGCCCGTAATTGCCGTCCACCTCCGCCGGTTCGCTGAGCAGACCTTCGTAAACAAATCCCCACCCGCCATTGTCTAAGCGTGTGTTGAGATAGAGATGTTGCTCGGTGGCCTCAAAATGCAGGTCCGGGCTCAGTGTGACTACGAGGTCCGGCAATCCGTCCAAATTCAGGTCGGCGGCGGCCAAGCTTTCGATGAGGTAAATGGCTAGCGGTTCGCCTAACTCGTCGAGGAGAATGCCGTCTGACAGGTCCTGCATGTTGTCGTAGAAGTCATCGCCCGGGGGAATCGTGAAGGAACCCGTCACGTAGGGGTAGAAGATGAACCCAGCGGCTTGGTCCGAGTCATAAACCGTAAGCATTTGCTGAGTGCCGGTGGCGTTGTTGTTGAAGTTGGCTACGGCGATGGCGCGGGCGTGGATACCGGTATGGCCGTTCAACGCGATGCCGCTGAAATCGAAGGTTGGGTAGGCGACGTACTTCGGTTCGATGCGCGGAAAGCCGCCCGCGTCGTATGCGGAATACCAGCCGATTTGGCCGTTATCTTCTTGGACCAAGAAATCTTCCTGGCCGTCACCATCGAAATCGGCGAAGGTGTGGAGATCCTGTCGGAACCAGTTGCCGGCGTGACCGTTTCCAGTGGGCAGGTAATCAAGATCGAAGCCGTCGAACGCGTAGAAATCACCCCAGACCGGCGCGTAGGGGGTACCCACATTTTCGAGTAGCCACATGACCGTGCCGCCGAAGCCGTCGTCGTCCGAGCGAAAGAGATCCTTGTCGCCATCGCCGTCCCAATCCCAGAATGACGCGGGTCCTTGGCCGGTAAACATGGCGGAGCGCCCCACGCTCAGGAGTTCGTATCCTTTGTCGACGAAGTAGCGCCAATTCTCGAATAGGCCCTCTGCCGCGATGTAGCAGTCGTCAAGCCATTCGGCGTTGAGTAGATTCGGGTTGGTGCGCACGGCGAAGGTGCCCGTCGTGAAGGAGATGCCGTAATCGGTCTGATCGAAGAGCGGGTCTCCCTCGGAGGTGACAGAGAAATCCCAATCGGGAACCGCGTTCGACCCGTAGTTCTTGACCCAGTGGATGCCTTCGAGCACGTTGTAAAACATGAAGTCGAGGGTAGGCACGGGGTTTACGTCCCAATCGACAAATTCGATGTCGGTAATGCCGGTGTAGTAGCCCGACTTCGTCCTCTTGAACAGCGGATCGCGTTTCACGCGCTCCCACTTCGGGTTCAGGCTCTTCATCGCGCCGAAACCGATCGGCTCGGGCAGAAGGACGCTCAACTCGTGAATCTCGACAGGCGTGGCCCACGATGGGTTGCTGCCCGAACCGTTGTTGTACATGACGAATACGCCGTGGTTGAAACCGCCCTGAAAAAAGTATTCGACGAATACGATGTCTTCGAGGCCGTCGTCGTTGTAATCGGTGATCGCGGGATAGACGTTTGGGAAGGTCTCGGTGGCCGCGGTGTAGACTGTGCCGCCCACCGTGAACGAGGGCGAATTGGCGCTTCCGGTATTGCGATACCAGACGAGGGCGACTTCTTCAGAGAAATTGAAGACGAGTCCTAAGACATCGGGCCGGTCGTCTCCGGTCATGTCTTTGAACTCGATGAAAGGCGTGAGTATGCCGCCCGGCGGATCGGGAAGATCCAAATCTTTCTGGCCTCCAGGGACGAAGGAGCCGCTCGTGCCGAGATTGCGAATGAGCTGAGGAGGCGCGCCGAAATCGGGGCGAAAAACGAAATCGTTATCCTTGTCGCCGTCGATATCGACTACACTCATGCCGAAACTTCCGAAGGTTCGGCCGTAGACTATCCCATCGGCCGGAAGTTCCTTTTCTTCGAGGGGATCCGTAAACACGGTCCGGCCCCAGGTCTGGTGGGTGAACTCTGGGGCGTCGTTGGCCTTAGCGGTGCCTTTGGGGATGGGCTCAGGGGCGAGGGTCTGCGGATTGGAAGGCGCTTCGGTTGGCGCGGCAAGTGAATCTTCCGCGGACTCCGCGATAGCGTTGGCCATAGTCAGAACAGAGAAGACGACAAGAAATGTGGCGAGCCTCATAATATCCCTCCCTCTGGCGGCTCAAGCCCTTAGAGGCTGCGTCACTGATTCTTGAGGCGTGACTCGAGGTAGTCAACGACTTCGCTTGCCCGACTGCGGACATGCTGGATCTTCTTCTGAGCCTTCGAGGCGGCTTCCGAATGGGGGGCTACTTCTATTGCGCGCTTCCACGAACGGATCGCGGCGTCGACGTCATCAACTTTGTACATGGAAAGGCCGACGAAGTAGTGTGCGAGGGCGTAGTTGTCGTCCAACTCCGTGGCCTCGCGGAAAAACTCTTCCGCTTTCCTATAGCGTTCTTGGTTGTATTCTTTGCGCCCCTTGTTCAGAGTCTTAGCGGCGAGGCGATGGTTCCCGTTTCCCTTGGACTTCTTCTTGCCGGACCCAGGCTTCTTTGCGCCCGGCCTGACGGCCGAAAGCAGAGCCCCTATGCGGTTACCGATGAAATTTGCCACTCAGGGCCTCGTAGTTTTGTCGTTACGCGACCTCTTACGCACCTACATTACGTAAGAGTGTAGCAGTCTCGGCTAGGTAATACAATTTTGCTTCGCGGTTCGACCATGTTGCCAAGATAGGGGCCTCGAAAACGAACTATAGTGAGAAATCGCAGCCGAGACGCGAAGAATGCTGAGATGTTGTCTTGGCCCCAGAAAGCGAGGCAAATATTGCGCATTTATTGCTGTCTCGAGTCGAAACCCGGGTCTCTGTGGTGAAGACTCAGGCCATCTCGGTGTTCTTGGCGTCGTCGAGTCCAAAGCGTTCGACACCCATATCGCGCAGCTTGAACTTCTGCACTTTCCCGGTCACGGTCAACGGGTACTCGTCAAGGAACTGGACATAATAGGGAATCTTGTAATGAGCAATCTTGCCCTTGCAGAAGTCCTTCACATCGTCTTCGGTTAGCGCAACCGCTCCGTCAAGGACGAGCCACGCGGAAACTTGTTCAACATAGTGAGCGTCCGGCAACCCAACTACCTGGGCCTGTCGGATGTGTGGATTCGTGAGGAGAAACTCCTCGATTTCTCGCGGATAAATATTTTCACCACCGCGAATGATCATGTCTTTGATTCGACCGGTGATCTTGTAGTCGCCGCCCAACGTCTGCGTGGCGAGATCGCCGGTGTGAAGCCAGCCGTCTTCGTCGATGGCGGCGGCCGTAGCTTCGGGCTTCTTGTAGTACCCAAGCATGACGCAATGGCCCCGGGCCCATAGTTCACCTTGCTCACCACGGCGCACGTCCTTTCCAGAGTCGGGATCGACGAGGCGCACTTCGAGGCCGGGCAATACGGAACCGACAGTAGTCACGCGCGCTTCGAGGGAGTCCGTGGTGCGGCTCTGGGTGATTACGGGCGAAGCTTCGGTCTGGCCATAGGCGATGGTCATCTCCGTTAGGTTCATGTCCTTCGTGACAGTCCTCATCAATTCGATGGGGCATGGACTGCCGGCCATGATCCCCGTCCGAAGCGAACCGAGGTCGAAGCTGGAGAAATCCTCCAGGTGCACTTGCGCGCTGAACATGGTTGGGACGCCGTAGAGGGCCGTGCATTCTTCCAGTTCCACGGCGCGCAAGGTTGCCTCGGCCTCGAAGGATTCCGCCGGTATGACCATGGCCGAGCCGTAGACCGCGCAAACCAACGTTCCCATCACGCAACCGAAGCAGTGGTAAAAGGGTACGGGGATGCACACACGGTCCTCTACCGTGAAGTGTTGACGTTGGCCGACGTGGTAGGCGTTCATCAAGAGGTTTCTATGGGTAAGCGTCGCGCCTTTGGGATCGCCTGTCGTGCCCGATGTATATTGAATGTTCACGGGGTCTGTCGCCTGGACTTGGCGCGTGAGGATCTCCATGTCGGATTCGGGTATCTTCTTCCCGTGGTCGATGAAATCCCGCCAGCGCCAGATCCCCTCACAGGCGGAGGCATTCTTGATGGACACGACATGGCGCAGGCTTGCGAACTCGCTGCTCTCGAGCGCTTCGCCCCTGTTTGCCGCCGCTACCGCCGGTACGACTTCGGCGACCATCTGCCCATAATCAGAAGTTTTATGTGTGCCCGTAATGAGTAAGGCCTTGATGTCCGCTTGGTTGAGGATATAGGCAAGTTCGTGGGTACGGTACGCGGGATTGACATTGACGAGGACGGAGCCCATGTGTGCGGTGGCAAATTGGGCGAGAATCCATTCGGGCCAGTTCGTCGCCCAGATGCCCACATGGTCGCCGCGGCCCACATCCAAGGCCATGAGTGCGCGGGCGGTCTTCACGATTTTGGCTTCGAATTGCGTGAAGGACCAGCGGTGGTCTATCCCCGGAAAGACCACCGCGTCACGGTCGCCATGGCGCTCCACGGTCTTGCGGAGCACTTGGCTGAAGGTGAGCCCATCGACCCACGGTTTCGTTTCGTTCACCATCGAATTTCTCCGGCGTTGGCTAACCCGGATGTCAGTGCGAATTGTGGCATGAATTAGCGGCTGAATTACACAGGTTCTTGGCCCTTTCCCTCAGCAACACACCCCAAGTCTAAGGCGATGCAGAAACAGGCTCGTGGATTTGGCTCTCTCTCTTTTCCGTCATTCGCTTCTTGCCACGACCGATGCCGCAAGGCGTACCCCGTCGTAGGCCTCGCTGTCAGGAAGGTCGAACTGCTCGAAACTCAGGTGAAAGAGAACCTCGATGCCCTCTTCGCTGTTCTGCATGTCGAGAAAAATCCTGAGTATATCCTCGCGCAAGGACGCGTCGGTGTTGGGATGAGTCACGAACGTGGGCATGCCAAAAGGTGGCGACGTAAGGATCACACGCGTCGTCTTACCGAGAACTGGATCCTCTACAACCATGTAATCATACACGAGGCTTCCGACGGCCACGCCGTCCAGGTGTCCCCTCGCCAGGGCCTCGATAGCGCGATCATGACTCCCTGTGATTCGGTGCTGGCCGAAGAGGCGTTTGGGGTCTTCGCCCTGCTCGCGGAGCCACACCATCGGGTAGAGCCAGACGGTGTTCGACATGAGATCGGCCGATCCGAATCGCTTTCCCCGAAGGTCGAGCAAGGAGGTGGCGGGACTGAAGTCCGGTACGATGATGTAGGAATAGTAATGAATCTCTCCGCCTATTCGCGGGACAGCGAGCAACTCCATGTCGAACTCCTCTTCGCCGCTCCCTACTCCTCCTACCAGCGAGGCACCAACGAGAAGACCAATGGACTCATTCGCCGCTACCTGCCCAAAGGCACACCCTTCCGAGGCCTGACCGACCAGCAGATACGTCAAATAGAGGAGGACCTAAACAACCGGCCAATGAATCTATTCAAGGTGCCCGGTCCCCAATATGTCACGCCCTACGAAGCCGTCTACCGGGACACGCGCGAAATCAATGGCCAGACAGTAGGAGGACTCCTCGCGGACCAATCCACCGTGGACGTCCAGAAGTGGTGCCGCCTCGCGGCCATCGAAGTGACCGAGGACTTCAAAAACCTGCCCGACCACATCGCTCTGGAATTCAACCACCTAGTGGTTTGATTTATAGTTGAGGGAATTTATCTTTTATCGTATGTGTTCT
>CAYNZS010000101.1:0-13211 GCA_964401695.1 uncultured Nitrospirales bacterium
ATAGGCTACTTACGGAAAAAAGCCATCGCCCAAAAAACAATGGGCCATGGAAAAGCACTCTTGGTTTCGGCTACGCCGGGTTAGGGAGGGGTTAGGGGAGGGTCGAACGCGCGAGCCCCTTCGCGCTCTCGACCGCGCCTCAAACAACGTCAATCGGAAACAACACACAGGTATTTCTTAGGAGCTCGCCACCCCCGTGCCGAGGGCGGCGCTCCCACATTCATGATTTGCCGCGGCCTGTGAGCCACATGATCGGGAATGCAATCTTCCCTATCCCGATTTCCAGCGCAGTGGGTCCGTTCTCGCAATGACAGGTTGCGAACGAACTTGCGCCGTTCCCAATCAGCGCAACCCGCGGACCATATGGTTCCGGCCCCGGGCATGTGATAAAATCTCCTGTTTCTCCAGTCCCACACTCCGGGACACTGCATAACTCAAGTTGGAGGCTGTATGGCGAAGGGCATAGCGACTCGCGAGAAGGACTACGCGCAATGGTATATCGATGTGGTGTTGCGGTCGGAAATGGCCGACTACTCGCCGGTCAAGGGCTGCATGGTCATCCGCCCCAACGGCTACGGTATTTGGGAAAAAATCCAGGCCGGGCTCGACCACATGTTCAAAGAGACGGGCCACCAGAACGCCTACTTCCCCATGTTCATCCCCGAGTCCTTCCTTAAGAAGGAGGCTGAACATATCGAAGGCTTCGCGCCCGAATGCGCTGTCGTTACCCACGCGGGCGGTAAGAAATTGGAGGAGCCGCTCGTCGTGCGCCCGACTTCGGAAACGATGATTTGGGCCAAGTTCAAGGACTGGATCAATTCCTACCGCGATCTACCCATCCTGCTCAATCAGTGGGCCAACGTATGCCGTTGGGAGATGCGTACCCGCCTCTTTCTACGGACCACCGAGTTCTTGTGGCAAGAGGGCCACACGGCCCATGCCTCGGCCGAGGAAGCGGAAGAAGAAACCGACCGCATGGTGAAGGTATACAAACGTTTCGTTGAGGAGTTTCTCGCCATTCCGGCCATCTTGGGCAGGAAGACGGAACAAGAAAGATTCGCGGGCGCCCTGCACACTTACTCCATCGAAGCCATGATGCAGGACGGCAAAGCCCTGCAAGCCGGCACGTCGCACAACCTGGGTCAGAATTTCGCCAAAGCCTTCGACGTGCAGTTCCAGGATCAAGACAAGGAGCGCAAGTACGTGTACGCGACCAGTTGGGGCGTGTCGACGCGGCTCATCGGTGCCATGGTCATGAGCCACAGCGATGACAACGGCCTTGTAATTCCACCCAAGGTGGCGCCGCTCCCAGCCGTCCTCGTCCCCATCTGGCGCAGCGATGAGGAGCGGGAACTGGTCCTCGGACGCGCCAGGGAGCTCACCGCAGACTGGGACAAGTTGTTCTACCGCATTGACGACCGAGACACGATCAAGCCCGGCCGCAAGTTCGCCGAATGGGAAGTGAAAGGTGTGCCCATCCGCATCGA
Source organism: uncultured Nitrospirales bacterium (assembly GCA_964401695.1). Lineage (GTDB taxonomy): Bacteria > Hydrogenedentota > Hydrogenedentia > Hydrogenedentales > JAPYPO01. Next base: position 1,488 of record CAYNZS010000101.1, read on the forward strand.
AATGGGGCCGCGCGATTGCGAGAACAACGAGGTCGTCGTCGTGCGCCGCGACACCGGCGAAAAGACCGCTATGCCCATGGAGGGGCTGCTTGAGAAACTCGAAGCGTTGCTCGTAACCATTCAAGAATCTCTCTTCGCGCGCGCGCAGGAACGGATGACCGAGAACACGCGCGACTGCGACGACTTCGGCGAATACAAGAAGGCCATCAAAGGCGGCGGCTTCTTCCGCGTCCACTGGTGCGGGGAAGACCTCTGCGAATCGAAACTGCAAGACAAGACGAAGTCGACCATCCGCTGCATCCCCTTCGACGGGGAGGAAGAATCTGGGAAGTGCATCGTGTGCGGCGGAGAATCCAAGCGGCGAGTCATCGCGGCCCAGGCCTACTGACGATCGAGAGAATTCACCGCGGAGGCGCGGAAAGACTTTCGTGTTAACAGCGGGCTACTTGGCTGTTAGGCAAGACCACTCGGGAACACTGATGAAGTCCACACATACTGAATCGGATTTTGACCTGCTTTCGTGGCATGATAGTCATATCCATGGATTCGAATTCCGTATTGGCGATTCGGATATCGATGACTGGACAAGTGACCTCGTATTCGATATCGACTTCATTGTGGAATGGGTCTGCGGAACGGATATGTATCCAAGGTTTCAAGTCGCGCCAGCAACGTTGACTTTCCACGATGTCACCGATCTCCATATCGATATTTGCTGGGGGGATAGCAGTTTCCAGATGTCACTTCTTACTTCTTCCATTGACACGAATCAAAGAATCCATCTCGATCGGCCGTATTACGAATGGCGAGTACTCCTTTGTGATCCTCCTGCTGGAAAGACAACATTTGGCGCCACGGGGCTTAAGCAAGAGCTTCGGTGTTCGTCAGTTCTCAGTGACCACCAGGAGTTACCCCATTTCAAGAGGGGGCATTCCAAAGTCTCGAAAGGAGATGCCTAACCAGCGCATGCGGCGGATTTCGCCGCTGACGCGCGGAACGTTCCCCTTTCCCACGCCCCGGCTTGGGTGTGAGACAAGGGCAGGGAATGCCTGCGCAGGCAACAACCGTGGAACAAGATGACCCACGAGGTTGTTGATAGGATGGTTCGCATTTGGCATAGTTAATCGGATCAGCTTGAGGCCAAGGCGCATGCGGTATCGCTAGCGGCATCCAGGTTTGAGACGATTGGCCCGGATATCTCCCGGGTCTTCGTAGCGAGGCGGTGGAGCAGAAAACCGGTGACTTGTCCGGGTTGGGATTTCCCGGTTCCGTTTCTTGAAAGGACCGAATCATGACTACCAGAACGTTGTTCAGCATGACCGCAGTTGCGTTATTGGGCATTGCGGGAGTGGCTTCGCCCGCTTTCGGCGCGGAACCGGACCAGAGTCCTGAAGAGAAAGGCCAAAAGATACTCGATGGCCTTGTAGCCTATCTGGTCGATGCGGGAGGATTCGATTTCGATTCGCAGTTGCGCTTCACGGCCCAGGTCGATGGTGAGCCGCTTGCGGTGGATACTCCCTACCGGATTTCGTACACCCCCCCCGACAGTGCCTCGATACGCTTCAAGAGCGATGATCTTGAGATAGCTATCTCTACCGCCCCCGGCAACGTGACCACCTACATCCCAGAATTTCGCCAATACACGGTTGCCCCACGGGTCGGGGGCGTGGCCCAGGTTGTCGCCGGATCCGGTTGGGACCCCGTCGATAGTGCCGTTGCGATCCTCTCCGAGTTGGTTACTTCGAAGCCCTTCGTAGGCGCGCTGGTGTCGTATGTGGGCGAGGAGTCCGTCAGTGGAAACCAAACGCATCGCCTCAGCTTGTCCAACCGGGGCCACACATGGGAGATGTGGGTCGACGCGGGCAGCACACCAACCATTCGCCGTATCGTTCCCGATATGACCCAATTCATAAAGCGGTTTGAAGCCCAGAACAGGAAACTAACGATAGATGTCGAGGTGGAATTCGAGCGTTGGAATGTTGGGGGCGACCGGCGCGATACGCTGGAATTCTCGCCGCCGGAAGGCGTTAAGCTGGTCAGGTCTTTTGAGCCCCCCCATCCGCTCGAAGGCAAGCCCGCGCCGGGATTCGTCATCCCAATCTACGGTGGCGGCGAATTGGACTTGGCCAAGAAGAAGGATGACGAAATCTATATTCTCGATTTTTGGGCCACATGGTGTCAGCCCTGCCGCATAGCGATGCCCGTCATAGATAAGGTATCCAAAGAGTTCGCGGACCGGGGCGTCAAGTTGTTCGCTATCAACTCGGGCGATACTGACGGTCAGATCCGGGCTTTCCTGCAAAGCTCGAACCTCACTGGGCTGACCGTTGCGAAAGATATCACCGGAGAGGTTTCCCTAACGTACCAGGCGGACGCTATTCCGCAGACGGTGATCATAGGCAAGGGCGGCCTCATGGATATCATTCACGTTGGTTTCTTGTCCAAGGCGTCGCTCGAAACCCAGTTGCGCAAAGAACTCACGGAATTGACTAAAGCAACTGAGTAGCAGGCTTCTCTCTCCTTCCGTGAAGATCTCTCTGATGTTCGCTCAGGTCCGCGGGAGCGGGAGATGTCCTGAGACATAGGGGGGCTTGGACGGAAACCCAAAAAGCAGCCTTCCGGCGTTTTGAACGCATTGTTGTCGATGGGTACTATGGCGGCGGGTCGCGCGTTTCTTCTTCACATAACGGATCGGGTCTGGATGTTCTCCCTTCGCAGGAATCTTATAGGGGCAATCGGTTTGCTTTGCGGGAGCGCCGCTCTGTTTTTCGAACCTTCCGCCTACGCGCTTGTCGCGGGCGCGGCCAAGGTCGAGATGACCCCGTCGCCCGGTGTGCCGCTCAACGGCTATAGCAATCGCGAAGGCCGTGGCGCCGTCGAGGTCCACGATCCTCTATGGGTCCGCGCGCTCTATCTCGAGGACGCGGACACGCGGATGTTTCTGGTGACGGCGGATTTGTGCGTTATCAATCGCGAACTGCGCGAACGCGTTCTCGCGTTGGCGTCCGGCCTGGTGGCCTCCGAAAATGTCATCCTTGCCGCAACGCATACGCATAGCGGGCATGGCGGCATGATGAAACCGCTCGTGGCGCGAGCGGTTTCGGGCCGTTTCATACCCGAGTTGCTCGATGAAACGGCGGAACACTTCAGGGCCTCGATGCAGCAGGCCTACGATGCCCGGCAACGGGGTACGATTGCCTTCGGTACGGCCGATCAACAGGTCTTATCCGTGAACCGCCGTGATTCCGATGGCCCTTTCGATGCGCAGATCGGCGTGATACGCGTGGACGATTCCGACGGCGGTCCCATCGCGATTATATCCAATTTCGCCGCCCATCCGACGACGGTTGGCGAAGAGTATTCGCTGGCTTTCTCCGCCGACTATCTTGGGTACTATTACGCGGCACTCGAGGCGCTGACGGCTCAGGGTTGCGTGGCTATGTTCCTGAACGGGGCGGAAGGTAATCAGGCCTGCGGCAATCCGGAGGACAAGAAGGGCTGGGAACATACCGAATCCATCGGGCGACTCCTCGCCATCCGCACCAAAGAAGTAGCGAATCGCCTCGTGGGGCAGGGGCTCTCGATTCATATCGCCTCGTCGACACCCAAGCTGCCTGCAACGCTCGCCGACAGTTTTCTTCCCGATCAGACGTTTCTGCAGACGCTGGAGATCGGCGATCTGCTCGTCACGTTCTTCCCCGGCGAACCGGTGGTCGAGATCGGCCTCGAAATGCGGCGGCAGGCGCTCGCGCGTGGATACGCCGCGCAGTTTACCGTGGGCCTCGCCAACGATCACCTCGGCTACTTCGTCACGCGCGATCTCTATGGCAGCGGCGCATACGAATCGAACATGAGCTTCTATGGGCCGCTGATCGACGCGTGGTTCTATCGGGAATTCGCCGCGCTGCAATCCCGCGCGCCGGCGGTTCCGGGCGAGACAGAACCCGTTGGTGCGCCGAAGCGCCCATTCGCCGGAGGGACGCGCGTCGATCTCGCCGGTTCGTTCCGGGAGATAGGGCACGGCCGGGCGCTGGCTTTTGAGGACGAAATCCGCGCGGCTTACCGCGAACGTGTCTTCGAACCGGTCGATGAAGGCGAACTCAAGCCGGACTCGGGCTTGTTCTCGTTGGCCCCATCGTTTGTCGACACCACGCCGCTTGCGCTGCCGATCCTCGGCATGACCACACGCCCTCTCCTTGAGGCGTTGCCGCCTTCGCTGATTGGCGAAGTCGCGGGAATGGCCGGCGCGCTGGACATGCCCTTCGACGCGGTGTGGATGCTGCAGAATGCCGCGATCTACCTCGCGCCCGAACAGAAGGAAGCGCTCTACGCCGCGCCCCTCTGCACCATGATGGCCGCCACCGGCGACCGCGCGGGCGCGGATGGCCTGCTAATCGCGCGAAGTTTGGATTGGCCGTTGGAGGAGGAGCCGGTGGCGCTGATCGTCCGTCCGCGCGAGGGCCGCAGCTACATCCACGTCGGCTTCGCGTGGAATGCCGGCGTGTTCACCGGCATGAACGATGCGGGAATAGTTGTGTGTGTCGAAGATTCAGACGCCCCCCGGTCGGATTGGACCGCTCCACCTATCGAATTCGTGCTCCGCGAAGCACTTCTTGCCGCGGGATCGTTGGAGGAGGCCATCGAAGTTATTGTTGGGTACGACGCCCTGCGCGGGTATCATGTGTTGGTCGCGGATCCTGAAGGCAGGCGCGCGGCCGTCCTTGAGTTGGACGGGGAGGTCCGCGTTCGTGAACCGGAAGAAGGACTTTTGTTCGGAACGCTTCCCGATACGCCGGGACTCGACGTCTCGATTGCCGCGCGATACAAGCGCGTACAGGATCTTTCTGTCAATGAACGCATTCTCGCCGTCGCCGAGTTGCAGGTGATATTGGGTGACGCGGAACGTAGGCAACCAGCCCAGGGCCGGATCTTCAACGACTCGACTCGTCACGCCGTTGTATTTGAACCGGCCGCGCGGCGCATGCATATCGCCTTCCCGAACGCCGACGGGAGCCTCGGCGAATACGAAACAATTTCGTTGCTCGGCGCCCTTCGATGACGGATGCCATCCGATCATACACGCGTCCGAACCGGCGGCTTTCGCAGCGAACGCAACGCCGATCCAGAGCCCCGCTGCTAATCCAATTTGCGCTCCTTTTCTTCGTGCTGTTCGCGTACGGATTGTGGGCTATTCGTGATTCCCATCCGATGGAACAGTATATTGCGCACAACGCGCGGCTCGAGTTGTTCGTTACCGACCTGTTGGCGAAGCGCGGGGATGCCGCCCGTTCCGGGGTTTGGCGCCTGTTGCCCGAAGACCACCCTCTCGCCGGTGCGCCTCAGTGGTTGACAGATGACTTCGGTCTGCCCGAATGGGTTCTGCCCAATATCGTGGGTGTGCGCGTGCATGTGTCTTCCTCCGACCCCTCGGATCTGTCGAAAGCCGTCGCGGTCACGCGCATGTCTCCCGTCGGTACGCTTGCCGAACGCTTCAACCGCTTTCTTCCAGGCGTACAAAAGGACGGAGCCGGCGGGCTCGAAATCCGCAGGCTCGGCGAAGACGGCGTGTACTATGCCGCGCGCGGCCGCATCCTCATCGCGAGCCTAGACCGCAGGTCGCTCGTCTACGCCTTAACGCTCGGCGAAGATGAACATCAGACGCGGGACACGATCGAGACGGCGTTCGGCGCGGCTGGCGCCGAGGACGTGCGCGGCATGGTAGCGCTGGAACCAACAAACGCGGGCGGCGAAGTCTTAGCGTCCGTGGGCTTCGCGCTGCGCTTCGGCGTACAGGATGGCGAGCTGCGGTTTCAAGCCGTGGTCCGCCCCGAATGGGAAGCGCGCCTCGCGAAGTTGACCGCGCGCGCCCGTCCGGTACCGCTACTCGAACCGCTCGATTCGCCCGCCATGGCATCGATCAACTTTGGTCTGACCCTCGATGAATTGTGGCCCGCTCTGGGAGAGGCCTTCGCGCAAGATTTCTTTTCGCCGGTGACCTGGCGCGGCTGGACAGAGGCCGAAGAAGCCTCGACCCCGAGTGCGCTCACTTCGTTGCTCGGCCCTGCGGGACCGGGCTTTCGCCTGAGCTGGACCGGGATCGACGTGAACGAGACGGTGCCGTTCCCCGAGTTTGCGCTTACGGTGGATTCTCAAACCGAATCGTTTGACGCCGCGGCGAAAGCGTTGCCCGCGCCGCCTGCGAGTCCCGCCCTGACGCGGCCACGCGCCTACTACGATTCCAATGCTCAGCGGGCCTACATCCCGGGGATGGCCGGACCGTCCACGGAATCGGTCGTAGGCTCGTACGGCGGTGTGTTGCTGGCCTGCTCCAGGCGGGATTACGCCGAGTCCCTTTGGGCCGCGCCCGCGTCGCAGAGCGAATTGCCGGATCCGGGGAACGTCTACTTTTCGATCCGGCCCGGCTTGTGCCTGGACCCCATCGTCGAAGCCGGACGGCTGTTGGCCGAAAATGATCTGTTAAGAGGCCATACGCCCGAGTCCTTCGAGAAAACCGTCAAAGAATGGGAGAACAAAACCGCTCCCGTCGAAGAACTAACCGCCCTGCTCGCCATTTCGGACGGGTTCTACGAAGGCTCGATTCGCGTGACGATGAGCGGGGCGGACTGACTCAGCGCCACGGAAATCCGCACCTCGCAGCGCCTACCCTCCCCTAACCTGGATATCTCATCGGTTTCCGTAGCGAGACGGTGGAGAAGGCTCACACTTCCTGCGCGGACACTTGATCAAGCAATCAGTCAACCTTCGTTTCAGCGAGGAGTCAGAGGGCGGTAAATATGTGTGCTCATCCCGTAGATCATCTCGGCGACTTCCATAACGGTTTCGCTGAGGGTAGGGTGCGGGTGGATCGTCAACTCAAGGTCTTTTGCGGTGGCGCCCATTTCCATGGCGAGCCTCCCTTCCGCGATAAGTTCGCCGGTGATGGATCCGGCAATGCCGACGCTCAGGATCTCGTCCGTCTTCGGATCGAGGATGATTTTCGTGAGCCCGCCGTTCCGATTCAGGGTCGTCGCGCGCCCGGATGCCGCCCATGGGAATCGCGCTACCTTGACCTTCATGCCCTAGCTTTTGGCCTGCGTCTCGGTGAGTCCACACCAAGCGACCTCGGGGTCGGTGAAGACTACGGCGGGGGTGACGCGCGGTTCGAACGCGACATTGTGTCCCGCGAACGCTTCTGCCGCGACACGCCCCTCGTGTGAGGCCTTGTGCGCGAGCATCGGTTTACCGACGGTATCGCCGATGGCAAAAATACGGGGGTCGTCTATCCGCATCTGGCGGTCTACATTGACGAAGCCTTGCCGGTTGACGGCGACACCCGTATGTTCCAGCCCAAGCCCTTCGGTGACAGGCGAGCGCCCAAAGCTCACGAGCACTCTCTCGAATCTTTGTTCAGGGTCCGTTCCCGCCGCGTGTCTCAAGCAAGATCGACTCGCACATGGCCTCCATGCGCTTGGCTACCGGTTTCGTCAAATCCCGATCCGCGCCAGTCAGCAGCGTTGGCAGGACTTCCACGACGGTCACTTTCGAGCCGAGCGCGGCGTAGACCGTACTCAATTCGAGGCCGATGTAGCCTCCGCCCACGACGAGCAATGTCCTGGGAATGGACTCGATTTTCAGTGCGTCCGTCGAATCCATCACGCGCGAGGAGTCAAGTTCAAGCGCGGGAAAGGTGGACGGTCTCGAGCCGGTCGCTAGAATGGCGTGCTCGAACCTAAGCTCTTGCGCTTCGCCGCCGGCCCGCTCGATACGCAGTGCGGACGAACTCGTAAACTATGCGCGGCCCTGGATCAAGTCCACTTTTCGCACTTTGCAGAGCTGGCCTAATCCTCCGGTCATTTGCGCGACCACGGCGGCCGTGCTTTCGCGGAGTTTGTCCAAGTCAATCTCGGGCTACGCAAAATGGATATCCCAGTGTTCGGCCTCCTTGGCTTCGGTAAGGACTTTCGCGGCGTGCAGGAGGGTCTTCGAGGGAATGCAGCCACGATAAAGGCACGTGCCGCCGGGGTTGGGGTCGAGATCGATGAGCGTGGTCTTCTTCCCCAGATCAGCCGCCATGAACGCGGCCGTATACCCACCAGGCCGACCGCCGATAGCGGCCACTTCCGTCGATGCTTCGTTTGGACTCATAGATCCCTCTTCGCTTGCCTGGCGCGCCGCGTCCGCGAGTTCTGTGTGGCCCAGCTGGCGCTTTCAGACAGGGCCCTCGCCATTCGTGGCTCCGCCGATTATTTCGCGGCAGCCTTCTTCTTCGCGGCTGTCTTCTTCTTCGCAGCGGGCTTTTTGGCGGCGGCCTTCTTCTTCGCGGACGATTTCTTGGTCGGAGCTTTCTTCTTTGAGGCTGTCTTTTTCGCCGCGCTCTTCTTCTTTTTGGGCGCAGCCTTCGCTTTCACACTCTTTGCGGCCGTTTTGCGGGGCGACGTCTTCACCACAGTCCCGACGGCGAAATCGGACATGACATCGGCGGCGCGCCTGAGTGCTTTGCGCCATGACGCATCTCCGCCCGGCTTGGCGTTCACGAGCCCTTCCGAATCAACAGTACTCAGTTTCCCCACACTCGAATGCGCGTCCAGCCAATTGGCTACGCGCCCGTACACCTCATTGCGGCCATTCGCGCCGAGGACCACATCCACATGGCCATAGTCCTGTTCACAGCCGTTCGCTTTCGACAGCGTGAGAATCTCCTTGTCGTTCTTCGGCAGGGCCTCGAAGAAAGCGTGCGCGTTATCTTGGGGAATAAAGGGGTCGTTGGCAGCGTAGACGCACAGCAGGGAAACTTGCAGCGTCTTGAGTCCGGAAATGTAATCCGCTTGGCCATCGTTTACGCGCAGTTGGTTCTTCGCCGCGGCGAGGGACAGAGTATCAGCCACTCGAGGCGGTATCATTTCCAGCATGTTGAAGAACACGGCCGCGTTGACGCGCTTGTGCATGTTCGGCCAACTGATGGGATCGATGGGCGTGTTGAGCCGCGACGACGGAACCAGCGGCGCAACCAACGGGATCAACGGCGCGACGGCCCGGAGGTAGATCTCGCATATCCCGGGAATGGCTGACAGCAACGAGAGCTGGAAATTCGGTCGGCGCAGTTTCACATTGGCGAAGCCGGGCGGCGCAGCCAAAGTCGTGCCGCTGGCGAGAAACTTGTCGGTATGCATCAGTTCATAGGCGTACAGCAACATTCCGCCCATCGAATGGCCCACCCAGTGGACCTGGCGAAAGCCGGTGGTCCTGCGGATGAAATCGATAGCGGCGGGCAGATCGTACTGAAGGTAGTCGTCGAAGGTCGCGCTGAACCGGCTCTTTCCGAGCGGCGCCTGAGAACTGCGCGATCCGCGAAGATCGATTACCCAGCAATCGAATCCGTGTTCCCGAAGCGCATCGACAAGCGAATCGCCTTCGGGCGAGGTGAGTGAGAATTGATTTCCACACACACCCGGAACGACAAGGACCGGCTCGCCTTCGTTCCCCTCGGGCCTGTAGCGCGCGAGGCGCACTTGCCAGCGGTCGTCCGTGTCCACCATATGCAGTTCGTCGGCGCGGGGATCTTCCGCAAGCGCGAAAGAAATGAACATCCCGTACAGCGCCTTGACGGCCACGAGTGCCAAGAGCGCAACGACCACAGCCAAAACGAAACTTGTCATCAACGGTCTCCAACTGAACCACCGCCGGCAATGGCGGAAAGATAGCCCTTTATGGCTTTGGCGAGTTCAAGGGTAAGCCCCGGGACTTGCGCGATGTCCCCGACGGGCATTTGGCGTATTCTCGCAACTGAGCCGAACTGGGTCAAGAGTTTCTTTGCGCGGGCGGGTCCGATGCCCGGCACGTCCAGCAACTGAGTGCGCAACGCGGCCTTCGTCCTCCGTTTGCGGTGATAGGCGATAGCGAAGCGGTGCGCCTCGTCGCGGACGCGGGCCAGTAGGTGGACGACGGGCGAATTCTGGCGCAGGACGATGGGATTGGCCCGTCCGGGCCGAAAGAATCGTTCGGGGGAATGGCCGCTTTCTTCGGCGCGCGCTTTCGCGATGCTCGCCACATCAAGATCTTCAATGCCCAAGTCAGCGAATACGGCCGTCGCCACATTCAGTTGCCCTTTCCCGCCATCAACGAGCACCATGTCTGGCAAATCGTTTTCCTCAATGGCCCGCTTGTACCGGCGCATGAGCACTTCGCGCATCATGGCGAAGTCGTCCTGCCCTTCCACGCGCTTGATGCTGTAGCGGCGGTATCGCGCCTTATTCGGTTCGGCTCCCTCGAAGACCACCATCGAACCCACGCTCTTGTCCCCTTGATGGGTGGAAATATCGAGGCACTCGATACGCGCCGGCAGCCGCGTCAACTTCAGTTTCTCGCGGACCTGATCGAGCAAGTCGGACTGCGCTTTTTCCGTCACGCGTTTCTCTCGAAAGCTGGTCTTCGCATTGCGGGAGGCCAGTTCGACGAGGGCATTCTTGTCTCCCCGCCGCGGGTGGAGAACGGCGACCTTCGAGCCACGCTGCTCGGACAGGATCTCGCCCAGAGTTTCCGCCTCCTCGAGGGGCAGCGGGATGAGGACCTCGGTTGGAATTACCGGGCCTTCGCTATAGTATTGAAGAAGAAACGAGCCGAGGACTTCTTCCGACGGCATTTCCCGCTGCTTAAACGAGAACGAGCGCCCGCCGACCATCTTGCTGCCGCGGTAAAACAGTATCTGGATCTCGGCGTACCGCCCCTGCGTGTAGAGGCCGAACACATCCCGTTCGGCCGCGCCCGGCACGTCCACCATCCGCTGCTTCTCCAGCGTACGGCACAGGGCATAGAGGCGGTCGCGGATCGCGGCGGCTTGCTCGAACTCGAGCGCTTTGGCATGTTTCTGAATACGGTCGCCAAACAGCTTCTCCAATTCGTCGCTACGCCCATTCAACACCATGGCCGCCTGTTCTGCTATCTCACCGTAGCGTTCCGGATCCGTGTAGCCGACGCACGGCGCCACGCACTGCTTCATCTGATAGTAGATGCACGGCCTCATGCGATTTTCGAGCACGTGGTCCGAGCAGGTGCGCAAAGGGAATACGCGCTGGATTTGGCGAACCGTTTCGCGGACCGACTGCGCGCTTGAGTAAGGCCCAAAGTAGAGCGCGCCGTCCTTCTTATACCGGCGCACGACGGTGATCCGCGGGTAGTCCTCGCGCGTGTCGAGGCGCAGGCTCAGGTAAGTCTTGTCGTCCTTGAGACGCACGTTGTAACGCGGTCTGAACTGTTTGATCAAGCCATTCTCGAGGAGAAGCGCCTCCTTCTCGTTCGTCGTGATCAGGAAGTCGATGTGGGCGACCCGGCCCATGAGGAACTTGACGCTGTAGCGGCTGTCCTGCTTGTTGACATACTGCCGAACGCGCGACCGCAAGTTTTTCGCCTTGCCAACGTAAATGACCTTGCCCTTCTCGTCGGCCATAATGTAGCAACCGGAAGACGTGGACACATCGGCCAAGTCGAAAGACGCGAGAAACTCTTCGGGGCTCTTCCGCGTGGACGGCGCGCCCAAAAGAGCCAAGCGGTCGCGCGGGATTTCTTCGACGGATTCGTTCATGCCAGGTAGGATAGCAGAAGCCGAGAAAGAGCCTTTGAGCCACTGCCCCCCTTCCTCTCTGAAAGAGGGCCTAGCTCGGATATCTCACAGTTTCCGGGGCAGGTGCTCTGCGACTCGTTTTTTTGTCAATTCTGGGCTCTTGAGAG
>CAYNZS010000102.1:0-7451 GCA_964401695.1 uncultured Nitrospirales bacterium
ATCTGTCAATACTTTCGATGAGACAAAATCGGACTTTTACCACGGGCTGTTAGGGTCGTAGCTAAGCCATTTCCTGCCGGAGCCATCCGTCGCTCACCGTGAGCGGCGACGGATGTGGCCGGTGGGTAAGGGCGTCCCCTTTTCTTGTTGGTGATTCCTGAATCCCGGCCGAACTCTCCTCTTACATCGGCACGATCATTCTGGCCGCCGTCACGATAAACGAGATCGTCGGGCCATTTTTCACCCGCGCCGCCCTGCGCATGGCCAAGGAAGCTGGGTTAGACCGCCGCCACCTAGTCGAATTTCTGCAAGAGGAATTCATCCTCACCGACCTCGTAGCAGAAGACAAGTGGGAGGCCCTCGCAAAGCTGACGGACTTCTACGCGCGAACGCACCGCCTCAAGTCGAGCGCGCGTGACGCGTTGTACGCTACCATCGAGCAGCGCGAACGAGACATGTCCACCGCTATCGGACAGGGAGCCGCCATTCCGCACGGCCGCGTGGAGTCGGGCTCCGCCATCCAGGGCGCTCTTGGAATTTGTCCCGAAGGAGTCGACTTCGATAGGTTCGATGGACGCCCTGTCAAGCTGATAGCCCTCATCGTCACCCCTAGCGAACACGAAGCGTTCCACCTTGAAGTATTAGCCAGCCTCTCGTCCATGATCTCAAGCGCGAAAGTCAGGACGCGCCTCATAGCCGCCACCGACCCAAATGACGCGTGGGAGATTATCGAAGACGAAGAGGTCAGGGGCTGCAACTACTTCCTCGAAACAGAAGACGATCGGAACGGCGCCTGAGAGTGGCGTCTGGATCAACGCGCGCTCATCCCCTTGCGTCCAACACACGGCGTCCCATCGCGCGTATAATCCCGGTAATACTTTTGCACGTTCTTGACATAATCGCGCGTTTCGCGAAACGGCGGGATCCCGCCGTACTTCTTCACATTGCCCGGCCCCGCGTTGTAACCTGCAAGCGCCTTGGGCAAGTCGTTTTCAAACAACTCCAGCAACTTGGCTAAGTACTGTGTGCCCCCGGCGATGTTCTGCGCCGGATCGAAAGGATTCGTTACTCCCATGTCCGCCGCCGTGCCTGGCATTAACTGCATCAGGCCACTAGCCCCTTTGCTCGACCGCGCCCGCGGCTTTCCGTCGCTCTCCACCTTGATTACCGCGTACACCAAGAGCGGATCCACGGCATATTCTTTCGCGTAGTGGCGAACGAGCGCGTCGATAGGGGCCCTCCCACCCAACGCCGCGCCGCCCAGTCCTCGATACCGCTTGGGCACCCGGATCGACGTGAAGTTAAAATCGATCTCAATGTAGTCCGGCCGCCCCTCGTACATTTCAGGGCGATCTGTCAACAACGAGTTCCCCCGGGGATTGATGAACTTCGCCACCTGCTTGCCACGCCGCGATCTTCGCTTCGGACGGTCCGTCACCGGCGCCTTTCGACGGGAGGCCTTCCCCCCTCCCCGTGGCTGTGAAACATTCGCCGCGGATGTCTTCCTTTTGGACTTCTCGAGATTCTGCGCCGTCCATGCGTCGAGCAACTCTTCCCGCTCCGCCGTGTTCGCCGTAAACTCGATGCTATTCTCGTCCACGTCCGCGTGGCGAAAGGCGATGGACTTCCCATCGCCGGGTGTCAGTACAATGTGAAACGACGAAGTGGACCGGATGTAGACATCCTCGAGTCGCTTCCCATCGACCACAATCGTATCGGCGTACGCGCAGCCCAACAGAACATAGAACGCGCCGCGAAGAAGTACTCGTCTTCGCCAAGTCAGGACCCCACACGTATCGCAACTGACACCCACAATCGTGACCTCGCTCCTTCTCTCAACTGAACAAGTATACCATTGACACCCCGCGCAGGCCATTCTTGGAAGACGGCACACATCCTCACGAACTAAGAGCCATTCCCCAATTTGACACCTCCCAAAGGCCTGACTATAATCCGGTGAATTTCCGATCCGCCGCTCAAGCCGCGTCATTCGAAGGGGCCCTATGCCGCGCCAGACTCTCGCCCGACTTCTTGCCATCGCATTTCTGTTGGCGCTGTACCTGCCATTCGCTGCCGTAGCCCAGGACGAGGTTGCCAAAGAAGAAGCCGCCGGCTGGCAAGGACGTTTCGACGCCTGGTTTGGCGAAACTGTAGTCGATCCCCTTAACAAAGTCCTGTTCTTCGCCGTCTACAGCAGGCCCGTCGAGTTGGAGAGCGGTGAAAGTCTGGCGAGTGAACTCCCTCTCATCGTAGTCGTCCTGGTCCTGGGCGGCCTGTTCTACACAATTCGCTACGGTTTCCTGAACGTGCGCCTTTTCGGCCACGCCATCGCCGTCATCCGCGGCAAGTTCGATGACCCAGACGCGAAAGGGGAAATCTCCCATTTCAAGGCCCTGACCACGGCGTTGTCCGCTACTGTCGGGTTGGGGAACATTTCCGGCGTCGCTATCGCCATTACGCTCGGAGGCTCTGGGGCCGTCTTTTGGATGTGGCTCACGGCTTTCTTTGGCATGAGCATGAAGTTCTCGTCTTGTGTCTGCGCTCAGCTCTATCGGCAGATCCATGACGACGGCCGTGTTCTCGGTGGTCCCATGGTCTACCTCGACGAAGGATTCAAAGATAAACTCCCGAGGCTCGCCGTCATCGGCAGAGCCTTCGCCATCCTCTTCGCGGTGCTTACCGTGCTCTCGGCCTTTGGCGCAGGCAACATGTTCCAAGTCAACCAGACCGTAGCCATCGTGGTTGACACCTTCTTCGACGGCAGCGAGTCGAGCCTGCTTCATGTCGTCCTCGGCTTCGCTATGGCGGTGTTGACGGGCATCGTCATCATCGGTGGCATCAAGCGGATCGGCGAGGTCACCGCCAAGCTCGTGCCCGCCATGTGCCTGTTCTACTGCGGCGTGTGCCTGCTTATTATAGTGATGAACGTTGCCGAGGTGCCGTCACTTTTCGCCGCGATCTTCTCCAACGCTTTTCACTCCGACGCCATGCTAGGCGGCTTCGTCGGCGTCCTCGTGCAGGGCATGAAACGCGCGGCCTTCTCGAACGAAGCCGGCCTCGGTTCCGCCTCCATCGCCCAGGCCGCGGCCAAGACCGTCGAACCCGTTCAGGCCGGCGCGGTGGCCATGCTCGGCCCCTTTATCGACACCATCGTCGTGTGCACGATGACGGCCTTTGCCATCCTCATCACCGGATCCCACGTCGGAGTCGAGGGATTGGGAGGCGTCGAGGTTACCGGCCAAGCCTTCGCCGCCCTGGGCTCCGCCGTTCCCTATGTCCTGTGTATTGCCGTTTTCATATTCGCCTACTCGACCCTCATCTCGTGGGGATACTATGGTGAACGGGCCATCGAATACCTAGTGGGACCACGCGGGGTGCAGCCCTACCGGATTGTGTACGTTCTGATCGTTGTCATCGGACCACTGCTCAGCCTCGGCAGAGTACTCGATTTCGCCGACGGGCTCCTCCTGAGCATGGCGTTCCCGAATATTATTGGAATGCTTGTACTCTCCGGGAAAGTGAAAGGCATGGTGGACGACTACATTGCCCGGCTGAAGAGTGGGGCCATCCACCGGGTGGATGCATAGAATCTGAGTGACGGGCCGCGATCGTGTGCGCGAGCCTCAGGGAACCTACGGACGCCACATTTCAGCGTCAACCGTTTTTCTTCCACTCGCTTAGCTTAACCGAGAGAACCTCGTTAAGCGATTCCACGACCCCGGGATTCTGGCTGGAGACATCGCGCTGCCACCAACCCTCGGATCTCCGGACGTCAAAGAGGCCCAACTGTTCTCGTATCGCTGGGTTCATTGGGCGGTTCGTTCCCTCGATCAAGGCCGTGTACCGCCAGCGGGTGGTTCGCAGCGAAACCATCCCTCGGTTTCGCCAGACGCTGATCGATCGGCCGCGCGAAGGGGCGTTCAGAAAATCCCTGCCTCCCAACCCGCTGCTGGGAGGTAGTTCGGTCAACCTAGCCACGACCCCCGCCAAATCTTCCAGAGAGACTACTTCGTTTCGGGTTGTTGCACGCCGTCCGGGCGTAGAAACAATCAAGGGGACCCTCAGGCTCGATTCGTGCAGCCCCAATTCCTTTTGCTGGCCCAGCGCGCCGTTGAATTCCATAGTATAGGGTGCGGTCACGATTACACACGTATTGCGCCGCATCCCGCGCTCCTGAATGTACCGGAAGAACTCTCCGAGTTCGCCGTCCAAGTAGCGTAGCGCCGCTTCGTATACGCCCTGCGGGCGCCGTTGCGACGTAACCGCTTCCTCATCCGCGTAGCGAGGGTTCCATTCGAGAAGGGACAGTTCGCGAATCCGGATAGCGAGGAAGAACTGCAAATCTTGACGAAGGGCTATCCATTCTCGCGCCTTCTCTAGCGTTAAGGCCGAACCTAGCCCCGCATCGTACGAGGGGTCAAACAGTTCAAACGAAGTCCCCGCCCCGCTCTGGAACGTGAGATCGCGCACCGAAGATTCCTCCCCTTCAGTAAACGCCGCCGACGCGTAATTCGCGTCCCCAAGAACCTTGGGCAATACCGCCGCGCCACCGGGATCCGCCGCGTCCCTCTCCGCCTGCAACGGATGCAGCCCCGACATGAGCGCCGCGAAATTCGACTGCGCATCGAGCGCCGGGGCGAACGCGCTTAGAAATACAGCCGAACGGCGGGCCAGCCGGTCGAGTTCGGGTGTCGTTTTCGCCTCGGAAACATAGGAACCCAAGTACGACGGATCCAACCCGTCAATGGTTATTAAGACGATATTGAGACCGGTCGCGTTGGGCCGGACTCCATGCTCTAGCGGGCCCGACAGCAGCATTTCCGGCGGCGTCGCGTATTCTTCGCCGGGTCCGGGGGCCAGCGTTATGGCTGGGAGGCGGATGCCTAGCAGCCGCTGCCATTCCGGTCGCGCTTCGCGCGACCACGTAACGACTGCCCGCGTGAGATTCGCTGGCACGTAGAGCGCGGGCACCCGCATCTCGACCCAGTTCCCGGGGCTGAGGCCTACGCGGCACGAATACGGTTTCGTCTCATCGCCTTCCATAGAGACCGCAACGTAAATTTCTTCCAGAGGCGCGTCAGCGCGTGGCTGATTCGCCCAGCGAAGCGCCAACCCGTATCCATCGATGGGCGTCGTTTCGAAGGCAAGCTCAGCGCTCTCAACCAGGGGTGCCGCCTTGGCGTACGTATCTCCGACTCGATAGTAGGACGCTTCGACATGCGGCGCTGGTTCGGACGACGGTATGTTTTCGTACCAAGCGGAAAGGCCCATGTAGCCGCCCCATCCGGAAACCGCGATGGCGGCGGCCCATCCAACCAGGCCAAGGCGCCCCCCCGGCTCGCCCTGCAACGTTGCGAAAAACGTCGCCAGTTTGAACGCCAAATGCGCCGTGGCGAACGCGCCGATGTAGATGAGCGGCTCGACTTTAGGCATCGCCTCGACTGGCCACTCGACCGAAACCTTCATGAGGTAGGGAACCAAGACCAAAGCCGACAGTTGAGAAAGGGTCTCGGTAGCGTACGGACCGCGCGAACGGGTGGGCTGAATAAACTGCAAGAACGCGAGGTAGATCATCTGAATCGCGGCGAAGGCGCAGGCCACGCCCCCGGCGGCGTACACGCCATGTTGAAAATCGGCGTTGAACCCGAGCGCGGCAATCGCCTGGCGGACAGACGCGCCCAGCAGGCAACTGGAAAGAGCGAGTGAGAGGACGTACAACCCCAACAACGGCAGTGGTTTCCTTATGGGTGATCCGAGATGATTTCGCTCTGCGGAACTCTTGCCATATTTCGGTAATCCATTGATGCGCAAAAACTTACAAAAAGTTCCCGCTACCCGCTTGCTTGAGGGCGAGGGAGCTGCTCTGCTACCATGAAGAGCAGTTCCCTGGCTATTGGGGCAGTGTAACACGGAGCGAAGAAAGGAGGCGAACGAGGCATGTTGAGCGGACTGCTAAGGCACGTTTTCGGGACGAGCAAAGACCGCGAAGTCAAGAGGTTGGCCCCCGTTCTGAACGCAGTTTCCGGGAACGAAAAGACGTGCGCAGCGTTGACCAACGCGGAACTCCGCGCGAAGACGGGGGAGTTCAAGGAGCGTTTGGCCAACGGCGAAACCCTCGACGATCTCCTTCCCGAAGCCTTCGCTGTCGTCCGCGAAGCCGCCAAACGCGTCACGGGAATGCGCCCCTTCGATGTCCAAGTCTTGGGCGGAGTCGTCCTGCACCACGGCGCCATCGCCGAAATGATCACCGGCGAAGGCAAGACCCTGGTCGCCACGATGCCGCTGTACCTTAACGCCCTCACCGGACACGGCGCGCACCTCATCACGGTCAACGACTACCTAGCTCGGCGCGACAGCGAATGGATGGGGCCCATCTTTGAATTTCTGGGCTTTACCGTTGGCCTCATTCAACATGATATGCATATGTTCGAGCGCCAAGTCGCCTACAAGGCCGACATCACCTACGGCACCAATAACGAATTTGGCTTCGATTATCTGCGCGACAACATGGCACACCGCCCCGAACACCGGGTCCAGCGGGCGTTGAATTACGCCATCGTGGACGAGGTAGATTCGATTCTGGTCGACGAAGCCCGGACCCCTCTCATCATCTCGGGCCGCCCCGAGGACAGCTCGGACATGTACTACAAAGTTGATGACATGGTCCGTAGATTGCGCAAGGAGAAACACTACACCGCCGAAGAGAAGGGCCAGCATATTTTGCTCACCGAGGAAGGGATGGAAGAGTCCGAGAGAATCCTCGGGCTCGATAGCCTCTACACGAGCGAGTCCCTCGGCACCGTTCACATGATCGAGCAGAGCCTGAAGGCTCACGCCTTCTTCAAGAAGGACGACGAGTATGTCGTCAACTCGGGACAGGTCCAGATAGTCGATGAGTTTACGGGCCGCATCATGGAAGGGCGCCGCTACTCCGACGGCCTCCACCAAGCTATCGAAGCCAAGGAACGGGTCGCCGTTCAATTCGAGACGCAAACGGTCGCAAGCATCACCTACCAAAACTTCTTCAAACTCTACAATAAGCTGTCGGGCATGACCGGAACCGCCGCCACCGAAGCTGTCGAGTTCAACCAAATCTACGCCATGAACGTGATCCAAGTGCCCACGAACCTTCCCATGGGCCGCGACGATCTCACCGACCTCATCTTCGCCACGGAACGGGGAAAATTCAACTACGTGGTCGAGGAGATCAAGGAAATCCAAGAGACCGGTAGGCCCATCTTGGTCGGCACCGTTTCCATCGAAAAATCCGAGCACGTCGCCAAACTCCTCAAGCAGTCCGGTATCGAGAACTTTCAGGTATTGAACGCGAAACACCATGAGCGCGAGGCGTCTATCGTCGCCGCGGCCGGAAAACCCGGCGCTATCACGATTGCCACGAACATGGCGGGGCGCGGCACCGACATCAAGCTGGCGGAGGGCGTGCGCGAGAT
>CAYNZS010000102.1:7461-13201 GCA_964401695.1 uncultured Nitrospirales bacterium
CTCCGGGGCCGTTGCGGACGCCAAGGCGATCCCGGCACGACGCGATTCTATGTCAGCCTCGAAGACGAAGTCGCCCGCCTATTCGGCGGCGATAAAGTGAAGCGCCTCATCGGCAGGTTCGGCGGCGACCAAATGGACGAGCAGCCGCTGGATCAGAGGATGGTAAGCCGATCCATCGAGCGTTCTCAGCGTCAAGTTGAAGAGTACAACTTCGAGATCCGCAAGCATCTCCTCAAGTACGACGACGTCATGAATATGCAGCGCCAAGTTATCTACAAGCTGCGCGAAGACGTTCTGGAAGACCGCGATATTACTGAGCAACTTCACGAAATGATCAAGGACATCGTCGGCGATACGGTCGAAGAGTACGCGCCCGAATCCGTTCAGCCCGACGAGTGGGACTTGGAGGGCCTCGGCACGCGCCTGAAGGTACTTTTCGGCTACGAGCCCGACATGCGCGTCCAGTCCATGGAGGACCCAAAGCCCCTTGAAACAGAGCTGTTCGATCAAGTCATCGGAGAGTACGAACGCCGCGAGCACCTTATCGGAGACGAGCTGCGAGATAGCTTCAAACAGCAGATCGGAGGCGACGACGCCAACATCGATTTTGACCGGCTCGCGCGGCGGCGCGTCCACGACCTTGAGTTGATGGCCCTGCTCTCCGCTGTGGACGACAAGTGGATTGACCACCTCCGCAGCATGGATTATCTGCGCGAGTCCGTGCGTCTGCGCGCTTTCGGTCAGAAGGATCCGCTGCTCGAGTTCAAGACAGAAGGCTTTGAAGAATTCCAAGATATGATTCTCTCGGTGTACGAGAGCGTCATCCAAACCCTTTTCCGCCTTACCGATCCGGAAGTACGCCACAAACGGGAAATCAACGCGCGCAAAGGCATCCTAACGACCGACGAAGATCCTTTCTCCCAGATCGCGCGTTATCAATACATAGCCGCCGACAAGGAGCAGGACCGCAGTTTTGCCTCCTACGACACTAGCAAGTTCGCGCTTGCAGGACAGGACGCGTCCGCCCAGGAGCAAGACGGCAGAGGAGAGGGGCCCAAACCGAAGGCAAGACCCGTCAAGCGTGTCGGGCCCAAGATAAAGCCCAACGACCCGTGCCACTGCGGCAGCGGAAAGAAGTACAAGAAGTGCCACGGCGCTATCCAGAATTAGCCTGCACCGATCCTAACCCGGATATTTCACCGCTCTTCTACTGCAACGGAGGGTAAGGCCGCTCTGACGAGACTTTTCTCGCCTTTCGACCTCGACGTGGCCCGCCACGCTGTCGTCCGAAAGGCTTCAAATATGTTTCGACATAGCAGCCTTCTCCACCGTCTCGCTACGAAAACCAGTGAGATATCCGGGCTAGTAGGACTTTGGCAGGCTGAGCACATGTTCGCCGATGTAGCTGAGCGCCATCTCTTGGGAAACGGGGGCCAGTTTGTACAGGCGAATTTCGCGCCACAGGCGTTCGACATGGTACTCCTTGGCGTATCCCATTCCGCCGTGTGTTTGCAGGGCGGCGTCGCACGCTTCGAAGCCGTCATTGCAGGCGCGCACCTTTGCGATATTCGATTCCGCGCCGCATGGAAGACCGTTGTCGTAGAGCCATGCGCCCCTTTGAACCATAAGATTGGCGACTTCGAGCTTCGAATGGGCGTCCGCGAGGGGAAACTGAATCGCTTGATTCTGACCGATTGGCCGATCAAAGACGATACGTTCGCCAGCGTATCTAATGGCGAGGCCAAGCGCAGCCCGTGCGATTCCTATGGCTTCCGACGCCACTAGAAGGCGTTCGGCGTTAAGACCGGCGATGAGGTGATAGAACCCTTTCCCTTCCTCGCCAATCAGGTCGGCGGCGGAAACGCGGACGTTGTCGAGGAAGACTTCGTTCGAGTCGACGGCGGCGCGCCCGAGCTTTTCGATCTCTCGGATTTCCACGCCCTCCGACTCGAGGTCCACAAGGAATAGAGACATCCCTAGCGTCGGCTTCTCAGACTCTTCGCGGGGCGTGGTGCGAGTAAGGATGAGCGTACGCTCGGCGTTCTGAAGGTTGCTGGACCAGATCTTCCTTCCGGTGATGATGAAATCGTCGCCATCGCGCACGGCGCTCGTGGTGATGCGCGACGTGTCCGTGCCGGCGTTGGGTTCAGTGACGCTGAAGCCGAGTTTCAAGTCGCCCGACGCGATGCGCGGCAGGAAGCGTTGTTTCTGTTCTTCGTTCCCGTATTTCACAATGGGCATGGGCGGGAAGATGGAGAAGTGAATGGGCGACGCGCCGGAGGTGCCAGCGCCGGACGCGCAGATCTCGTGCAGAAGTATGCACGCTTCGACGATGCCCAGACCCGCGCCGCCATAGGCTTCTGGAATCGCGATTCCGAGCCATCCAGCCTTGGCGAAAGCGTTGAAGAACTCGTGCGGGTATTCTTTGTTCTTGTCGCGTTGGCGCCAACCCTCGAGGTCAAAGCTATCGGCAATTTGGCGGACCTGTTGCCGAATCATTTCTTGTTCTTCGGTGTAACGGAAATCCATTGGGGCTTCCTTCCGGCTTTTTGTGATTGGTGCGGTACTCTATCACACATTAGGTGGGCGGCACGCTCCGCCCAGGGGGATCCCCTATGCCAATTGGGAGATTAGCAACTCAGCTCCTAAGTACGCCTCGCGAGAGCTGACTCCTCCTCCATGCCGCCCTTCGCCTTGTCGCGCGTTACGCTTACGGTGAAGCTGTAGAGCGCGGGTATCACAATGAGTGTGAGGACGGTGGCGAAGGCGAGTCCGAAGATGATGGCGACTGCCATCGAGCTCCAGTATTGACTTATTTCGTTCCCCGAGTTCCATTGCAGGTTTCTGAAGCCGAAGCTGAATCCGACGCCTATGGGAATCAGGCCCAGGATCGTGGTCAATGCGGTAAGCGTGACGGGATGAAATCGCTTTTGTCCGGCTTCCACGATAGCTTCTTCGACGGAGCGGCCTTTAGCGCTGAGTTGGTTGATGAAATCGACGAGGACGATAGCGTTGTTGACGACGATGCCGGCGAGGCTGACACAGCCGATCCCCGTCATCATGGCGCCGAAGGGAGTGTCGAAAATGAGCAGGCCGAAGAAGAGACCACCTAGGGACATGAGGACGGAGGACATGATGACCATGGATTAGTTTAATTGCGTGATTAAGACGAGCGAGATGAGAAACATGGCCAAGATGAAGGCCATGACGAGGAAGCGGGTCGTGTCGGTCATGTCTTCGTTCTCCCCGGTGTAGGAGATGGCGTAGCCAGGGGGCAGTTCGATTTGGTTGATGCGGGATCGCACGTCGGCTAGGACGGCTGGACCCGAACGGCCCTCCGCCTCACCGGAAATAGTAACCATGCGCTTGCCGTCTTTCCGTTTGACGCTGCCAAGCCCGCGAAGTTCCTCGCGCGTTTGACCTTCCAAAACGTCCCACAATCTCGTGGCTGGGACAACAGTCGACTCGGCCTTTGGATTGCCGGAAATTGTGGAGGGTACAACCCGGGCACATGGTTTACACGTTGTGCGAGATGGGCAAGGAGGACTCTTCGTCTGTTGTGCCAATGGCCGCCGCCCTCTACTTTAAGTAACGCGTCCTCGTCACCGTATGGCGACGGGGTTGATGATCCCCTGGACGGCACCCTTGAACTTGGGTTGCCCTAAGACGAATAGGAATTCCCATGCTTTGTCGGCGACGAGTTCTTCGGTCTTCATGTTTTCGAGCGTGTAAATGCCGTTCTTGGCCAGAAGCTCCTGATGGACAGGGAAGAGAATATCCGGATCCTCACCCGGCACTACTTCCAACCCCCATTGATCCGCGCCGACGGCAACGACATCCTTCGCGGCAAGAAATTTCGCTCCCTCCAAGCCCAGGCCGGGCTCTCCCGCCATAAAACGCTTCGGGTCGACGCTGGACAACGCCTGCCAACCGGTGTTGAGAATCACGACGTCGCCCCTGCCGATCTCGACCTTCTGGGTCCGCATCGCGCCCTCGATGTCCTTGCGATTGATCGCCGTGCCCGCTTCGAGTATCGTCTCGTCCCGATACCCGGCGATGTCAAGCAAGACGCCGCGCGTAACGATCGGAGGCAGCTTGTCGATTCCAAACTTCGTCAACCCGTCCGCCAACCAAAACTCTGAGACATGTACGCCGTTGTAGTAACGATGGTCGATGCCCAGATGCCCGAGGCCATCGATCTGACTGCCAATCCCCATCCACGCGATGATCCAGTCATCGTTGGAGGTCATCCTGTTGCTCCCTTTGGACGCGCCCGAACCGTCCCCCGAGCCCACGGCAAACAGTTGAAACGACCTCGTGCCGTACGCGGGTGTATCGCGGCCTAACTCGACTCCGAGCGCATAGGCCTTGCCCGTCTTGATGAGCTTCGCGGCTTGAACTACCTTCTCCGGCGACAGGAAGTTAATCGCGCCAAGCGTGTCGTCCGCCCCATGCTTGGACGGATACCACCGCTCTTGCGCGGTTGCGGTAAACGAACACCAGGTGGCGGCGGCTATCGCCACGGTCACAGCCGGCCATGCTCTTCGACTCACGTTTGTCGTATTCATGCGGTCAATCCTTTCGCCGTATTCGCGTTTCAACTATCGTGGCCAGTCGCCCGGCTCGCCCGGATATCTTGACCGGCCACGCACGAGATTCTTCGCCAACACAATTGCGATTGTCAAGCTTCTGAGGGTGATTGTCAATTCGGTCGATGCAACTGAAGCCGAAACCGGCGAGAAACTATCTCCGGGCTTCTAAAACGTGCTAAAATAACAGAAACACTGCCCGAGTCGTGGGCGAATCAAGGGTTCTCCGAACTTTTCCCTCCATGCTGCAATTCGACGAAGAACTAGTGTCCGGCAATGTGCGCCGATCCGTCTGGAAACTGACATGGCCCTTCGTGTGCACCCAGATCGCGCGGGGCCTGAATGTCTTCGTGGCCCAAAGCCTGGTCGGTCATTGTGTGGGCAAAGAGGGCCTGGCGGCCTTCGGCGTGGGCATGCAATTGTTCTTTCTCACGATCACGTTATACATCGCGTTGCTTCAGGGCATGGCCATCCACGTCGCGCGTTACACGGGGCGTCAAGACAGCGAAGCGCTGAGCCGGCTTGTCTACGAGACCTTCAAGGTGACGCTTCTGATTCTCGTCGTGTTCTTGCTACCTCTGGGCTATTTCGTCGCCCCCCGGGCGCTGATTTGGCTTAACACGGCGCCGGAGGTGCGTGAGCACGCGTTGCCCTTTCTCCGCACCATTCTGCTCGGGGGCGCTCCACTGCTACTGCTCCTCCTGGTGAATCGGGCGTTTCAAGCCAGCGGCGATGTGCGAACCCCACTCGTGTTGGGCATCATCTCGACAGTGTGCAATATCTCGCTCAGCGTTTTGTTGATCGTGCGGTTCGATTACGGTGTTTTGGGCGCAGCTTGGGGTTTCATCGCGGGTCCCGTGCCGAGCCTGTGCATCGCGCTCGCACTCATCCATCGCGGAAAAATGGTGATTCGGCCTCCGCGACGGCACACCCTTCGCCTAGATCTCAGCGTTCTCAAATCGGTCACGCGAATCGGCCTGCCGTCCGGGTTTATGTCGCTTTTCATGTCGCTGGTGGGCGTCATCGTTATGGCGACGCTGGGCTCGCTCGAGGAAGGCGTGTCGGCTCAGGCGGCGTATACCGCTGGCTACATTACACCGAGATTACCCATATGGACCCGTCGGCGACCGGAGCCAATGAGATTGAAGCAG
>CAYNZS010000103.1:0-13186 GCA_964401695.1 uncultured Nitrospirales bacterium
GGAACCCAAGCAGTTTGACGGACGGCAACACTCCGTTCAAACTGGACGCGGTCAGTTGAATGGAGTGTAGCCAAAGCAATGAGAACGATCAATTCGCGCGAACTGAACACCCGCCGTTTGCGATGTGCGTAGCGCTCAGGGCGGAGGGCTGGCCCGCATTACTCCAGGCCGTAGATGGCTCCGCCCGCGGGAAGTTTCGGAAAAAGATAGGTGGCTTTCTGCGGCATGAATTCGTGGGCATCCGCGCAGGCCCGGATCTGGCCTGGCGTTACGCCCTTCAGCAGGAAGACGGCATCCTTCTCGCCGCGTTCCCAGAGGGCCAGGGCGTTGGCTTCATCCGGTTCATAAAGAAGCTCGGCATCCTCGCTAAGCCGCAAGATCCCCTCGAAGATACCCCGGTGCAAAACCGACACATCCAGGTCGCGCCAGGCCGCCGCATGGTCGTCGCCAAGCCACTCGTGGCGATCCACGTCCTTGAGCGTCAGCGCAAAACAGCCCTCGCCGCGAAGCGCCATCCCAAAGGTCGTCCCGGCGCCCGGACCCGTCATATGCTGCGCGAGGTCGCCTTCCACCGCTCTCACCTCGAAGTAATTCTCCAATTCGGATCTGAAACGCTCGAAGACGAAGCCCTTCGGCAGATCGAAGATACGATGCGCGGGATACACGAAAAGTCCCGGGTCCTCGAAGGCTACCAACCCAAGGAGCGCGTAGTCGCTCGGCAACGGCGTGAGCGACGGGTTGTCCCGGCGGACTTCGCCGCTATAGGCGCGGGCCGTTGCGAAGCGATGGTGGCCGTCGGCGATGTAAAGCGTCTCCCCGGCGAAGAAGCGCGCGACCACGCCCTCCTTGTCCGCAATCCGCCACAACCGCTGCGTGACCCCATCAATTGTTTTGGCTTGACAGTCGGGTTCCTGGCCATCCATCTGGCTCAGAAAAGCCCCGAGCTTCGCTTCCGGATCGCGGTACATCACCAGTAGAGGACTCGGCATCATACGCGCTGCCCGCGTCAACGCGAGGCGATCTTCTATCTTGTGACGGAAAGTTTTTTCGTGGCCGAGGATGGTCTCGCCCTCGGTGTCGGGGATCTTCACGGCCGCCAGAAGCGCCCGGCGAACGCGCTCGGAGCCCCCCCGATCCTCGAAGCGCTGTTCGAGCAAGTAGTACGAATCCTCGTGATCCCGAACCAGCGCGCCCTCTTCAATCCAGCCGGAAAAGATCTTGGCCGCGGACTCGTAGCGGTCCAGCGCGCCTTCGGCCTCGGGCAGAATCACGTGGGTCATGTTGTGGGTACTTAGGGCGGCCAGGGCTTTGCGTTGGAGCGCATCGATAACATCGAAAGGCGGCGTCAGCGCATCACTGAGGTTTCCGACTGCCTTTTCGGAGAAACGATAGGCCCGGTATCCTTTGACTTCAAGCATGGTGAAAACGAGCCTCTTGCGGTTGTGGTTTGGCGAGGCGCTAACGCAGATTAGGGCGGGATTCTACAAACGCGCTCCCCGCGAATCAAGAAAAGCCAAAAGCTGGCCGCAGACTCCGGACGCAACGCGGCGTCCCCGTCGGCAATCCCCCTGCCCCAGAATCCCCCTACGCGGAACTCGCTTCTCCTGCCAAGAGCTCGTCCCGGTTAATGGGTTTGGAGAACGCTCTAGCCGCCATGAAATACTGCGCCATGGCCAGTAGGTCGCGGAATCGCACCGGCCACCACCGCTTGCAGGCTCCACAGGAGCTGTCCCAAGCAGTGCTGACCTTCCTCTGGCAGCATCCCTTGATCCCCCTTCAAAGACACGACCGGCACAAGTTGGCAATCTCGATAAAAACGCGATATCGTCATTCTGAACGAAGTGAAGAATCTCTTCTCCGTCAACGACCTGCGCACGAAAGAGATCCTTCGCATTCGCTCAGGATGACAGCCCTGGCGACCTTTGTCGGTAGCGTCTTCAAAGGAAGACTTTCGTCTCTTGATCCGATCGACGGACCCCTTTCAGGGGCCTTCCTCAGACGCCAGCTCTGCCGGTGGTTACTGACTGCAATTCCGTGCCTCGCTCCCGTGTAGCGCTGGCCCTCAAGATCGAGTATTCTGGGGGTCTTAGTCTTGGTGGAAATGCTTCTCGCGCCGACCACAACCAAAGGTACCAACGTTCATGGATTTCCAACTCACCGACGATCAGAAACAACTTCAAGATCTAGCGCGTCAATTCGCCGTCAATGAACTGACGGATTTAGCAAACACGCTCGAGGAATCGCGCGAACCCCTGCCCGGCGAGTGGCGCAAGCGCTACGGCGAGATGGGTTTCCTCGGAATCAACATCGCGCCTGAATACGGAGGCATGGGGCTGGGCAATCTCGACGCTCTGTTGGTCCTCGAGGAGTTTGCCAAGATTTCATCCGCGGTCGCGTTCCCCATATTCGAGGCGAACGTCGGACCCGTGCGCGCCATCGAACATTTCGCCCCCGAAGAACTGAAACGCGACCTCATCCCCCGCGTGTGCAGCGGCGATCTTGTCGTGGCCGTCGCCATGTCCGAGCCCGGCGCGGGAACGGCTCTGACGGACCTGACGACGCGCGCCGTTGTCTCGGAGGATGGCGTAACCGTGAACGGAACCAAGCGCTGGTGTTCCGGCGGTGGCCACTCCGGAGGCTATGTCGTCTACTCCCGCATGTCCGGCGACGCAGGCGCGAAGGGCATCGGCGCGGTGTATGTCGAGAAAGACCGGCCGGGCGTATCCTTTGGCTGCCAAGAGAGGCTGATGGGATTCCGGGGGATCCCGTCGTCGGATATCTTCTTCGAGGACGTCAAGGTGCCGCTTGACAATGTTATCGTGCCGGCGGGCGGCTTCAAGAAGCTCATGGAGGCCTTCGACCTCGAGCGTTGCGGCAACGCGACGATGGCGCTCGGCCAAGCGGCCGGCGCACTCGACTATGTGGTCAACTACACGCAGGAACGGGAACAATTCGGAAAGCCTATCGTGGAATTCCAAGCCGTTCAGTTGAAATTGGCCGAGATGGCGATGCGAGTCGAAGCGGCGCGGCTCCTGATCCACCGGGCCGCGCGCAACGCGGAAGACGGCCTGCCCAGCATTTTCGAGTCGAGCGTCGCGAAATGTTTCTCGAACGAAATGGCTCGAGAAGTCACTGGATCGGCGCTGCAATTGATGGGAGGCTACGGCTATTCCGCCGAGTACCCCATCGAACGCCGTATGCGTGATTCCTGGGGTTGGGGGATCGCGGGTGGTACGATCGATATCCAGAAAGTAAACATCGCTTCCGCGCTTGTCGGTAAGCGGTTTAATCAGCGCGGGTGAATGCAGGCGGAGTGGAAATTGGATTCGTGCGTACGCACGTCCGAGGCCTGCTCGTTGCGCCGCCCTCGGGAACCGGAGTAGTGGCCACGGCTCGACCCTCCCCCAACCCCTCCCTGGAAGGGAGGGGAGTTCGTCACTTGAACTTGCCCGCTACTTCACTGGCAGGCCCAAACCTAACCCTCTCCCTTTTATGGAGAGGCTGGCACAGGGCCGAGACTACGGACATTCAAAATGGCCTCGGATTCTGCGAACGATCAGAGTAAGTCTTCCCTAAGTCTAGTCGACAGAGTTCGCCATGGGCAGCCCATCCCCGCGCCCCTGGGTTGGCTGTTGTCGGCGGCGACACCGTTCGTCCGCATAGGGATGTGGAGCCGTGCGCGGAAACCGGTCGCTCGCGTCGAGGCGCACGTCGTGAGTTTCGGCAACCTGACGGCAGGGGGAACCGGAAAGACGCCCGCGGTTATCGAGCGCGCTTCCCGGGAGATCGACGCGGGCCGAAAAGTCGGGGTGCTCACCAGGGGATACAGGGCCGCCGCCAAGGTGGAGGTTATTTCTGCCGAAATTACACCGGGAGAATACTATGAGAAGCTGGGCGACGAGGCTGCGCTCCTGCTATCGAGAGTTCCAGATATCATTGTGTTCAAAGGCAGGGACCGCGTCGCCATGGCCCAGCGCGCCGTACGCGATCACGGCTGCGAAGTGCTCCTTTTGGACGACGCCTTCCAGTATCTGCGCCTGCACCGGGACGAGAATGTGCTGCTGATCGATGCCGCAAACCCCTTCGGCAATGGGCGCCTGATACCGCGCGGCATCCTGCGCGAACCGCTCTCCGCCATGAAACGCGCAACCGAGGTTGTGCTCACGCGTTGCGACCAGGCGAACGATTTGGACGGACTTGTAGAAACCGTTCGGGCGCTTCACCCGGCGGCGCCGTTGCGCAAGACCGTTCACGCGCCACGCGAACTTCGCCGGTTTTCCGATGGCGAGACGCTTCCTATAGCGATGTTGAAAGGACAATCCGTGACAGCTCTGTGCGGGATTGGCCATCCTGAATCGTTCCGCGCGACGCTCGAGTCGTTGGGCGCACGCGTCGACCGATTCGTGCGCGCTCCCAATCACGCCGAAATTCCAGCGAGCGCCATCCCGGACGAAGGACTCGCGATCGTAACCGAAAAGGATACCGTTCGACTCAAGGAACTCGGCGACAACGTGCTCTGTCTTTGCGTCGAGTTGGCCGATTTTCGAGAGTAAGTTCACCGCGCCGCTTTTCTGCTCGGAAACACTTGCATGTTGCATTCGGTCGACAGGATTCTGGGCATAAGCGAGATCTCGAAAAACCTCGGTGTTTGCGGGCTCGATCCTCCCATGACCCATCCCTGGTGGACCGATTCGCAATTGCCGACCATTATCTGTTCGGAAGAGCCAACTCCCTTCACGTCATCCTAAACGAAGTGAAGGATCTCTTCGATTGTAAGACTCAACATTAGCAAGCGGTTCGCAGCTCACATACAAGCGAGAAGATAATGTCCCATCAGGCTGAATCACACCACTAGTAGATCGATTCGGCTCAAGCAACCGCGCGAAGGTCGTGCTGGTATACGGTTTGTCCGGCGGACAAGGCTCCCTTTCGTAATGGGAACGTGATAGGATCTACAGATGGCTGAGTGTGTATCTTTCAAGAACGTAACCCGCAAGTTTGGGCGCAGGGCCGCTGTGAGCGACCTGAGCCTAAATATCGAACAGGGCGAGGTATTTGGGCTGTTGGGCCCGAACGGTGCGGGAAAGTCGACGGCCCTCTATATGTTGGCCGGCCTGACGCGCCCGACTTCGGGCACCATTTCCGTGTTTGGCCGGGACCTGCACCGTAATTTCCTGGAGATCGCGCCACGGACGGGGGTGCTCGTCGAACGGCCCACGTTCTACGAACATCTTTCGGTGGAAAAGAACTTGGAGATCTCGTGCCGGCTCGCGCGAAAGAACGTCACCATCGACCGCGCGTTGCACATGGTCGACCTCCTTCACATGGCCCATCAGAAGGCGGGCAACCTTTCCATGGGGCTTCGGCAGCGGTTAGGGTTGGCGCAGGCCTTTCTTACCGAACCGGAATTGTTGATCCTCGACGAGCCGACGAACGGACTCGATATCGAGCAGGCCCACGAGATTCGCGACCTGTTGCGTCGGCTGGCGGACGAGGCGTCTGTTACGGTCATTCTGTCCACGCACCTGATGCGAGAGGTCGAGTCGCTGTGTGACCGCGTAGCCGTCTTGAACGAAGGAAAACTGATCGACTGCGCGAAGACAGACACGCTGATCTCTTTTGACGTCGCGAACGTAGAAATCCTTATTGACGCGCCGGAGGCAGCGGCCCGGCGTCTCCGAGAAGAGGAATGGGTGGATTCGGTCGAGGCAAAGCCGGGACGGTTGTACGTGCGCCTTCAAGACCAGGATTCGCACCACCTCAACGCGTTCTTGCTGGGCGCCGGCTATAAGATCACGGGCGTACTTCCCCGCAGGCGGACACTCCAAGAGTATTTCCTAAAGGTCTTGAATACGTGATCGCTAGAATCCTCAACGCTTACTACGTCGAAATTACGAAGGCGGCGCGCCTTAAAGCGACCTACGTGGGTCCGGTACTGGTCGTCGCCCTCGTGGCCGCGAGCCCGCTGCTAGAGCCCTTGTCTGGCGGAGGCGACGGCGGTTACGTGGCCCGCGGCTACGACTTTATCGCCTTCGTGGCGCCGATGACATTGAACGTGCTCGGCCTGACCATCGTGGTGGTCTATTCCTCGGGACTGATCGCCTCCGAGATTTCCGCCGGCACGTTGCGCATGGTATTTGTGCGGCCCATACGCCGCCGAGAGTTCCTCGCGGCCAAGTTGCTTTGGGGCATGACCTACGCCATGGGACTGACCGCTCTGACCACCGGTTGCGTTTGGGGCGTCGCCTGCGTCTTCGGCGGCCTTTCGGGAATTGAACGCGGCGGCGAAATCATCTATACGGACAGCGCGATGCGCCTGGCCTACGCGTGGGCCTTGCTGCTAAGCGCGTTGCCCCTTTTGGCGGCATCGGCCTACGGGATATTCATTTCGGTATGCCTCGGCAGCGCGACTTCCGGCGCCACCGTAGCCTTGGGGTTGGGCATTCTGCTGGAAATGCTAAAGTACCGGCTGGGGATTGATGCCTTCGTCTTTACGTCGTACCTCGACTCGGTATGGGAAGTCTTCGCAAGCCGTTGCGATGGGTTCGACGCGGGCTGGTCGCCCATAGCCGAAAGCTCCGCGGCCGTATCGCTGGCCTCGGTCGCCCTGTTCTCGCAACTCGCCGCGTTTGTGTTGAACCGCAGAAATATTCGGACATGAACGCGCTGGCCGTCGCGGGCCTCTTGATGGCGTCCGCCTTCCCCGAACAGGACATCCCCGGCCTCCGCGTGAGCGCGCCGAACCAACTCACCGGGCTGGCCGCGTTCAATTGCCTCCGGGCCGATTTCGATGGCAACGGCGAATTGGATCTCCTTTTCGATGACGGCGTCGTCTTCCAACAGGGCGGCCAATTTCTGACGGAATCGAAAGCCCCTCCGCCTTCTGGGAATCGTGGCGCGTTGTGCGATCTCTTCGGCGAGGCCGCCGACACCCTCTACATACGTTCGGCAGGTCAATACTCGGCCTACGCATGGCGCGACGGGGCGTGGGCCAACCTTTTCGCTCATGAAGTGTCATGGCCCGACATCGTCGAAACGGAACCGGACATGGATGGGAGATTGCTTTTTGTGCCTTTCCTTCACGATCTTGACGAGGACGGCCGGCCCGAAGTAATCGTCCCGCACTTTGGTGGACTCCATGTGTACGCAATGGGCGACGAGGAGATGACGGCGTTCTCGCCGCTGTCGATCCTGCCTCCCCCCATCGAGACTCCCCAGGCCGCTGCCGCCCTTTGGCCGGAAGGCCGCCGACGCATCGAACTCGCGCCTGTTCGCATGAATTGCCTGATCCTCTTCGACGGACCACGCGTAGACGTCATCACCCGTGTGCCAGACCAACAGGGCCGGGTCCGCTTTCGGATCAAGCCGTACACGGTTTCCCTCCTCGGGGACGGTGGGATCGAGTCGACGTCCGGCCCGGAATGGGAAACGAAACCGGTACCGTTTTTCTTTCAGCCCGTGCGGCTCAACGCCGACGACACGATCGATTTTGCCGGTGGCGCTTGGGAGTATTCGGATACCGTCGGCCTTCCGTCCCCGGTCCACGACACTGCGGCGACGCTCGACCGGGGCGCTACTGTGAAGTGGCTGCGCACCCGTTCGTTCTCTCCGCTCTGCATGTTCACCGATGTGAATGGCGATGGGCTGTCCGATATAATTACCGAAACGGTTACCCTCGATCGCGGACGGCTGAAGTCCTTGCTGAGGCGTAGGCAGCGGGATGATCCGCTGCGGCAGACGCTTCAAGTGTACTTTCAAGATTCGCGCGGAGGTTTCTCCAAGACGGCCGGCCTCACCCATTCCTTTCGGATCCGAACGCGGGGAAGTTCCTCTCTGGAAGGGGCTGCCGCCGACGCGACAGGCGCCAACCATTCAATCAACCTCACGGGGGACTTCAACGCGGACGGGCAATTGGACGCGGTACTCCGCCACGATCCCGAACGGATCGCCATTTACTTCAATAAGGGAAGCCGCTTTTCCTCGACGCCCGACGAACTCCTTTCCGTGCCGAAGGCGTGGCGGTGGAGCGTCGCGGACGTTAATAGCGACGGCATGGCGGACGTGGCAGCGCACCGGACTGAAACCCGCGAAGATGGCCCAACGGAGATGTGCAAAGTCTTCTTCGGCAGAGAGTGAGCCTTGCAAGCGGCTGGCGCGATGTCAGCAGCGCCGCTCCGCAAACTATTCTTCCTCACGCAAAAACGCTAAGGCGCAAAAGGACTAAGGATGAACGACGGCGGCTCGGCAATTCGCATTGGTTCGCTCTTCTTCGCCTCTTTACGGTTTGGCGTGAGAAGGAATGGTTTGCGAGAAATTACGTTAACCGGGTTAATCCTTTGCGCAGGCGCCCTGTCGCTTGGGGCCTCGTTCGATGTTATCGAAGTCAACGTAGACCGGCCCGATGCCTACGTGTTTCTCGCGCAAGGAATTCTCGATACGCCCGCGGTCGCGGTCCTTGACGGTTACACTCTCCGGCTGTACAACGCGGGCATGTCCAGCCCCCCCACCACTATAACGTTGGCCCCTGGCACTATGGCCGTGGATATCGCCGACACGAACGGCGACGGTGCGCCCGAAGTCATAGCTGTCGCTGGAGCGGAGATCTGCCGATACGAAATCGGTCCACATGCCTCTTTCAAGCATGAGATCCTCTTCTCGCGGAACCCTGTGTTCGGGGCCCCCGCGCCGCGTCCGTATTCACGCGTTATCGTGATGCGCGTGGAGGACACCGCGGTGCTTGCGTTACCGACGGCGGAGGCCCTTGAACTGTGGTCGCTTGAGGGCGAATTAACTGCCCGCCATCCTTGGCCCGTCGGCCGTCGCGGCGATAAAGCCGCGGCAACGTCCTTCTCAGCGCGCGCGATTCGCCCGAATCAAGCCGGGCGGCCCGGATCTCTCGAACTACGGCTCACAAGTACGGCAAGTATCGCCAGTATGGCGAATGCAGTTCCCCAAATGCTGGGATTGGAGGCCTCCGAGCCACCGGCCAACCGTTCTCGAGCGGGGACGCCGCTACAGGCCCGCGATGCCGCGCTGCGACCATTGTCCGCGTGGCCCTGGTTCCCATTGCGCGGCGAAACATCCGATCCGTCGAAAGTTTTCTTTGCCTTCGGCCCGCCAGGATTTACCGACACCTTGCTGCGCGTTTCCCTTACGGGCAGTGTCGCGGATTCCGAACCATCGCCCACGCGAAGGCGTTACGCGGGGACGCTGTTGTTGCCCGGCGGCAAATCACCCGACCTAAACGCCGACGGGTTTGCCGATGTCGTACTCTGGTCCGCACCCCGTCCCGGAAAGTCCATCCAGACGCTTTTGCGCGCCGTCTCCGAACGCGTTTGGCCGGTACGGCTCACGGCTCATTTGTACGCCACAGGCAAGAAGCGCCACGAGCCGAGGCCAGCCGGAGCCATATCGTTTCGAGCTCCGTTGGCCTGGTTCTTGGAACGCGAATGGGGCGCGCCGGTCAGAAATTTTTGCTTTCTCGACGTAGACGGCGACGGTGGCTCGGACTTGGGAATAAGTACGGGGCCAAAGACCTTTGGCGTGTGGCGTTACGCCGAAAAACTCGATAACGCGCCCGACTGGGTGGCGAACGTTCCCGGCGAGATCGCGGGGATCGAGATTCTCGATAAAGCGGATTCTGAGACCGGCGCGGACCTGGTGGCGCTACGCGTTTCCGGGAAGTTGCTTTTCCTCTCGATTCCTTAACCCGGTTACCTCACCGGTTTTCGTAGCGAGTCGGCTGGATAAGGTTGCTATGTCGAGACTTATTCGAAGCCTTTCTGACGACAGTGTGGCAGGTCACGTCGAGATCGACAGGCGAAAAAAGTCTCGTCAGAGCGGCCTTATCCGCCATCGCAGTAGAAAAGCGGTGAGATTACCGGGTTAACCCGAAGTCAATAACCACTGGCAAAGCTGGTGGCTTGGAGAAGACCCCTGTGGAACCGACAGAGACACGACGCCGGAACGGCAGAGCCGACCGGCTTAATGATGGGTTAGCTCGCGAAAGTGATAAACCTAACCCCCCTCCCTGGTTTAGGGAGGGGCTGGGGGAGGGTCGACCTTCCATAGCGTCCCACAATCTCATGGCTCGGACAACAGTCGATTCAGACCTCTCGTTTTCACACAATCTTCCCCCGCACGGGGTTGAGGCGCTCCTAAGAAACCCTTGTGACCTCACTGTTGTCCTAAACCATTCTAAGGAAATTGCGGTTAGGGTTAGCAGCATTGGACAAGAGCGTTTTTGTTTTGATTGAAACCTCAACCCCACCGTTTTTGGAGGAACGACGAAGCAATCTACTGCCAACAACTTGTCACGCCTGACAGAAGGCGAGCGGCTTTGGCGACCGGAGAAGATTGTCGCAGTCGCTGTCGCTCCCTCGCAAAGACGCTTGGAGGTTATACTTAGGACAGCAATGTGGGACCGCCGCCCCGGCGACCGACCCACTACGGCGCGAGCCAGCGCTTCAATTCCGAGGCGACCCGGGCGGTCTCCGCCTTCTTACCTTCGCCGCGGTAGATGCGCGCGAGTTTGAGACCCGCTTGCCGATAGGAGTTCGCACGTTCCCCCACGGGCGCGCGTCCGTCTGCGACGGCCTTCTCCATGGCGTCGGAATAGGCCCTAACGGCACCCTCCTTATTGCCTGTCGCTTCGAGGGACATTCCCCTGAGCACGTCGGATTCAAGCCCGTGGCTCTGGGCGCCATCCGCTACAGCCTCAAAAACCGCGAGCGCCGATTCGTGTTGCCCGGTGGCAACAAGGGCCCGAGCATGATAGAAGCGCATATCGGACTAAATCTCCTCCGTCGGCACGGATTCGAGACCTGTCCGAAATACTCATTCATGGCCTCGGTGTCGGGGGGATCGAGCCGTGCGTACAGAGTAACGAGCACCGCGTACAACTCCGAACTTCCCTCGGTTCCGTCAAGCGCATCCAAGTTAGCCCGGATAGCCTCGATGCCTTTCTCGGGATCCAGGGCAGTGAGGGCCTCGCCCGCGACACGCTCCGCTCCATTCTTCGGGGCATTGACGCCTTTTGGATGGCTCAGGCTACCCCAGACTTCGACGGCGTCGGCAGGACCGGAGGAAGACCCCTTCGGTTCGCGTTTCTCCTCCTCGCGGGTGCTCGTAATCGCGCGCGCGTTCTTCCGCACATGTTCTTTCTTGGCGCGCAGACGCTTCTCGGGGGCCGGCGCCGCGGCCGGCTGAGCGCCGCTTCCGGTGCTTGGCCCACCGTACATGGAAGCCGCAAGGATGGCCGCGAGAAACGCAATCGTCAAGACACCGAACAATATTGCCGATTGTCTATCCATGAACCGTCTCCGTTTCCCGCCGAACCAGCAACCTCAAGGAGCCCGCCTACGGTTCGCCGATGGGTTCGAGGGGCCTGACTAAAACACCGGACATCGCTGGCTCCTGGGTGATGCCGGGCTCGACGGGCTCGATTACTCGAGGTGACCGAACGGCGCGGCCAAACCGGCTTGTATGTGAACGTCGTTGCGAACGCTTCGAACGCCCTGGATATTGTCGGCGATCGATCCCGCGATGACCTTCTCCGGTTCGGTATTGACCCAGCCAGCAAGGATGCAAACGCCGTTCTCCACCTCCACGTCGACGCGCCGGATGCTGAGATGCCGGTTCAAAGCGGTGGCGGTTTCCACGCGCTTCTCGACCCATTCGTCGGAGAACTGGCGCCCGACGTTCTGGATGTGTTCGACTTGGTCTTTGGGGCGGACGGTGAGTTAATTGTTGTCCACGCGCTCGACGCCCTTCGTCTGGCGGGCAATCTTCCCGATGCGATCCCGGCGGTCGGCAGAACTCACCACCCCGGAAAGCGTGAGGGTGAGGAAGACAAGCGTGGCGCTCGGGGAAAGCGTGGATAGCCTTATGTGCCTTAGAACCTCCCTATCAAATCAGGCGAAGCGCAAGATGCCGCACACAGAGCACGATACCGCGGATCCCCCGAACCCAAGAGGGTCCGGGGGAGAGAAATCGTTAGCTGAGCACACCAACTTCCTTGAGTCCGCCGATGCCCGTCTGGACTTCGCCAGCCGAGTTATGCAACGCGGCGCGTTCCTCATCGGAAATTTTGAGTTCCACGATCTTCTCGACGCCTTCTTTTCCGAGGACAACCGGTACGCCGATGTACACGTCATTCAGGCCGTACTGCCCCGTCATGTGAGCGGAGCAAGGCAGCAACTGCTTCTCGTCGCGTACAATGGATTGGGCCATGCGGGCCGCGCTCGCGCCGGGGGCGTAGTACGCGCTGCCCGTCTTGAGCAACGCCACAATTTCGCCGCCGCCCTTGCGCGTCCGCTGGACGAGCGCGTCAATGCGATCCTGCGACATCAACTTCGTGATCGGGATACCCGAAACCGTCGTGTACTGAGGCAGCGGAACCATGTCGTCGCCATGCGAACCCAGCACCATCGTGTCCACATTCTTCATGTTGACGTTCAGTTCCATCGCCACAAACGCGCGAAGGCGCGCGCTGTCCAAGCAACCGGCCATGCCCACCACGCGCTCTTCGGGGAAACCCAGCTTCTGAAACGCGGTGTACGCCATCACATCAAGCGGGTTCGTCACGATGATGACGACCGAGTCGGGCGCATGCTTCGCAATATTTTCGCAGATGCCCGAAATGATCTCTCCGTTCTTCTGCAACAGATCGAGGCGCGTCATCCCCGGCTTGCGCGCGAGGCCGGCCGTAACGATACACACGTCAGCCCCCTCGATGTCCGCGTAGTCATTGGTGCCCGTGACCATCGAGCCGTACCCGCGGATGGGACCCGCCT
Organism: uncultured Nitrospirales bacterium; assembly: GCA_964401695.1. Lineage (GTDB taxonomy): Bacteria > Hydrogenedentota > Hydrogenedentia > Hydrogenedentales > JAPYPO01. Next base: position 12,795 of record CAYNZS010000103.1, read on the forward strand.
GCGTCAAGTCGAGAGCCTTCCCTTGCGGAAATCCCTCGACGATGTCGGTGAGAATGACTTCCCCCAGTTCCATCTCGGCGCAATACTGCGCCGCCGACGCGCCAACATTTCCCGCGCCGATGCACGCGATTCTAAACGCTTTGCCTGATGCCATTGTTTCTCTCCGTGATCGTGATTGAATTGGCTGGGGATGGAGCCATGGCCCCCCAAGGTCCCCGTAGAAGACATAGTATAACGGACCGGTCTCGCCAACCCCAAACCAGGCCGAAAGAAGACGCCGCCGGGAGCTGCCAAATCCGGATGCGCGAGCAGGCATTTCGACAGACACGGCCTCTTCGCCTGGATTCAAGCTCTAAGTGCAACACGGTGTTCCTCTCGTTGTTCTAGAAAGA
>CAYNZS010000104.1:0-13161 GCA_964401695.1 uncultured Nitrospirales bacterium
CCCCATCCCTGCCCCCTTCTAGCTGAGGAAAAGCTTCTTGGAGGGTCCGCTGTCACAGGGAATGAAGATACCACTCATGTTCGCTGCAGTTTTGATTGCAATGCTATCGGTTTCTGACCCTGGGTTAGGCGATATGCCCCCATGTCCTGTCTGCCGGGACGGGGAGGTTGTTGTTGCCTCGTGGGTAGAGGCGACCGCGCATTCGGGCGTTCAAGTCCGGGGCCGCAGATTGTTTGACTTCGCCACGAATATCTACCGAGACATCTACACCGATATGGATGGAAACCGGCTTGGCGCAGGGGACATGGCGGCCCTGCGTATCGTCCCGAAGAACTGGGCGGAGTCCGATTGGGCAGTCGATCTCGAAATTCCCGACGGGGAGCCACCCATCAGCGGCGTCAAGCGTTTGCCGCCTCGCCGGCGGGCCATTTCCAGTGAGCTTATCGAACTTCCAACTGTCGATGTGGCGGCCCTACTCGAAGAGGATAGGGGAGACGACTTAGCGATTAAGGGTGTCTTGCGGACCGGCGTCGTCCAGGCCCTCGAATGGGAAGTGTTTGTTGCCGCGGGCGAGTCTACGGAGGGAGAATGGGGGATCTCGGTCTCCGGCGAACGGATTTGGTCTCTGACCATCTGGTCCCCCGGCGCCATCGGACAGCGCGTCCATTTTCTGGACCTCGAACTGCCGGAAGGGGTGGAGCTATTTGTATACGACGCCCTGGATCCGCAGGAACTATACGGCCCCATCCGAGACGCCGAACCCGACGTGGAGGACCTCTGGACACCAACGTGTTTCTCCGAATTCGTGAGCATCGAATGTGTCGTTCCCGCCTCCGCCGATTGGGACCCCCTGTTCTTCTCGATTGACAGAATCGTTCACGTCTACACCGATTTTCGCGCGACCGAATCCAGCAAAGCAGCGGGCACATGCAACCTCGATGTGTCGTGCAGCCCGGAGTGGGGGGGCGAAGCCCTCGCGGTGGGTGGGCTCGGTTGGGTCGGCTCAGAAGGCAGCCTCTTCTGCACTGGAAGCCTTCTCGCCGACGCCGATCCCGACACGGAACTTCCCTTCCTGGTCACGGCTAGCCACTGCGTCGATAGCGCCTCCAAGGCCAATACGACGGAACTCTACTGGTTCTACCAGACCGGCATCTGCGGCGGGGCGGTACCCGCGCTGGAAGCCCTTCCGAGGACCACCGGCGGCGCGGACCTGCTCGTCAGCACAGCATCCTATACAGACACCGACTTCACCCTGTTACGCCTGCGCGAAGACCCGCCGGATGGGGTCGCCTACCTCGGTTGGACTTCGCTACGCCCGGATGTGGGGGTCGAAGTAGTCGGCATCCACCACCCGAGGGGAGAATTCAAGCGGATCGTTTTCGGCGCTATTAACAGCCAGGACAGATTCGACAGCCCGTACTCGGCCAAGACTGAAATCCTTTGGACCGACGGGACAACCGAGCCAGGTTCCTCCGGCAGCCCTCTACTCCTCGCGGACAGCGGACTCTTCATCGGCCAACTGTTCGGCGGCACGGCCTCATGTTCAAAGCCCAGCGAACCTGATTACTACGGTCGTTTCAACCAAAGCCTTCCCCTCGCCGCACCCTGGCTCGTACCCACGCACGAACCATGGGACGTAGACTACTCCGGCGAAGTGGACCTCCAGGATCTACAGCTTGCGGCGAGCGGAAGCATCGGCAAGCAAGTAGGCCACGACACCGATGTGAACGCCACCGGATCGACGGATGCAACTGACGTGCAATTGGTGGCGCTGGCGCTTTCGGGCGAAATGGCCGGAGCGCCGTAGTTCCCGATGGTTTGACCGCCGTCAACTATAAGGACTAGACTGAATGCTGCCCGGCAGGCGCTTGCGCACTATCGACCTGCCGGCAACTCTCGTGCCGCAACTCGTGAGATCGAGCCATGATTGATAGGATCAACATTAAGAGATTCCGCTGCTTTGAGAAGCTGGAAGTCAAGAACTCCAAGATAGTAAACGTCTTTTCGGGCAAGAACAATGTCGGAAGACCTCACTGCTGGAGGCAATCTTTCTTTCTGTTGGAAACCATAATCCGGAACTGTCTAACCTCATTGACCGGTTCAGAGGCGTAGTGAATTTCGAACTGAGCGCCAGTGAATTGTGGGGGTGGCTGTTCAACAACCATGACACACGAACCGATATTGGAATCGAATGGAGGTATTGCGATGGCAATACCGCCATCCTTCGTCTTTTTCTGTCTCGGCATGAAAAGGCAGCGCTTTCTTAGCTTGGTCTGGTCGATGAGAATGCCAGTAACGGAGGAGGCGATTCATCCACGCTAGACAATTCGTCCCAATTAACAATGGAGTACTCAACGCCGGGCCAGGAATTGGGGCCAAGCGTCGCGAAAGCGTGGATCGAAGGAGGCGAAGTCAAGCAACTTATCGCCGAACGCCAGGGGGTCGAGGGTGTGTTTCTGATCCCGAAGATGAATCAAGCGGAGGTGAACGCTACTCCTTTTAGTGAGTTGAAGGACAAGCAGGAAGACGCGCCAATCGTAGACGCTCTACGGCTACTTGAGCCTCGCCTCTCCGAACTGATCTTGTCGATACAGGGCGGAAAAACTCTGACCAAAGGCAATATAGGGCTACAAGAATACCAACCGCTCTTCTATATGGGTGAAGGAATCAACAAACTCCTTACGATTCTCCTTTCGATTGGAAGCTTTCCGAGCGGCGTGGTGCTAATCGACGAAACAGAAAATGGGTTCCTTCACTCGGTTCTGCCGGATATTTGGCGCGTGATTATCGACACGGCCCAACGTCTTGAGACACAGCTATTCATTACTACCCACAGTTATCAGTGCATGCAAGCCGCACACGAAGAGTCTCGTAAGTTTGATGACCCGCCCTGCGCGTTTTATAGGCTTGGGAGTGACCATGAGAAACTATTTGCGATGCCACTCTCGCCTGAAACGCTTGATCTCGTCTTCGAATCAGATCTTGAAATACGCTGACTATGCAGAGAAGTTTCGAATCCACACGTCTTCTCTTTGTCAAAGGCGATGATGACAAGGCTTTTTACAATGGCCTGAAGAGTGGACTTGAATTGAGCAATTCGGATATTGAGGTTATACCTTATAACGGTAAGGATAAACTCAGAAGTTGGCTGAAGGCACATAGTGAGCTTTCTGCCTTCGAGCGCGTGAACGCGTTGGCGGTGGTCCGCGACGCCGACATCAGCCCCGATAATTCCCACGCAAGTGTTCGTGGCGCCTTAGGTACTATTTTCGACCCCGCTCCCTCTGCGCACATGGAGTTTCAGGAATCGACTCTTCGCAGCGAAAGCCCACTCCAAGGACAGAAGATTTCTTCTACAATCCTAATCTTACCGGGCCGAAGCAGACAAGGCGAATTGCAGGACTTGCTGCTCGACGCCATCGACGACGAGGCCACGATGGCGTGTGTCAACGAGTACATGAAATGCCTTGAATCCAAGAACATCCCAATTCAAAAACCGGCCAAGACGAGACTGCAGTCGTACTTAGCCACCCGAGAGAAGGCGGAAGCAGGCCTGTGAAAGGCTCTTGCCAAAGATCACATTTCCGCGAATTCACCGGAGTTCGAAGAACTTCGTGACTTCCTCAAGCAAATGGCGGCGCTGTAACTTGACGTATCGACCGGCAATCAACGCAATATTGACGACCTTTGCGCGGCCTCAGTTTCGCCCCGTCCTCCTCACAGTTCTCGCGATGTGCTCAACCCTCCCCCCCCTCGCGCAAGCCCAGGACGCCCCCACCTGCGCCGTGTGCGAGGACTCCGGTCCCGAATTCCCCGAACCTGCTGACGTCCTGATCGACGCGGGCCACGATCCGTCTCTCTACAATATCGCCGTTCGCTGGACAGAGGCGGCTCCCGACGGAAGCGGGCTGGTGGTCCAGGGGATTCGCGCGGTGCCTGAGGATGGCTCTGATTCGCTGGACGTGTATTGCACGGAAGCCGGTCACATTCTGGATTCCGAGACCCTCGCAACTTTCGGAATCAAGGCCAAGGATTGGGACGCCATACCTGTACAGACGGCAGGGAACCGGCCCGAACGTCCGGGTGCTCCACCAACCACTCGCCCGATGCGCGTGCGCTCGATCAAAGCGCTTGAGCCCCCAACTCAAGTATGGGTGGATAGCCCGGACCGCGGCGCCTTGGCGGCGGAGGACATTGAATCGGGCCTCGACGGTTCCAAGGGGTCTGTTCGCATGGGGATCCACGTTCCCCTAGAAGAAACGGTTGCGCTCGACGAAACGACGGCCACGCACGGCGTTTGGCAAACCCTTGACGATGGATCGCGGCTTTGGTCCGTTACGCTTGCCGCCAATGAGGCTTTGGGCGTACGCGTCCATTTTGCCGAAGCGCGACTCCCGGAAGGCGCTCAGCTCCGCATCTACAACGAAGCGACTCCGTCCGAAGCGTACGGCCCGTTCCCGGATTCATTTCAGGCGCAGACAGACCTTTGGACCCCTACCTGCTATGGGGATCGCGTGACGGTCGAGTGTTTCCTTCCGAGTGGCGCGGACGCCCAAGGGGTAATGGTGATCGTTGACCGAATCATCTACCAATACCGCGAGCGGTCGACCTACTCCATCGGCAAAGGGGCGGCTGGAGCCTGCAATCTCGACGTGACGTGCCATCCCGATTGGGCCGACGCCGCAAGCGCCGTAGCGGGGATCAACTTCATCGGCGCGGCGGGTTCGCTCGACTGCACCGCAAGCCTCGTCGTCGATTCCGATACAGCGACGGAGATCCCGTATCTTGTTACGGCTTACCATTGCATTAACACGCAAGCCTTGGCAACAAATCTTGAAGCCTACTGGCTCTACGAAACAGCCGCCTGCAACGGAACACCCCCCGGCATTCTCTCGGTGCCCCGCACGACAGGGGGTGCGGATCTCCTCGTCTCCATTGAAACCGGCGCCGGGACGGACCTCAGCCTTTTGCGCTTGCGCAACAGTCCCTCGTCAGGCGTCGGCCAACTCGGCTGGTCGTCGCTGCCCCAACATACCGGCGCGCAATCCATCTGCATCCACCATCCACAGGGCGACTTCAAACGCATCACATTCGGCAACCTGACCGACACATCCTCGGGCGGAGTGTATACGGACCCATGCTCCAGCGTTGAGCGCCTGAGCGCAGACTACTATCAGTCTACATGGACCGACGGTACAACAGAGCCCGGCTCCTCGGGCAGCCCCTTGCTCAACGCGAACCGGCAAATGATCGGCCAGCTGTGGGGCGGCTTCGCCTCCTGCTCCAAGCCCAATTGTCCGGACTACTACGGCCGCTTCGAGGTCAGTTTCCCGTTGCTACAAGGATACCTGTTCCCCCCCGAAGAAGCACCGACTGTAGGCTTCCAGATAAACCCGATTACCGCCATCGAGGGTCAAGGCAGCGTCGAGGTTGTCGTCACGTTGAGCGAAAGCCTGCCCCCAGGTCTCAGCGCCACGGTCGACTACAGCACCGCCGACAATTCCGCTCAGGAAGGACTCGACTACACGGCCGTTTCCGGCACACTTCCATTCGAGTCCGGCGAGACCTCTCAATCGTTCTTCGTTCCCCTGATAGATGATGACATCATCGGACCTCTCGAAGAAAGATCCATTCTCCTCAACCTCTCGAACCCGACTATGGTCGAGCCAAGCCCATCCAGCTATACTTCCTCTATCCTGATCATGGACGACGACGCCGTCCCGAGGATCCCGTCGCTAGTAGTTCCTTTCTTCAAGCGCTCCTAGCCCGGTTATCCCAACGGTTTCCGTCGCAGTAGAAAGTCGGCCGATCATCCGGAGTAGCGAAACAAATTCCCACACTCTGCTATACTTCTACCAGAGAAGACTTTGCCGGAATTGCCATGAACGGAGCCGCGGACATAATCGCCGAACGCGCCGAAATGATCGCGCAAGCGGTCGCCGTACGAATTTCGGCTGAACCGGAGCGGTCCGCGATGCTCGGCATGACTCATGTCATCGCCGAAATATTGCGATCCGCGGCTACGCCCGATCTGTCTCTGTTCGCGCCACTGCATGAACGACCCGAGATAGCCAGCCGCCTCCTCTGGGCTGTCGCCTGGACCTGTATCGAGAAACTATGCGAGCTTCTTTCGGAAGACGACGCCCGTCAGAGCGCGGAGCGTATTCGCTCGGCGGTCCGCGAGGCGCTAGCCACCAACCAGCCGACGTCTTGGCCAACCACAGCGGTAAAAAGATCGGATTCTGATGGGTCGTTGCGCGCTTCAATCTCTCGCCTCGGCGACGCCGTTGTCACCCTCGACCCGACAGGCAGGCTTTACATCGACACCGACGAGGATGCGGGGATCCTGAATATCTGCAAGCAAAGCGAACCCGAGTCCCTTTCGCTTTTTGAATTCTTCGCACCCGAAACCGCTATTCTGTGCGAGCAGGCTATCGCGGCGGGACAGCCCTGGGCAATCGACGGTTGCTGGTTCGACAGTTCCTTCCGACGCCACGCCGCCCGCTTCGCCGGAACTCCTATGGGGCCGTCAGGCAGCACCTGCCAAGAAATTCTCGTACGCCCATCACCCGCAGCGGGTCAAGATTCTACCCTCGTCCCCGACTGCGAGTCCGTTCTCAAGCACATCCCCATTGGAATAATCTCCACAGACAAAGACGGGGCCATTGCGAGCGCGAATGGTCGGGCGGTCGCCATGATAGGGTCTGGCGAAGCCGCGCGATTGGATGGGCAGCTCATCGAGACCCTTCTAGGCGATTCGGAAGTGCCAGCTAGCCAGGCCATCGCCATGGCGCTTAAGGAGGGCAAGGAGGGCCGAGTACGCTTTATCGGCAAAACCCCATTCGGCATGACGCTCGACTGCGACCTGGTAGTTAACCCATTACGCGATCCGGCGGACGGGATAGCCGGGCTCGAACTTTTCCTCGTCGACGCCCCCAGCCAGACCGCCTTATCCAGGAAGTTGCTCCAAACCGAAAAGCTGTCCGCGCTCGGAGAAATCGTGGCGGGCGTCGCTCACGAATTGAACAACCCGCTTACCGGTATACTTGGCTACGCGCAACTTATCCAATCGATGGATCTCGACGAGAAGACCCGATCCCGCTTCGAACAGATCTCGATCGAAGCGCAACGATGCCGGAAGATCGTGCAAGGGCTCCTGGGTTTTTCCCGCTACTACGATGCCGAAAAGGTGGTTGCCGACCTTAACGAAGTGCTCTCCAACGTCGTCTCTCTACGCGAGTACCAATTGCGCGTCGACTCCATCGAGCTGGCCCTCGACCTCGCGCACCACTTGCCCAATGTGGAAATCGACCAGCACGAAATGCAGCGTGTCTTTCTCAATATTATCAATAACGCCCAACAGGCATTATCGACCGTGGCCGACCGTACGAAGCGATTCAAGGTCCGCTCGTGGGAGTCAAGCGGAGAGGTCTGCGTCTCCTTCGAGGATAACGGCCCAGGGATTCCCCCCGAACATCAGACGAAAATATTCGACCCGTTTTTTTCCACCAAGGACGTGGGGGAGGGGACCGGCCTGGGGCTCAGCGTGGCCTACGGTGTAGTGCGCGACCACGGCGGCCGAATCGACGTAGAAACCAAGGCTGGCAACGGCACGACCTTCACGCTCGTACTGCCGGTCAGTCAAACCGACGAGTAGGGACGGCGCGAGATCTACTGGCCCCGGACGGGACACTCGTTTAGCAGGTAATTGCGGATACGCTGCTGCGTCCGCTGGTCCACCCCCTTCGAGAAATGGTAGCGTCCCCCGCGATACCGCACGGTAATCGCAGTCACTGCCAAGTCCGAGAGAAAATCCGAAATCCGGGCCGAATACTTCGACCAATGCCCCGTCACACGCACACGCCCCGAATCGCTGACAACAATTTTTGCTTGAGAGAAAATCACGTCATATCCGAATCAGTAACCACCGGCATAGACGGTGGTTAGTAACTTGTCATTGCGAAGGAGCGTCAGCGACTGCGACAATCTCTTCAACCTGATCGATCCGCGAGAACGAGATTGATTGGGGATTCCATCGCCAATCGATGACCTTCAAAGCGGACATTGTAGCATCAATGTTTGATTTGGACATTCCACCGCCGTTCTCTACTCTGTCCTCTCGGATCCCTCCGTGGCTATACTGTCCTCCCGACCGAACAAAAGAACTAAGATCACTTGAATCACGACATCATAGAGCGGCTGGCGGCTTTCCCCATCGATCCCCACGAACTCCAGTTCCGGGATGAAGAAGCCTTATCCACCGTCTCGCTACGAAAACCGGTGAGATATCCGGGCTAGAACCGGCTTCTCGCGCGGCACCCAAGAGCTCTTCGGCCTGAGTTTCGAAGAGGGCTCCCGACACGCCTCAGTCATCACCGGATGCCACGCCGACGAACCTATCGAACCCAGGACCGCACAGGTTCCGCCATGAAAGAGCATTTCATCGGGCTCAACGACAGCAGAACCGCCCGGCTATTCCTGCCTTCCAGCACGGAGTGGATCCAGTCACTCGGATCCGACCCCTTGTGCGTTGTTAGCGAACTGCCTCTCTTCCTGATCGGCAAGCTCAGCCCTAGTCTTCAGGAGCCCGTATCGAAGGCCCTTCGCGAAGAACTAGACAGGTTGCGCGCCTCCCCTCCAGATCTTGACACGGCCACGCTTCAACAAATAGAAGCCGACTACCAACTCACAACCGTTCCCCTCGAACTGCAAGTCCGGCTGCAAATTTCTATGATCATATTGGCGCTCACGGCCATACTGGAAGGGGGGATCAGGAAGGAAAGTAATACTGGTCGCCCGTCTCGATTATTTTGATCGCGATTCCGTGGGATTCGATCTTGATCAGTTCGACCCTCGTTTTCGGGATAGTCTCGCCTTCGTTTATGGGCAAGTGATTGATTATCGCTACGGTGCGGGGTGTGTGCGGTCCTTTGATTACGAGCATGTTGACGCGAAGGTCCTCAAGGCCATAGCGCATCCGCACCGTCGTGCTCAACAGGGGTAATTTCTCAATCGGAACAGGGTTCTTCGCCTTCGGTGGCGGCAATGCGCGCGCAGACTCCCGACTGCGAGAAGAATAGCCTCTGCTTGGGAAAGCAGCTTCGGTGCGCACCGTCCTGACGCGCGATTCCGGCTGAGCCGGTTTGACGGCAGGAGTCCTAACGGGCTCGACACGCAAGTCCCGCGCATCGAACACAGGTTCAGGCGCGGTCGCCCGCTTCGGCGCGCTGGCTTTTTCGCGCTCAATCGGCGTCGTTGGCCGAGGCGCAACCGCGCGGGCTTGCACTGTAGGTGGTTGTGCTGTGGCCGCCGCCGGCGTCGCGCGAACGGGTTCTGGACTCGAACTCGCAGGCTCTTCGAGCACAGGCTCAACGGTCGGTCTAGGCAATTCTTCAGCGATGGGCTCCGGGGAAGCCGGCAGCGCCCTGACTTCCTCGCGGATCGATCGTTCTGGTAGCGGGTCCTCGACCAACACAGCCACTGCTTGAGCGATCGATACGCTTGGGGAGGATTCCGGCTCCGCCGCGGCTATCGCCGAAGCCTCAGAGCCTGCCCCAGGCCGCAGCAGAAGATACGTGATGAGCACGGAAATGAGCGTAAGCGCCAGTACGGTCCCACCCATGATCGCTGTAAGGCGGCCCGGAGTCAGTTCGAGCCTCCAACTGTCAGGAACCAGCCCGCCTACGCGCACGGGTTCGGGGGGCATCGCCTCCGCGCTGGAATCAGCACTATCGCCCAAAAGGTCTTCCAGGGCTTTCTCTTCTTCCAGTTTTTTCAGGGCATCGAGAATAGAGCTCATTGAACGGTCAGGCCTTTGCGTCCCAAGTCCCAAAATCTCCAAACATCGTTGAACTAGAATAACTCTGCGCCGCGGTGGCTAGGGCAGCGTATCCCCGCCATCGCTTGTCTCATCAAGAAGAGAGAAGCCAAATCCTCCCTCATCGATCGGCCCAGGTACCGGTTGCGAGTCACGCGTCCATTTCGCTCCCTTTGCTTCGTTGGCCCTTCCCGGCGCTAGGGGCCTCATCACGGGAGCCGCTTCTATCCTGGCGACCTCTACCTCGACGCCATCCGAAGCCTCCGCATCGAAGATGGCCGCGCGCACCTCTTCGGGAAAGGGTTTCGGACCCAGCGACGGCGTCGGCCAATTCTCCGACCAACTGGTCATAGCCATCCGGGTCTGCCGGCCCGCGATGCCGTCCACCACCAAACCTGCGGCCCATTGAACCCGGCGGACCGCGTCGCGTGTGGAATCGCTGTAGACCCCGGTCACCTCCAACGAATCGAACCCAAACGCCTGCAACGAGCTTTGCAACGCCGCAACGGCCAGACCGCGCTTTCCCATCCCGAGAGGGGGTTGCGAAGGGGTCGGATCCAGCCACATGATCATCGCTTCGCCTAGATAAGCGTTCTCGAATTCCTTCCGCGTGTAGGACTTGCCTTTTGCGGATAGGTCTCCGAGGATCACAGCTTGCTTCCGGATTCCCAGAAGCGCCACCCACACCGAACCCATTTTCGAGCGAACGCGCACGAGGGCCGGCAGATTTACCGCGGCTAGCTCATTCATGTCCAGCCTGATGTTCTCATAGGCCAGCCCACTCGCCTTAGCAAACTCCGCTAAATCCTCTGGCGAATTCGTCGGAGGCATCGCACTTAAGCGGCCCAATTTCCATGCTCCCAATAGGGCCGTCAACGCCATGTTGCGCGAAGGTAACTCCACGTCAATCGCGCGAGGTGGATCCGCTTCCATCGGAGGTGCCGGCTGGAAAAGTTGGGGCGGCCTCGCCGCGGCCATGACCTCGCCACGGCCGCTCGTGGGCGCGTCCGCTCCCGCATCCGGGTTGCCGGAAGGTCCAGTCGCGACCCGTGCGTCCGCGCCCAATCCATCCGCCTCCCTACCGGCGGACGCTTCGTCCGCTGTAGAGTCACTCCATATCTGGCCTGCAAGGCCCTTCAGAGCGTCCACCCACGCCCCGCGGCTCGGGTTTACCAGAGCCAGCACGGCGATGGCCACTACGGCTGCGGCGAGAAGAGCCGGCTTGGGACGCAGCCACAGAGCGGGCTCGTTCGCGTGGCGGCGGCGCGCCTTCGGGCGTTCGCCCACGACTTCCTTGATGGCTTGGCGAACGATGCGCGGCGTGATGGTTTGCTCTTCCTGTGTGTAGCCGACGAGCAGTGCGCGGTCACAAAGGGCGTTGATGACCCGCGGCGTGCCGCCCGAATGCTTGTACACCGCGCGAACCGCGGCCTTGGTGAACTGGAGGCTGCGCCGCGCACTCGCGATACGCAGTCGGAAGCCCACGTACTGAAGGGTTTCCTGGTAATTTAGCTCCTTCAAGTGATAGCGCGCGGTAATCCGTTGATTCAGTTGGCGGAGCTCCGGCAGTTCCAGGTTTTCCGCGAGTTCCGGTTGGCCTAGAAGGATTATCTGGAGCAGCTTATTCGTCTCGGTTTCCAGGTTCGAAAGAAGGCGAACTTGCTCAAGGACGTTTGGCGTCAAGTTCTGCGCTTCGTCGATGACCAGTACGCAGTTCTTGTTCTCCGCCGAACTCTCCAGAAGATAGGCGTTTAACTCGTCGATCAGGTCCTTGATCGTCTGAGCTTTGGACTCGATTCCGAAATCTTCGTTGATGTTGCGTAGTAACTCTTCGGGGGAAAGGCAGGGGTTGAATATGAAGGCGACTTCCGTGTCGGGATCAACCTGACGCAACAGGCTGCGGCAGATGGTCGTTTTGCCCGTGCCTATCTCGCCCGAGATCATCACAAAGCCACTGCGATTCTTGATCCCGAACAGCAGATGAGCCAGCGCCTCTTTGTGCTTATCGCTGAGAAACAAAAAGCGAGGGTTTGGCGTCAGGTTGAAGGGTTTTTCTCGAAGACCGTAGAAAGATTCGTACATGGCAGCAGAGCAGACGGTTGCCTAGCCGGACGCAAAACCGACAGCATAGGATCAAGTTAATTCCTGACGGCGTACGATAACACGCCCGCGAATTTGTGTCAATGCCGCGAGGACCGATAGCAAAAGAGTGTCTCCGCGTTTTCAGCGCCTCCACGGCGAATAAGCATGGGCGAGAGAGGGGGGGGTAGGCGATATGAAGAGTGAATTCACCGCGGAGACGCGGAGAGGCTTTTTCTCTCGGCCGCCTCGCAAGGCGAAAAACACGAGTGATCGGGATGTTGCGGTTCGCTTTTTCTTTGTTTTCTCGGTCTCAGAGTTTCTTCTCCCAATTTCCCGCGTGCCGGATCCGTTCTGTTAAGGACGCATTTTCTTGCAGCTTCCTGTAAGGCCTTATCCTAAATGCTTCATCTAATTTCATGTCAATCCCGTGGCACGGGCATCCTGCCCGTGTTTCATGGGCTGGAAGCCCATGCCACGTTGCTCCGCGTTCTTATTCCAATTTCCCGTGTAGCGGGTTCTGACTCGCAATGACAGGTGGGTGATGCGAGTTGGGAGATATCCGGTCGTGTGCGCCGCCGGCGGGAATGTTTGGTGTACTCTAATTCGTTGAAGGAGGCGTCCGCAGCCCTTGGCCTTGGGAAGAAGCGAGACTTCTCAATACTCCGCGGTGCGCCGCGCCCTTTCTTTGGAGGGCCCGGATTTTGTGGTATAGTTCCTTGCGTTGACACGTCGCCAGCATCCCGCTGTGAAGGGAGGCATCCGTAAATGATAGATAAAGAAATACTTACGCTTGAAGATATCGTGTCGATTCTCGGGCTCGAAGCGTCTAAGATTCAGGCCCTGATGGAGGAGGGTACCCTTCCAGGGCTCCAGATATCGGGCGAGTGCTTCACTACGAAGCGTCAGTTTCTCGAATACGTCGCGAATGGCCCTTTACCCGAAGTGAAAGAGGCCCCCACCGTCAAGCGCCAGCCAGCGCCAACAAATTTTTGCTCGAACATCGGCACGAACGCTTGGGAATGCAAGTCGTGCGCTTCCTACAACGAGCCACTACGGGTCGAATGCCTCAATTGCGGATACGTGCGCAGCGTTCCTCTGATCGATTTCGCGGATCATAGCCTCCCTAAGCTCGAGATTTCTGACGGACGGAATTGAGGCAGGGCGCCTTCGCGCCGGCTATACCGATCTACCTAGCAGACAGATTCGAAATTGGCGGCCATTATCTGTTCGGGAAAGCCAACTCCCTTCACGTCATCCTGAAC
>CAYNZS010000105.1:0-13131 GCA_964401695.1 uncultured Nitrospirales bacterium
GCACAAGGTCAAACAACGTCGGAACGGTAGGGTCAGCCAATCTGAGCCTTAGGAAGAATGCGATACGGGCAAAGGATGGCCTGAGTCCGGAAGAGCAACGCGAGCGCTTGGGCGAGTATGGTGCGGCGTTCAGCGCCGTCGCAGCCCAGAACCCATACTCATGGTACCAAGTTGCCCGCAGCGCCGAAGAGATTGCCACGCCGACGGGCACGAATCGGATGATCTCTTTCCCTTACACGAAGTACTTGAGCGCGCTGCCGGTGGATATGGCGGCGGCAGTAATTTTGACGACTACGGAGGTTGCGGTTAAGTTGGGCATTCCGGAGAGCAAGTGGGTGTACATCCATGGCGGGCAGGATTTCGTGGACGAATGGTACGTCGGGCATCAGCCCGATCTTGCCGAATGCGTGTCGATCGGAGCGATGATCCGTGACTCGCTCGATCAGGCCAAACTCGGCCTCGACGATCTCGATTTCTTCGATCTGTATAGTTGCTTCCCGTCGATGGCGCGTATCGCGTGCCGTGCCATGGGCCTCGCCGATGAGGATCCCCGGCCCCTGACGGTTACGGGCGGGCTGCCGTATTTCGGCGGTCCCGGCAACAATTACGTTATGCACTCGATCAACGGGGCGGTGAAACGCTGCCGGAGCAATCCGGAGGCCATTGGTCTCGTTACGGGTGACGGTTTGCAGTGCTCGAAGCACAGCGCGGGTATCTACGGCTGTCCGCCGCCGGAGCAACCTTGGAATCGCGCGACGCCGGAACAGTTTCAGGAACAGGTGGAGACCCCCGCGCCGCTGGAGGTGGATCCGGAGCCTGCCGGTCCGCTTCGTGTTGACTCGTACACGGTGTTGCATGATCGGGAAGGGCGGCCAGAGTTCGCTTTCTTGTGCGGACGCACCAAGGAAGGGAAGCGGGCCTGGGCGCGCACGCCGGTGGGGGCCGGCGAGGTCCTGGAGGCGATGATGAAAGAAGAGTGGGTAGGGCGTGAAGGACGCATTGCCCGGCGGGAAGGAAAGATGAATATCGTTGAGTTCTCATAGTCTAGGGACTTGAGCGTTACGTAAGCGTTTCGAATTCTGGTCAGCCTCTGTTGCGAGGCATCAAAGGCGCCGCTGAATCTTACGATAGAGCAAGGCGGAGTTCGGTTCCTCGATAGACGAAACCGAACTTCTCATAGAAGGGCCTATTGTTGTCGAGCGCATAGAGGCCGATCTCCTTGCAGCCACGTTCGCGCGCCGCCGCGACCGCACTCTCGACGAGCCGGGCCCCCAAACCGTATCCGCGGTAGGCCTCGTCCACGATCAACTCCTCGATTTGGGCGTATTCTCCGCCATACCGCATAGCCAGGTTGAACGAGTAGCTGATCATTCCGGCGGCCCTGCCGCCGTCGTCAACGAGCAGAACCGAGCCACGCGAGCCGTCAAGCAGATAGCGAAACGTGGCCTCAACCGTGTCGGAAGCTGGCAACCGGCCGTCTACCAGCATCAGAAGCAGTTCCATTACGCGTCGTTCGTCGTCCATCGCCGCGCCACGAATTTTGAACCGTTCGGTATCCTGAGCCACAGGCCTTATCTCCTCGTTTCAGTGCGGTTGCCGTTTCCGTCCTCGATTGAACGAATCACGCTCACGTTCCAACATGGGCGCCACCGGGACGTTCATGAGCAAAACGATCTTCCAGCGAAGTGACGATCTCATCTGGCTCTCCTCCAACGGACTAGCCAGTGGCTGAGCCACAAATCCAGTGGTTCTGCATTCTGGGACCTCAGCCAGCCGCGTTGGGTCGGGGCGGGCCTCGGAGTCACATTCTAGTCCGATACGTCTGGCAAACCTAATGGAGTGGGGGGCGTCCTCCCTCAGCCTCTACCACGTCTTGATTTTCATCTCGCCCATTCCATGTTACACTGTAGCCAGACAATCACGGAGAAACCTTACGATGCTTGAATTCGGCCTTTTGGCTCTCACGATTCTCATCGCTACGGCGGCCGCATACTGGGTGCAAGTTAGATCGCACGACGAAGCCTCTGCTCCCGTGCTCTTAGCCCTATTGTCCGTCCAGTTCGGCGCATACATTCTCCTGATCTTTGTCTTCGGTGCCGGCCTCATCCCCTTAGTTGTCATGTTGCTGCCACTCTTCGTGACAGGGCGTCAGGTGGCTGGGCTCTTCGCCCGCGCCGCGGTGGGTTCGCTGTTCGATTCCACCATCGTTGCGCCCATGCCCTCAGATTTCAGCCGGGCACTGGCGAGGGCGAGGGCGGGGAATGTGAACGGCGCGCTTAAGGAGTACCGTGGATATTTCGACGAAAACCCGAAGAGTTCGACGTCACTTTTAGCGCTCCCTCTTTATTTGGAGCAGCAGCAGCTATACGAGCAGTGTGCTGGCTATTACCGTGAGATAATGAAGACCTTTGAACAGCAGAAGGGGGTGTGGGCTGAGGCCGGTGTCCGCCTCGCGGGGATTTTTTCGGACTATCTCGACGATTGGAAGAAGGCGGAACCGATTTTGAAGGAAGTGGTGAATACTGTGCCCCAAACGTAACAGGCCCGCCAAGCGCGGGAGCGCCTACACACCTTCTCGCAACGAGAGGTGTAGGGAAGCTATTGGAAGTTCGGATCGGCCGCTACGCAGCGCATTCCCATACAAGTTTGAAGGCCCCCCCGCGTTAACATGGAAGGTACACCGCCCTGCGAATCATAGCTGACGATAACATGCCCTACGCCGAAGACGCCTTCGGATCGTTGGGCGATCTCGACCTGTTACCGGGCCATCGGATCGACCGCGATGCGGTTCGCGAAGCGGACGCCCTGCTGGTACGCTCGGTCACGCGAATCGACGCGCAATTGCTCGCGGGCAGCCGTGTCGGTTTCGTGGGCACGGCGACCAGCGGGTTCGACCATATTGACCTTGATCATCTGAGCGGTCGCGGCGTCCGATTTGCGTACGCGCCGGGGTCGAACGCGAACAGCGTGGCCGAGTATGTCGTGGCGGCACTGTTGACCATCTCGGAGGCGCGTGGCCTCAATCTACAAGGCGCCCGTGTCGGGATTATTGGATGCGGGCATGTCGGAAGAAGAGTCCGGGAACGCTTGGACGCCCTGAGCGCTGTCTGTGTGCTGCATGACCCGCCGCTGGCAGATTCCACATCGGACCCCGTCTACAGGCCCCTTTCCGAGGCGTTGGAGTGCGATGTGGCCACGCTGCACGTTCCTCTCGAACGCGAAGGGCCGTACCCGACCTTTCATCTGGTAGACGAAGGTTTTTTGTCTAGCTTGCGGGACGGGGCCGTGTTAATTAATGCGTCCCGTGGGGCGGTCGTGGACGAGGCCGCGTTGCTTGGCGCTCTGCGCGCCGGACGCCTGGGCGGATGTGCGCTGGATGTGTGGGAGAACGAACCGACCCCGAATCCGGAGCTTGTCGAACTGGTCGATATTGCGACCCCCCACATCGCGGGCTACTCGTACGATGGAAAAGTTGCGGGAACCTTCGCACTCTATCGCTCGCTGTGCGAATTCATGCAGATTGAGCCAGTATGGGCTCCCCCGGTCGACAGCGCTGACCGGCGGGACGCCCTGCTTCTTGACTCGGCTGCTGGGAATCCCGTGGGAATTGCGGTAATGCGCGCGTACGACATCCTACAGGACAGCGATGCCCTCGATAGAATTGTGACTGGTCCAGGAGACTCGGCTGCCGCGGAATTTAGGACCTACCGAAAGAACTATCGTGAGCGGCGCGAATTCGCCCATGTGCGTGTAGCCACGAAACGCCTCGACCCACGCATCATCTCCACATTGCGATGCTTGGGATTCTCCACCTAAGGCATTTGAACTAAATAACCTTGCCAACTACGTTCGAGGATTTGCCCCGCCTACGCGCCGTTGCCCCTTCGGGGCAGTTGCCGCTATCACCTCTCAAAGTCTATTCGAGAATACTTATTGGATTCCATTCAATTCTTAAGCTAACTTGGCAATATTATTCTGACCAAGACCCTAAGCGACCCGGCATAGCGGTTCCGTGATCAACTCAAGAAACAACCGATTCCGCTACAAACTGTAGTCTGTCCCCCCCCCCTTTAACTGGCCGCGGCCACCCTCAGAGATATCCGGGCCAACCGCCATTCGCCGCATACGCTCCCCTGTCAGCGCCTCTCTCGTTCGCTCTTTCGCGTGTTCTTCGGGTGAACCGCCGCCAATCGCGCCCCAATGAAATGAATTTGGAGTTGGATGCGTTTCTAATGGAGATGGACACGAGCGGAGGCCTTGATTCGGAGTGTACTCATGTCCTGTGGTCGTCGGTGGGGAAGTTTTCTCTCGTCGTTTTGCGATAGTTCAGATTGAGCAGGCAGAGCAACAATTTTGAGGTGAACATGTTGGACGCTCATCGGGACCGGATTCGCGCCATCTCTAAGCCAGGCGGCTTCGCCGCAGCCCTGTTCGCGGTGCTCTTCTGCAGTTCAGCCGCCTGGGCCCAATCGCAGACCTTCGTATTCGAGCAGGGCATGGATGGCTACGAAGTTTTCGAGGATACGACGATCTTCTCCGAATCGGACAACTCGGACGGTGGCACTAACGGCATCTTTCCGGGAACGATAAATCTACCTTTCGTCGGCGTACCACGCAGCCGGCGCGCCTTCCTGCGCCTGGATCTTTCGAGCATTCCGGCCGGGTCAGCCGTTCAGAGCGTTTCTCTTCAGATGACCGTTTCGCTCTCGGGAGGGAACTTCGGGGATATCGATTATGCGTTGCACCGAGTTGCAGAACCGTGGAACGAGGGAAGCGCGGTAGGACAGTCCGCGGGCGGCTTCGGGGGTACCGCGAAGCCGGGCGACGCTACTTGGGACGATAGCGAATTGGGAGTTGCGCGCTGGGACAGTCCCGGCGGGGATTTCGCCGCGAACGCGAGCGCCGTCACGACGGCAGGATTACCGGGCCAAACAGCCGCGTGGTCAGACGGCGGTATGGTCGCGGATGTGCAGGGCTGGATTGACGCTCCCGAAACAAACTTCGGATGGATCGTCATTTCGGCGATAGAGGGTGAACGGCAACGCGTCAAGAAATTCCATTCGTCCGAAGCCACTGCCTCCAGGCCTGTCTTCACGGTCATGGTGGATACGGCACCGGGTGAAGGTGAGGGCGAAGAGCCACTTTGCGATGTCTTAGCTGAGAGCGCCGCGGAATGGGAAGATTTCAGCGCGGACTTCTTCGTTGTGGATGACGACATGGATATGGATGGGCTGCCGGAAGAGGCGCCATTTCTCCTGCTGGAGGCGGTTTGCGCGACAGAGCCACGCGGAGGCCTGGCGAGCGCGGTTTCGTACGCGTACGAAATCAATCTGGCGGAACTGGATTTGGAGGCAGACGCGGCAGCGGTAGATCCCTATCGCAAGGCGCTTGCCGCGCTCTTCTCGACGAGCGTCCAAATTCAGCTAGCTTTGGTTCAATTATTGGAAGACAACGGGATCGCTCTGGCAGGGATGTACGAGGTTGTGACGGAGGCCGACGGCGCATTCCTTCCAGCGCCGACGGAGCTGCCCGATGGAAACGCGGGCTTCCTAGTCGCGCTCATATTGCATAAGGCGATTGATGAACCCTTCTCGGGCGCGGGCGACTTGGACGGCGACGGAGAATCGAACGCGGAGGAATTCGAGCGCGTCGTCACTCAGGGCGGCGGGAGCGTAGCCGATTTTGCAGCCGCGGCCGCGGACTCCGATGACACGGTCGATCCGCCTGGTGGCGGAGGTTGCGTAACAACGCCCAGCGGATCGCGCACTCCAAATCCGATGGATGCGGCGTCCGTTCTGGCGATCATCTTGGTACTGGTGTTTCTTGGCCGCCGTGAAAGGGGGCTATAGTTCCGGAATAGCCCGGTTTCGCCTGTGGGTTACATCTCACCCGCGGGACAGATGGCCATGCATGTGCCGCAGCAGCCGTAAAAGGCGCACGTGAAGGGGTTCTTCCATCCTTCTCCGTCGAGCGCGCTGATAAGAGAGTTTTGGACGCACAAGCCGCAGCGGTCCTCCTCCATAGGCTGTCCATGAGGAAGCTCGCAATCGGTGATAATGGAGGTGGCGAACACCCGGGGGCCGAACCCCGGCGTGACGACGCAGCAATTGAGGCTAAGAGTGCTCAATCCGGCGAGATACATCGCTGGCATATGATAGAAAGGGGCTGTGCGAAACTGGTCACTCTGTTTGGTTGCGAGAATATGAAGAGACTTCCAGCCGCGCTGCCTGAGGAATTTCGTTATCCGGTAGGTAATAAGAGTCAATTCACGAACGATCAACGCGTTCTCTTCCCCTAGGAAGAACCTCTCGATGCCAAGTGCGGTTCCAGGCTATGAGGCGGCTTGATCGGCGGCCTTCACGCGAAGCGGGCAAGTTCCGGGCTCAAAGGGGATCCCAATGACAATGACGGATGACGCGCCCTCGACGAAGCGTCCAGGTTGGAGCTTGCCGGGGAACTCCTTCCCATAGTATTCGGCGGATGTCACGCCATAGAGCTCGGCTCCCAGCGACATGGCGTACTCTTTCAATTCATGGTGAAATTCTCCAGAGACTACAGCGTCCGCACGATAGGATTTTTTGTCGAGAACTCCTTGCATTTGAGCCTTCCTCCATGCGTATGCAGCAGAACGAATCGAGAGTCGTGGCGGCGCGTAGTCGACGCGAAAGAAAGTCTTTCAACCGAAGCGCAGTCCGAATTTCCAGGGGATCTCGTTTAGGCGCTTTCCCTGCTCGTGATGACGATACCACCGGCTCGCCCGAGCGTCAAGGAGCGGCCATGACGGTATACTTCGTTTTGATCTCGTCTCTGTGTGTCTCTACACTGGTGAATAATACACCCGCGCCGATCACGAGCGTCCCATAGGGGAATTATCGGTTTAGACGATGTTGTTCAAGTGTTAAGATCGTGAGAAACCTGCCGGTTCGAATCGTGCCCGAATGAAAGGAAGAGCATGAAAATGAGAACCCTACGAATGCTACTCATTACTTTCTGTTGCTCCCTCATTGCGACGGCTCAGGACAATGCGGCTTCCCCCGCTAAGCCAAATGTCTTGTTCTTGGCTGTCGATGACCTGAACGACTGGATCGGCGTGCTGGGCGGGAACCCTCAGGCCAAGACTCCCAATATAGATCGGCTTGCCAAGGCCGGCGTTCTTTTCGAGCAGGCCTATTGCGCCGCGCCTCTGTGCAATCCTTCCCGCGTTGCGATCATGACTGGCTTGAGGCCCTCGACGACCCGCATCCACGCCAACGGAAGCATGTACGATCCGGACAGCAAGGGCAAAACATCGTGGTTCCGTGAAATTCCCGAGTACAAGGACTGGGTAACGATTCCGCAGTATTTCCGGCAACATGGGTACATGGCCTGGACGGGCGGAAAAATATTCCACCATGCGGACGGTCTATTCTCCGATGTGGAATCCTGGGACCACCAATACTCCAAGAGATCGGGGACTCCTTTTCCGCCCGAGGAAAAACGCCTGCAACACGGCATGAGCGGAAAGTTCACGAACCCCTACTATAACTCTTACGCCGATTGGGTGCCGCTCGATATACCCGAAGAAGAGACGTATGACTGGCAGACCGCTGTGGGGGCTGCGGAATTCTTGGAGAGCGAGCACGACAAACCTTTCTTTCTAGCTGCCGGGATATTTCGACCGCATATGCATTGGTACGCACCGAAGAAGTACTTCGACATGCACCCGCTCGAAGACATCCAATTGCCGCCATACCTCGAGAACGATCTAGACGACGTCCCGCCAGCAGGCCGGAGGATGGCAGGTTCTGCGGGAGGGCAGGCTTTCAGTGTGATCAAGGAGCACGGAGAATGGAAGAAGGCGGTGCAGGGCTACTTGGCGGCCTCTTCCTTTGCCGATGCGTGCGTGGGCGTGATCTTGGATGCGCTGGAGAAAAGCAGGTACAGCGAAAATACGATTGTAGTCTTGTGGGGCGACCATGGTTTTCATCTCGGAGAAAAGAATCATATCTCGAAGCTCACCCTGTGGCCGGAAGCAACGCGTACGCCGTTGATTATTCGCGCACCGGGTATTTCGACACCGAATACACTCAGCAAACGCACGGTTGGCCTGATAGACCTGTATCCGACTCTCGTCGAACTGGCCGGGTTGCCTTCGCGGGACGGCCTCGACGGCCGAAGCCTCGCGCCGCTGGTGCGTAATCCGCAGGCGGAATGGCCGTATCCGGCTATCGTCACACACCGACTTAGCCACGCCATCCGGACCGAGCGGCATCACTACATTCACTATGAAGACGGTTCGGAAGAATTGTACGACATCGCCGCCGACCCTGAATCGTGGAAGAATTTGGCTTCCGATCCGAAGTACGTGGATACAAAAGATAATATGAGGAAGTGGCTTCCGAAAGTTTACCCGCAATACGTCGATATCAACTGGGACGCGGCAAAAGATCGGCAACACCAATAGACTGCGCGAAGGAAGACCCCAGGCCAAACAGGGGATTCTTCTCGGTGTCTGTTAAAGCGCAGCAAACATCGACGAGATCCGGACGCACATTTTCCCATCGAAGTGGAATCGTGCGCAGCGGCCTGGCTTACCCGAGCGCGACATCGAGTACCATCATGATCGTGAACCCGCACATCAAGCCGATGGTCGGCACGTCAGTGTCGCCTTCCTTTTGCGATTCGGGGATGAGTTCTTCGGCCACGACGAAGATCATCGCGCCCGCCGCGAAGGCGAGGGCGTAGGGCAGGATGGGCTGCATGAGCAAAACCAATCCGGCGCCCACGACTGCTGCCATGGGTTCGACTACGCCCGAGGCCTGTCCGTACATGAAAGCTTTGAACCGTCCCATCCCCTCCCGACGCAACGGCATGGCGACGGCAGTTCCCTCGGGAAAGTTCTGGATCCCGATTCCCAGGGCCAGCGCGACCGCCGCCCCGAGCGTGGCGCCGGGAAAACCCGCGGCAACAGCGCCAAAAGCGACCCCAATCGCGAGGCCCTCAGGAATATTGTGGAGCGTGATGGCGAGGACTAGGAGGGTCGACCGGCGCCAGGAAGTCTGAATACCCTCGGCCTCTTCGATCTTGAAGCCGGGGTGAAGGTGGGGAAGGATCTTGTCGGTCATCCAAAGAAAGGCGCCGCCAGCCAGGAAGCCCGTAGCGGCAGGGAGCCACGGGATGCCGCCCGACGCTTCTCCCATCTCGATAGCCGGCGCCAGGAGCGACCAATAACTGGCCGCGATCATAACGCCCGCGGCCGCTCCGAGCATGCCGTCGAGAAGCTTCTGGTTCGTCATCTTCGCAAAGAAGACCAGCGCCGCTCCCAGGGCCGTGACACCCCAGGTAAACAGCGTCGCCAAGAAAGCCTGGGTTACGGGATTCAGCTCGGTCAGTGCGGCCATTGTCTGCTATCCTCTACAAGTTAATGGACCATGAGACACTCATATAACATCGTTTCGCCCGCGCGAGTAACGACATCAGGGCTCCTTCGCTGCCCACCACCCGATCTGCCCTGGATAGAAGCCGTAAACGCCTGACGGGGAGAGGGTGACGCCGCGCATTCGTTTGCTGAACGCATGGGTCAGCGTGTAGTTCCACATGAACATCAACGGCTGGTCTTCGTAGATTTGCGCTTGTAGCTCGCGGAAATAGACGGCGCGCTTGTCGCGGTCGAACTCACTCACCTCAAGCTCGAAGAGTTCGTCTACGCGTTTGCTCGAGTAGGCCATGTAGTTCCGGCCATTCGCGTACTGATCCGTGTGGAACGTGTTGCGCCAGTAGTCGGGATCGATCGAGAACCCGTTCGTGGCCACAAAGGCCTGGAAGTCGTGGTCGAGCAGTTTCGAGGAGAACGTGGCGTTCTCGATGTTTCGGTTCTTGAAAGAGACCCCGATCCGGAGCAGGTCCGCACGATAAATTTCCCCCATCCGCACCGCATCGGCGAAAGTTAGAGGGAAGGATATGGTGAATTCGAATTTTACTGGCTTGCCGTCGATGGTCTTGTAGCGCAACCCGTCGTCTGGGTTGACGGTCCAACCGGCTTCGTCCAACAACTGGGCCGCGCGGTCGAGGTCGAACTCGATGAGTTCAACATCGGGATTGTGCGCCCAATGTTCCGAATCGAAAATCCCATTAGACGGCAAGTACAGGTTATGCGATACGTCGCGAAGGACCCGGTTGCGGTCGTAGGCGTGGGCCATGGCGCGGCGAACGCGGCGGTCGGTGAAGAACGGGTTGCTTCCGTCCATGTTCCAGCCGATGAAGGCGAACATCCGGCGGACGCCATACGCCTTGACCCCCGCCTGCTTGAATTTGTCGTCGTTCGTTTGGAAAGCGAACTGCTGCACGGTCAGCCAAATGTCGTCTAGTTGCCCCTTTCTAAAGAGCAGCAGGGCTACGTTTCGGTCCTGCTGAAGCTTCATGATTTGCCGCTTGAAGTGGGGCTTCGCGAAGGGGTAATCATCCCAGCGCTCGAGAACGACACGGTCGTTCGAGATCCATTCGACAAAACGGAACGGCCCGCTGCCGACCGGCGCCACGCGATTGAAACGGTTGTAGTATTCGCCATTCTTGAGCGAGGGGTCCTTCTCGCGCTCCTCGGGGTTTCCCAGGATATGCTTGGGTATAATGTGAAAACTCATGTTCAGCATATAAGTCGGGCTCGCGATCTTGTGGACGAAGCGCACCGTGACGTCATCAAGGGCCTTCACCTCCGCGATCTGGCCCGCCGTGATTTTGTAGGACACCGCCGGCACCCGGTTGTCGATGAGCACTTCCCAGGTGAACTGGACATCGTGGGCGCTCCACGGGTGGCCATCGTGCCAGGTGAGGCCGGGCCGCAGGTGGATAGTCGTCGTCAAGCGATCTTCGGACTCTTCGACATCGACGACCCGGTCGGGATTCCAATAGAGCGTCGTGTCCTTGTCGCGGAGCGTCAGGGTATCGAATAGCACTTCGCGAATATAGCCATCAGCCCAGGAATTCGGGAAGATAGGATTAAGCGATGTGGGCTCGTCTATGACATACCGGAGCAGCGTCGTATTCTCATCGGCGGCCTCTGGGTTGTCCTCTGGGAAGGGTTCGAAAATAAACGAAGGGTTGACGAGGGAGTCCTCGAGTGGGTCGGGGATTTCTTGAGGCTCTCGCGGCTTCCCCCCCAGACCCGGCGGCGGTTCGCCGCAACCCGATAGACAGGCCGCAAGAAGAACTGCTCCCCAAGTCAACCTACGGCAACCCGTCATTGCATTCCCCTTCAGTTAATGGCGATCAATCCCGTAGCGTTCTTCCGCGACATGGCCCTGCGTCCCCATCATCGCGATTGTCGTCCTGGCGTTCAAGTTTACAGCTTATGGCGTCCATGCTTTCTGTCATGGAGAGTTAGGACCCGCCACGCGGGAAATTAGAAGAGGAAAATCGAACCAGCAATAAACAGTAATTGATAACTCCTTGGTGTTCATCGATGTCCATTACTGGTTCAACCGAGAGAGCATCACGCGTCCGGGGCCGACGCTCCGGGAGTTGCTTTCTCGACAGCTAGACGTCCTCGGGCACCGTGTGGGAAGTCAATCCACGCATTCAATATAATGCGCTTGATTTTCTAACCAACACGAGATTTAGTAGTCGTGTGTCGCTTAAGGATGTGAGCAGCTACCTAGGCAGGAAACCGAGAATGGCCTCGGCACAGGCAGAACATCGCGAAGAGGGGCTTACGCATGAAGGCCCCGGAACGGACCTCCAAGCGCAAGCCGATCTCCGAAACTCTTCGACATCGGTAGCGAGTCGGCGGAGTGGTGGGCGCGCTGACGAATCACCTGAATCCGATCGGTGACTTCGCGGGCCAACGGACCCCATGGTCGGCGAGGCCCCAAAGGGTCTCGCTCATCTGCTTGTGGACGAGAGCAGCATCGCACCACGGCAGATGCAAGAAGCGCTTGATGTTCAAGCGAAGAGAGGGGGTTCTTGGGCCAGATTCTCGTTGATAGAGGGTGCTTTGCTGAGAAGTCGTTAACAAGCTTTCTGGTCAAGCTGTGCAATATCCCTCACCTTAATCTGCTTGAATACCTCCTCGACCGCGACTTGTTTCAATGTATCCCGATGGAGGTATGCGTTGAACATTACGTCATACCCATTTACAAGCTTGGAAAAAATCTCACGGTGGAAATGGTGGATCCACTGAATATGGAGGTGCGGAAGAAGATTCGGGAGTTGTGCCCAGAATTACGTATCAAGCCCATTCTCTGCGCGTGCAGCCATTACAAGAAGGTTATCGAGGAGCTCCTCGGCTCGGAAGGAGAGGGACGCGGGGGTACGCAGGAGATGGACTCTGCCGGCCGCGGATCATTTCCGCCCGAGCCCATTGCGACTGAGGGTTTCGCCGAAGAACTAGCACCGGGAAAGGGCGTTGTGAAGACATTCGACATGGCGCCGATTGAGGAGGCTCCATCGAAAGCGCGGCCGACGCTTTCACGCGCCCTGATCCGGTCGAAGAAGAACGCAAAGTCTTGCGGGGCGATGTGGGCGGCATCGACGCCGGACAAATTTGTTTTGCGGATTGAATTCGGAGAAAGTTGCCGAGATTCTCGCGTCGGGCATGACGTCGAAACATGAAACTGGCGAGCCCATATTTAAGCAAGGCGACAAGAGCGGCGAATTGCATGTGGTTCTTTCCTGCAGAGTTGCGATCGTCGACGAAGGCCGTACCGTTGCCCCTGTCAAAGCGGGAGGGCTTCTAAGCGAAACGTTGCGTACCAGCGACGCGCCACGGAGGGTCTCCGCGGTAGCCATAGAGACAACGCGCCTCGTTACCCTTAGCAGGGCATCCATCAAACACTTGCAGAACGCGACCAACGATTCCGGCCTCGCGGCTACTTTAGATCGGCTTCTACACAACGCCTACACGATCAACCTGAAGCGGGGATTCACGCTAGAGGAACGAAGCCCCAAACCGTGACCCGCCCCCAGCGCCACGCGAGTTACCTCGCTCCAGCCCGGCTGTATTCTTCTGTGGCGGACGCCGACTAGGTTTCAGAGCGTCCAGGTGATTGTATGCTTGTCAAAAGGTTTCTCGTTGGAACTTCCTCCGCCCGGCGGGGATGATGCTCCTAAGAAGCACTTGTGATCTCATAGCTTCTTGTTGTTCAAAAGCACGAATGT
>CAYNZS010000106.1:0-12957 GCA_964401695.1 uncultured Nitrospirales bacterium
CGCGGTCATCATTGCGCTGCCCGATCACTGGCACGCGATTCCCGCGATTATGGCGGCGGAGTCGGGCAAAGACATCTACGGCGAGAAGCCACTTTCCCTTACCGTAAGCGATGGCCGGAAAATGAGCGACGCCGTCCGCAAGAATAGGCGCGTCTTTCAATGCGGCAGCCAGCAACGCTCGGACGAGCTGTTCCGCTTCTCCTGTGAGTTGGTCCGGAATAGCCGCATCGGCGACTTGAGAACGGTGAAGTGCGGACTGCCGGGCGGTAC
The DNA here is from genome assembly GCA_964401695.1 of uncultured Nitrospirales bacterium. Classification (GTDB taxonomy): domain Bacteria; phylum Hydrogenedentota; class Hydrogenedentia; order Hydrogenedentales; genus JAPYPO01. The sequence continues at coordinate 271 of CAYNZS010000106.1, forward strand.
GCCGGACTATTCCAAGAATGCCCACCGGACTGCGACGGAGCCCATCCCGAACGGTTTCGATTACGAAACGTGGCTCGGCCCCGCGCCGTGGAAGCCCTACTCTCCCGCGCGGACGCACGTCAATTGGCGGTGGGTCTTCGATTACTCGGGCGGCCAAGTTACGGATTGGGGCGGCCATCACCCGGATATCGCCCAATGGGCTATGGACACGGAGGATACGGGCCCCCTCGAAATCCGCAACGCCCGCGCCAAGTATGCGAATCATCCGATCTACGACACGGCCTCGAATTACTACTTCGAGTGTGTCTACGAAAGCGGTGTGGTGCTCTCTGTCTCGAACGAACACCGCATGGGCGTCACCTTCGAAGGCACGGACGGTTGGGTCTGGGTGACCCGTGGCGAAATGGACGCGAACCCAAAATCGCTCCTCGAATCGGAAATTGGCCCCGGCGAAATCCACCTCTACAAAAGCACCAGCCACATGCGCAATTTTATCGACTGTGTCTACTCGCGCGAAGACCCCATTGCGCCCGCCGAAACGGCCCACCGTTCCATCACCATCGCACACGTCGGCAACATCGCGATGAAGCTCAGCCGCGACCTCAAGTGGAACCCGAAAAAGGAGCGTTTCGTGAAGGACGCCGAAGCCGACGCCATGCTATCGAGGCCCTACCGCGCGCCGTGGAGTGTCTAGCCCGGTGAGATAGCTGGCCAACCGCATGTTCTATGCGGAGACCGCCGCGGTCCGGTACATCGCCTGAATCTTCTCGGGCGATACTTCGGCGAGGAGGTTGTGGATGCCGTTGAAGACGAAGCCGCCGTCCGTTTGCAGATAGTCCACAATCTCGCGCACCTCGGCTTCGACGTCTTCGACGCTACCGTGCACGAGCGCCCCTTGCGAATTCACGCCGCCTCCCCAGAGGGAGATTCGGTTGCGGCACTTGTCTTTCCATTCGCGAAAACCGTGTCCGCCGGCGGTCCATTGGACGGGGTTGAGGATGTCAAAACCGCTCTCGATGATGGGATCGATCAAGTCGTAGACCGCGCCGCAAGTGTGGAGGAAAGTCTTCAATTGCGGTGCGATCTCATGTATCGCGTCATTGTAGCGGCGGTAGTAGGGAAGGAAAAGATCCTCGTAGGTCTGTGGCGACGCGAGTGTGTGTTGTTGCGAACCCCAGTCGTCAGCGCAACAGAAATACACGTCAATATAGCGATGAATGGCGGGAAGGAGTCGCTCGAGCTGCTCAATGGAGTAGCCGATGACCAATTCGTGGAGTTCGGCCACGAAATCGCGGTCCGTCAGGCAGAGCATGGGGAATATGCCGACGCCGCCGAAGCCCATGATCGAGATGCCCGCTGTGGGACCGTGGAGCATGACGGCGCGATCCGTCGATTCGCGTACGCGCCGGCACATGTCGGTGCAGGTCTCGATTCTGTTCGGCGTAAGCAAGCCGTTCTCGAGCCGTTTGCGCAGTTCGGCAAGGTCTGGTTTGGGAATGTCCGCAGACAGGGAAACCGGCTGCCCGCCGTGTTCCGCGTCGAACACGTACGCGCCCGGCGGCATCTTCGTGCCGAACCTGGGCTGGACGATCGTGCCGTCCTCAAGCAACTCGAATCGTTCGGGCCTCGCGACCAGTGCGTCGAGGCGGCCGTTGAAATCGTAGGGATGCCACTTATCGGGCTGCTCGAAGCCGTTCGTTCGGTTATAGAATTGAGCGACCGTAACTACGTCGCAGCCGAGGGCGTCCAGCACGTCGAGGTCCGGCAAAGCCAGCATCTGCGCCGTGTCGTGCACCCGGGGGCGCCGTGGCGGCAAGTTCAACGCGCCCACGAGCCCCGGATAGGCAAAACAACTGATCCCCGTGCAGAGCGTACTGCCCAGGTCCATCGGCGGACGATCGGTCTCCTCGAATGAGAGCGCCTGCAATACGCGTTCGCGGTGCGTCACACGTTCCCCTCTTCTCTTTCCGAGAGTTCCCATATGGATCGACCGGTGACCACAGCCGACGGAATTGAAGCAGTATGATCACGGCAATATGGCGATGTCAACCGGTATGCTAGTGGTGTAATTCGGCCTGATGGGACATTATCTTCTCGTTTGTGTGTGGGCTGCGAATCGCTTGCTAATGTTGAGTCTTCCGGTCGAAGAGAACCTCCACTTCGTTCAGGATGACGTGAAGGGAGTTGGCTTTCCCGAACAGACAATGGCCGCTATTTGCGAATCGGCCTTGTCTAGGGCGACGGTCTCACATTTGGATCATTGGCCAAGTGGTGGCGACGAGACAGATGTAGGAATTTCGCGATTTAGGGTCCAAGGGATGGGGCCCACTTCTTGGTTAGCTCTCATTGCTTGAGTTCTCAAGGAATCGCTGTATAGTATTCCTTTGGAAATGCAAATGTTTCTTGACACGAAATAGAAATCTACGCTGAAGAATGGACGTTCCGAATTATGTCTGATCTGTTAGCACACTTGGATTTTTCGTGCGGTCGGTCGATGAAGAACCGTTTTGTGTTAGCCCCGTTGACCAACTGCCAGAGCGACGAAGACGGCACGCTTTCGGAAGAGGAATTTCGTTGGCTTACGATGCGTGCTGAAGGTGGCTTCGGCCTAACGATGACGTGCGCGGCCCATGTTCAAGAAATCGGGAAAGGCTTTCCGGGTCAGTTAGGTATTTGGAAGGACAGTCACCTTGCCGGCTTGAGTCGGTTGGCGTCGACGATTCAATCCCATGACTCTTTGGCCATTGCGCAGTTGCACCATGCGGGCATACGTTCGCCGAGGAAATTGATTGGCGCTACGCCCGTTGGTCCGTCGGATGATGACCGTACGGAAGCACGGGCGTTGGGTCTTGACGAGGCAAAGCAACTCGTAGAGGACTTCATCGAAGCCGCGATACGCGCGGAAAAAGCGGGTTTCGACGGTGTCGAAATCCATGGCGCTCACGGTTACATTCTGTGCCAGTTTTTCAGCGCGAAGTTCAACATGCGGAGGGACGAATACGGCGGTGACATGCATAACCGGTTTCGCATCTTGTTCGAGGTTGTCGACGGAATTCGCGCCCGTTGTGACGAAAACTTCATGGTAGGTGTCCGTCTTTCTCCCGAACGATTCGGCATGCAGTTGTCGGAAGTACTGCAGATTGCTCAACGGTTGATGCGCGAAGGTCAAATCGATTTCCTGGATATGTCACTCTGGGATGTGTTCAAAGAATCCGAGGAGGAAGAGTTTCAAGACAGATCGTTGATGAGCCACTTTGTGGAGCTTGAACGCGGCAATGTACGCCTTGGAGTAGCGGGAAGTATTCGCACTCCCGGGCAGGCCGAACTAGCCTTGAATGCCGGGGTTGACTGGATCATGCTGGGTCGCGCGGCGATGCTGAACCACGACTTTCCTTTGCTGTATCAAACCGATCAGGCCTTTGCCCCCACGGAGATTCCAGCGACAAGGCAACACTTGCTCAATGAAGGATTGTCACCAAAGTTTATTGATTACTTCGGCGCTAATTGGCCGGAGTTCGTTGCCGATTAAGAGCGGCAGAATCAGAAGAGGACTCTATGAGCGAAGATACTACGAACGCGGATCCCTATATGTACAACGGATGGCCGATGAACACGCCCATGGACATCCGGCTTGGACAGACCCGCGAAGACGGGATCAACTTCAAGCTCAGCTGGGGAATCATCAGTGCGTCTTCAATATCATCGGATTGGGTCAAATCGCTGCAAGATGTGCCTGGCGCATCTGTCGCCGCCATTGCGGCGCGGGATAAGGACCGCGCCGTGGCATTTGCGGATGCCCACGGGATACCGGCCGCCTACGACTCTTACGAAGAACTTTGCAACGATCTAAACGTCGATATCGTCTACATCGCGTCAAGAACCTCTGACCACCACAGAGACCTGATGATGGCCATTGCGGCGGGCAAGAACATCTTGTGTGAAAAGCCATTCACCGACACGGCGGAACAGGCGCGAGAAGCCTACGCGGCCGCGGAGAAAGCCGGCGTCGTTTGCTGGGAGGGCATGTGGCTGCGTTTCTTCCCCGCGGTAGAGCACGCCAGGACAGCGATGGGGCGAGGCGATATTGGTGACCTAAAAGTAGTTCAGGCCGATTACCCCGACCGGGTGTATGCGCTGAACCCCGCAGTGACTGGATTCGGGGCTGAAGAGATGCCCGTGATCGCGGCCGCCGGCAAAAAGTCTAGAAGTCAACCACATGCCAGCGGCGCCTTCTCGGCCCATGGCGCCTCGCCTAGCGCGGCGGTCTTGCAATACTCCGGCCAAGAAGGCATTGCTGTAATCACATTTCCTACCGGGAGATACCTCGAGGAAACAAACTACATCGGAACCAAAGGGCGCATTACCATCGAAACCCCGTCGCACCATCCAAGCGCGCTAACCATTTGTGCGGGACGTCCACCACGAATGGGTAACCGCCGGGCAGAAGGCAAGCCCGCTATGGAGCTGGATCCAAGTGAAGGGTGGATCGGTGACTGGCGCGAAACGCATTGGAATCAGGACCGCAACCCCAGTAATGGCCCATTCAACCAAGTGGAGCGCTTCGAATACCCGGTTCCCACACCGGCCCCGATCACTCGAGGCCAACCTGCTGGGTCCCGCTGGACGGGGGAAAAACTGATTACCTACAGAGGCTGGACGTGGCATGGCGGCAATCAGCATGGATTCATGTATCAGGCGCAGGCCGTGCACCGCTGCATGGCGGCCGGTTTGAAAGAAATGCCGCAGTTCACAATAGCCGAATCGATTCGTGTCTGCGAGATCGTTGATGAGATCAATCGACAGTGTGCCGAAAGAGGATTCTAGAGGCGCGATGCAAGTCCACAAACATCACAGCCGTCCCATAGGAGTTTGCTCTTAGTCTACGGACCGCGGATCTAGAGAACATCCAGCATCAACAAATCAGAACGCAAGAATTCGACCAAATAATCTATCGCCAATGACACTGTTGTCCTAAACCGCTCTAAGGAAGTTGCGGTTAGGGTTAGCAGCATTGAACAAAAGCGTTTTTGTTTTGATTGAGACCTCAACCCCACCGTCTTTGCAAGGAGGAACGACGAAGCAATCTACTGCCAACAACTCGTCACGCCTGACAGAAGGCGAGCGAATTTGGCGACCGGAGAAGATTGCCGCAGTCGCTGTCGCTCCCTGTTAAGGACACAGATTCTCGGAGCACTGGGTGGCACCTTCAGACTTGTTTGGAGGTGGGGACCCGCCTAAGAACTCTACCTCCAAGCAAGCTTGAAGGTGCCACCCGTTTTACTTGTGTTTTCTACCTATTTCCCGCGAAGCGGGTTCTGACTCGCAAAGACGGTTGAAGGTTCTATTTAGGACAGCGGTGCACCAATGACATACGTCAGGCCCGGCCTGAATTCCAGCCTCGCTTCTTGAAATCTCGCACCCGCTGAGATCAATTTCGGGAACAGGGACACTGAGCTGAATGGAGTTCCTGTTTCCTTTCTGATATGAGAATGCGCCGGGCGCGTCCAATTCGAATCGGGCATCGCCATCGGTTAGACTGGTTGAGTTATCATATATAGGTGGCCTTCATCGTCAATTCGAATGGAGCGAAACCGCGCGAGTACCTCACGATCTATTGTTCCACGGCCGTACGGTGGCTACAGTACGGCCCATCTGACGGAGATGCGTATGTCTTGGGAACCAGAAATCGAAGAACTGAGGCGCCGGGAGCACTTGGCCCGCCAGATGGGTGGGCCCGAGGGGATCGCGCGCCAACGCAAACGAGGCAAACTAACGGTTCGCGAGCGTATCGACCTCCTGGCCGACCCGGGTTCGTTCCGCGAGATGGGCATGTTGGGTGGGACCGCCACCTACGAGAACAACCGCCTCACCGGCTTCACCCCTAAAGGGGCCGTCAACGGCATGGTGGCCCTCGATGGGCGCAAGGCGGTTGTCAGCGCCGGGGACTTTACGGTGCGCGGAGGGAGTGGGGGCGGGCCAAGCATGGCCCAGCAGGCCTTGGAATGGCGCCTGCCCTTCATTCGGCTGCTTGACGCCGCGGGGGGTAGCGTCAAGACCTTCGAGACGTTGGGCCGCACCTACCTCCCCGACGGAAACGCCGGGTCCATGCCCGAAGTGAAACTCCTCAGCGTCGTCCCCGTGGTGTCTGCCGTGTTGGGTTCCGTGGCTGGACTTCCCGCGGTAAACGCCTGCATGGCCCACTTCAGCCTCATGGTTAAAGACCTGAGCCATCTCTTTCCCGGCGGCCCGCCAGTCGTGAAAGCCGCGCTGAAATACGACATCACAAAGGAGGAGTTGGGCGGCGAACACATCCATGTCTACGAGAGCGGCGTCGCGGACAACCTCGCCGATACCGAAGAAGACGCCTTCAAGATGATCCGGCGCTACCTCAGTTACCTCCCGAGCAATATCTGGGAGATGGCGCCGCGCAACGAGCCCACTGATGACCCGGAGCGGCGCGACGAAGAACTGCTCTCGGCCATCCCCCGGGAGAAGTCCCGCGCCTACGATGTCTACAAGATCCTCCACAGCGTTCTCGACCGCGATTCCCTCTTCGAAATTTCGCCTTTCTACGGCCGTTCACGCATTACGGCCTTGGCGCGCGTCAACGGTTACCCCGTCGCCGTCATGGCCAACAACCCGATGCACCTCGGCGGCGCGACAGACGTGGCCGGGGGCAGCAAAGTCGTCCGCCTCATGCAGCTTTGCGACACTTTCCATATTCCCTTGATTTCCTTCGCCGACGAGCCCGGCTTCATGGTGGGGCTCGAAGAGGAGAAGCGCGGCATCGAACGCGTCGGCGCTAGGCTCGTGTGCGCGACCTGCGACAGCCAAATGCCCTGGCTCACCATTGTGATGCGGCAAGTCTACGGGGTGGCCGGCCAGTGCCAGCAGCGGCCCAGTGGCATGTTCCGCCGCTACGCGTGGCCTTCGGGCGCCTGGGGCTCGATGCACATCGAGGGAGGGGCCTACGCCGCCTACCGCCGCGAAATCGAGACGGCGCCCGACCCCGAGGCCAAGCGCAAGGATATCGAAGCGATGCTCAAGGCCCTCACGTCGCCGTTCCGAACGGCCGAGGCCACCGGACAGGACATCATCGACCCCCGCGAGACCCGCCCGCTCTTGTGCGAGTTCGTCGAGGAGGCCCAGGCCATATTACGCACTCAATTGGGGACCGCCCCCGCGCCCTACAGGCCCTAGCCGTTCAGGTATGACCTGCTCTAATGCGCCGGAACGCTAGCCTGCGGGATAAACTCCTCCGGCCGGACTACCTTAAAGCCAATGGCCTTGGCCTCTTTGCATCCAGGAACGCAGACGCCACAGCCCCAGCACTTCTCGGGTTCGACAACGGCCTTCATTTTCTTCGCCTTCTTTCCCTTCGCGGGCTTCTCAGGCTTTACCAACTCGATGGCGTCGAAATGGCAGCGTTCGATGCAGTCCTGGCACCCGTCGCACTTATCCTGATCGATGACGGCTTCCCAGCGGCTCTTTTCCCACGACTTGGCGAGAGGAAGGTCGAACATATCCATCGGAACGTAATCGGCGCAGCAGTCCCGGCAGCAGTTACAGCTTGTTCTGGCGCCACCCATGACGGTGCTGTTGCGCCAAATATGGATCAGGGCGTTCTCCTCGATGACGTCCACCACTTCGAGGGCTTCCTCCAAGGTAAGTTTTCTCCCCGAGCCACGCTTGTCGATGTAATCCGCTCCGCGTCCGAACTGAAGGCAGGTCCAGTCCTTCTCCTCGTCGGTGTGCCCACAGGGCTCGCCAACGCCGGCCGTACGCATGCGGCACGAGCATGGCACGGTACCGAAGACCTCCTGGGCTTTGATGAGTTCGCGGTAGTCTTCGCAAGGCAGTACACCATCCATATTCTCAAAGGCCTTGTACGCCGGCACGACACGAAAGACGGGTCTCTCTTGAGCGACTTTCTGCTTGCCATACTCGGGGTACCACTCGTTTAGACAGAAGTCCTGCCACAGTTTGAAGTACTCAGCATCCTTGACTACGTCCAGCTTGCAGGTTGCTAGCGTCGCATCGTGAAGCTGCCCCATGCCACGCGCAAACCGAAAATACTCGCGTGTCACAAAATCCCCTCGCGCAAAGACCACGCCCTTGAAAAACAACTCGTCCAGGTTTTTCTGGATATCCTCCGCGTCGAAACCGGTTATCTCGGCCACATCGGCCGCCGTGCCTGGCAGTGCGTCCGCCATTATGGCCTGGTCGGGCGTCATCAGAGCCTTGAGAACGGCGGCCAGGCGGTCGGATCCGCCATATCCCAGTTTCTCCACAAGCGAAGCATAGTGATCGTTTGTACTCATTACCTTAATCTCCTTTTCGGTCACATCGCACTCGTGAGCGCTGACGCGCGTGCCCGGCGGCGCGATTTCCTCGCACATTTACCAGATTTCAACGACGTTCCCGGCAACCAATTCCCAGAAAGCCCCGTCATGACTCGTTATTGCCACTGAATCGAACTGCTGGGTCCTACACGATCCGAAATTCGACCGGCCCGCGACCAATGCCGACCGTCTGGTCGTTCATGGGCGGGCGCAAAAATGCCGTCCATGGCTCGGATTATGATTTTGAAGATGAACTTCAGCGATTCAATCAGATACGGCTCGGTAAATCAAGTGTGGGATTCGATCCAATTGGAAGAGGGCCGATGCTATTTGCGAAAGTCCCCGTGGACCCGGCAGAGCCGGTGGCTTAATGATGAGTAAATAGGCAGCCGAGGCAAGTCAACGCGAGAAATTCCGGGCTCCGCGTTTCTTCCCGATATGAGAATCCTTGACCAAGTCCAGTTCGAATTGAGTATAATCATCCGCTAGACTGGTTGGGCTGTCCCCGCGTGGGAGGACTCACCATTGATACAATTGAAGTGACGTATGAATACCTCACGAACTGCTGTATACGAGCCACAGCACAACGGCCGACCGCCTGCTGCGGATTCTCAGAACAGAGCGAATACGATTCAAAGGGCATTGTGAAGAACACAATGGGCAAGGTGAACGCATGACTGATATGAAGACAAACGCCTTTATTCTACTTGGATTTATCGCGGCATTTTCCCCAACGGTAACGGCTCAGGATGCCAGGCAGATCCTGGACGCTTCCGGCGTCCAAGGAGGGCTGGTTGTCGTGATTGGATGCGAGAGCCCGGCGCTGCTGGCGAAGTTGCGGGCAAACGACTCCTACCTGGTCCACGGGCTGGACAGCGACCCGGCAAAGGTCGCTGCCGCGCGCAAGCACCTTCGGGCTGAGAAGCTATACGGCTCTGTCACTGTGGCCCGGTGGGATGGGACGCAACTGCCGTATGTGGACGGCCTCGTCAACCTGATCGTCGTGACTGCCGATTCCCAGGTTCCGATGGGCGAAATGACTAGGGCTCTCGCCCCCAGGGGCGTCATCGCGAACGTTGGCAGGTCAACGGTCGAGGTCATCCGCAAGGACTGGCCCGCGGAACTGGACGAATGGACCCACTACCTCTACGACGCGTCCAACGGTTCCGTGTCGAATGACACCGAGGTCGGCCCACCGCAGGGCCTGCGTTGGACCGCGGGCCCCAAGTACGCCAGGAGCCATGAGCACCTCGCGAGCGTCAGCGCGATGGTCACGTCCGGTGGGCGGGTCTTCACCATTATCGACGAAGGACCCGTCAGCTCGGCCTTCTTGCCACCCAAGTGGAAACTGGTCGCCAGGGATGCCTTCAGCGGTGTGCTGCTTTGGCAGCGCCCGATAACGAACTGGGAATCCCACCTTCGTGGCTTTCGCAGCGGGCCACCCGAGATCGGGCGGCGATTGGTGGCACAGGGCGAACGAGTCTACGTCTCGCTCGGCTATGGAGAGGGGGTCACCGTCCTTGATGCGGCCACGGGAAAGCAGCTTAGGACCCTTGCCGACACCGGCGGCGCGCGCGAGCTGCTTCTGACGGGCGGGGTGCTCTATGTGCTCGCCGACGACATGACGGCCGCCCAACATGAGGAGCGCATGGAATGGTTCAACCGGACCTGGGAGACAGTGGACATCTGGTATATGGTTCCGCACGAGGCAATCTCCATGTACGGCACCCAGCGTGTAGTCGCGGTCGAGACCGGGACCGGCGAGTTGCTCTGGGAGCGGAGTTTTGAAGTCCCTGGCGAAGTCATGCCGGCCACCATGGCCGTTGACGGGGGAGCGGTCTGCCTTCAGACTACTTCTCATGTGGTCTGTCTCGACGCCGCTGAAGGCGAGGAGCTTTGGCGCAGCCGGCGGCCGGTCGCGAGAAGCCGCTTCTCCTGGTCCACGCCCACTCTGGTCATCGACAATGGCGTTGTACTGACCGTCGACCGAGTGGCAAAGGACAATGTAGACGATTCCCCGCCGGCTCAGGGCAGCAAGTGGCTCCACTACAGCTATGGCAAGGATACGAACACGAGAGAGCAGGACGCGGAGATGGTCGCATTTTCGCTTGCCGACGGGAAGGAGCTCTGGCGCGCGCCATATACTGAGAATTACACCGCTCCGTTCGACATCTTCGTGATTGATGGGCTGGTGTGGGTCGGCAACCTGCGCCACGGTGACGACACCGGCTTTACAGAAGGGCGCGATCTGAAGACTGGTAAGATCGCTGCCACGTTAGCCCCTCAACACATAGGAGGCCACCATCGCTGTTACCGGAACAAGGCGACTGTTCAATGGTTCCTGCAAGGCCGCGGCGGGATCGATTTCCTCGATCCTAGGAGCGGAATCAGCAAGAGCCACGCGTGGGTGCGAGGGGCGTGCCAATACGGCATCATGCCGGCCAACGGTCTAGTCTACGTGCCGCAGCATTCCTGCGCATGCAACGCCGAAGAGTTGCTGGTTGGATTCAATGTCCTTTCTCCGCGCTCCTCTGCCGGCCAAGGTCCATCGCCACTCGAAAAGGGCCCTGCCTACAATGAGGCCCCGAACATCGCGTCTGGTTCTTCGGAGACCGGATGGCCGACCTACCGCGGGGACGTGCGCCGAAGCGGCTACCGGGACCTGCCGGCACCGGGCAAGCCGGATGTTGCATGGACGAGAAAGCTCTCCCCTCCCATCACCGCGCCGGTCGCGGTGGACGGCATGGTTGTGGTCGCAGAAGTGGACCGTCATGCCGTGCATGCCCTGTCGGCAGTGGACGGTGAGCCGGTCTGGACCTTTGTTGCCGACGGCCGGATCGATTCGCCGCCGACCCTGCACGATGGCTTGTGCCTGTTCGGAACGCGCAACGGGTTTGTTTATTGTCTTCGGACATCCGACGGGGCGCTGGTATGGCGGTTCCGCGCCGCGCCGCGCGATCGCCGCCTGTTTTCCTACGAGCAACTCGAGTCGGTGTGGCCGGTGCACGGATCGGTGCTGGTCGACGAAACGCTCTCGGACGGTTTGCCCACGGTATACTTCGCGGCCGGCAGGTCTTCCCGTATCGATGGTGGGATCCGGCTCTATGCGCTGGAAGTGGCGACCGGCAAGGTGCTCCACGCGGCAGATGTAGACATGAGTGCAGAGGCAGATGGCAGTAGTGTCATCAAGGGACGGGTGCTGCCGGATATCCTCTCGGCTCAGAAGGGCGCCGTCTGGATGCGCCACATGGGCGTCGATAAGAACCTGGCCCCGGTGGAAAGGCTGTCCCACCTCTATGCCCCACGCGGATTCCTGGACGATACATGGTGGCACCGGACCTACTGGATCTACGGCACGGCCGTAAAAAGCGGTTATGGGGGCTGGCCGCTGGCTGGCAACGCGCTGCCTGCCGGGCGCCTGCTGTCCTTTGACGGCGGGGAACTCATTTACGCGTACGGTCGTATGGGCTATCGTAAAGGTGACGGCCACGTCCGCTCGAACGACGCGAAGGGCTACAAGCTTTTCGCAGAAACACTCGAATCCAAGCCGGCGGCCGCAAGATGGCAGGACGGGGAGCGCGAAACCACATGGACCGCGCAACTGCCTTTCGTGGCCAGATCGATCGTGCTGACTCGCGACGCCCTGCTGGTAGCAGGAGGAGAGTCTCTGACGGAGAGCGCCGAAAGCCATGGCCCGGGCACTTTCTGGGTTGCCTCCCGCGAAGACGGCTCAAAGATTTCCGCATGCGCTCTTCCCGCGCCCCCCGTGCTGGACGGCATGGCCTTGACCGATGCGGGCGTCTTCGTCTCGACAATAGAGGGGACCGTAGCCTGTCTGGCAGACGGAGAATGATGAGTGAATCGAATCAATCGCAATAATGCCAGCGTGAAGATGTCATCTGTGATGTGTAGACGTGAGAGAGGCCCACTGAAATGAAGGGAGTGCAGTTATGTCTGCAAAACAATGTCGCGCTATAGCTTTGCCACTGCCAATAGCTTTGGTTCTACTAACAATCATGCTCGGCGCCGGCAACGGCAAAGCGTCAGCTCTGGACAATGGCTTGGCCCTCACCCCTCCGATGGGCTGGAGTAGCTGGAACCATTTTGGAAAAGGAGGTTTTAGCGAAACAACGATCTACGAAATCATCGACGCAATTGTGTCGTCAGGAATGCGAGACGCCGGCTATACCTATGTCGTTGTCAGTGGCGGCTGGCGCGACAACCACCTCGCCCCCGACGGAAAGCTTCTTCCACATCCGACCAGGTTTCCCAATGGAATAAAGCCATTGGCCGATTATGCTCATGCTAATGGACTCAAGATTGGGATTCATACCTGCCCTGGAGA
>CAYNZS010000107.1:0-12926 GCA_964401695.1 uncultured Nitrospirales bacterium
AGATTCTCGACGATTGGTGCTCCGGAACACATCGGCATTCCACAGAAGGGAGGAGTATTGACAAGGGTTCCAGAGTCTCGCCCGCGCATTGTTTCAATCCACGCCCCCGTGAAGGGGCGACTGTCCGTTCTTCGCAAATTCAGGCCCCTTGTAATAGTTTCAATCCACGCCACGTCGAATTGGGGCCAGGGCGGTCCACTTGTTGAACTAGCGGCGCTTCGTATTGCGCGCCGCCGTTAAACGCTTCACCAAGACCCTCGAACGCCTCGCTGATACCGTTACGATTTCTCGATTTCGCGAGCCTCTCGTCCAGCCTGAAATGCCAAGGGTAGACCGATAACGAGAAGAACAATCAAGGCAATCGAAAGCGCTTTCCAGCCGCCGCCATGAGAATGGTCCTCTGAAAACTCATGCTTGACGCGGGGGCGGACTGTGTATTTCGTCGAGGATACCCGCGTGTGCTGTTGCAGGCTGGGCGAGCGCCGGAACGCTTATGACCTGACCGCACTTATTGCACGTTCCGATCTGACCGGTGTACTTCTCGTCAATGTTTAACGTATGTCCGCAGTGTGGGCATTCAAGATTCAGCAAGGGACTCTCTCCGTATGCTGCGCTTTCTATGCGCAAGGGTTCAAGCCTTTGCCCCCGATACTAGCATGCCTTCAACTCTCGCACCACTGCTCCGCGGCGCGAAGTCTTTCTCTATGCACCCCGTTCCCATACTCCAGCGTGGGAATGCATATGAGGCGCGCGAATCTAGACGGCGATGTGGATGAAATCGGAAGGTCTGCACTCCCACGGAGGACCGTGGGAACGAAAGAACTGTTGGGCATTGGCCAAAGCAGACGTGAACGGAGCGCAACACCCCTTTTGAAGACGCCACCGACAAAAATCGCCAGGGGTGTCATCCAGAGCGAACGCGGAGGATCTCTTTCGTGCGTAAGTCGTTGGCGGAGAAGAGATTCTTTACTTCGTTCAGAATGACGATGAGTACTTCTGTCGAGATTGCCGATTCTTGTCGGTGGCCTATTTTGACGGCCTGCGCGGAACAATCGCCCCTTACGCGCCCAGCTTCCCGTGCGCCTCGAGTTCGTCGGCGACGTTGCTCATCCCCATGCCGGCGAGGGTGGTTCTTGTCGGGAATCCGGACGCGGTGTCCCAGCCCTGCATCTTGTAGAATCGGGTTTTGAAGTCCTCGAAGCGGTCTCTGTCGAGGTGCCTCGATACTTTGAGGCGTTCCCATTTCCCGTCTTTCAGGCCGATGACGGGACCGTGCGCTCCGTTTTCCGTATACATGTTGTCGGTGAAATGGACCATGTCGCGGTGGCGTCCCTGAAGGGTCCAGATGGCGTGGTCGAGATTCCAAATCTTTTTGCCCAACTCGACACCCTCGGCAAAGCTAATATCCTTTCCGGTCACGGCCTTGATGAGCATGGGTTCGGACTTGCCGGTTGAACCGGTCTTGTCTTCCCTGCTCGCATTCACCAGATCCGGCCATTTGCAGTCGCAGAACAGCAGAGAGTGTGTGTAGAATCTTGCGTAGTATCGGAGCCAGGACACTTGCTTCACCATGTGGTCCGAATACATGTTTTCGTCGCTATAATCGAACATCAGCAGGTCGCCTTCATAGGGCTCCATCTTGTCCGTGTAGATCTGCGCTATCTCTTCGGGCGTGGCAGCGAAAACCCAAGAGGCCGTTTCAAAGAACGCGTGCTCATTGATGTCCCGGTCGCCCAGAACGCTGCCATACCCCCAGTCGAGGAAAGTACGGGGATCGCTGTGCATCGGAAGTCCCCAAAACGGGAACGAGCCCTCATAAGCTTTCTCATGCTTACCCCATTTCTTGGCTGTCCGCAGAAGTCCTTCAGCAAGGTCGTAGCCGAACCGGCTGGGGTTTCCCCGGCCATCGTTCCGATGGGAGACCATACTCAAGAAGTGGTCGGCAAACTCCAGGCTCCCATAATCGTCGAAATCCAGCGGGCAGTCGAGTTCGGTGCCCGGACCTGTATCGCCCGCGCTGTGCAAGTGTTTGACGTATCCGAGAACAGAGCCAATTTCAAAGGAATTCAGGCCGTACTTATTGGTCAGATCGCAGGCTGCACGCTGAATGTCGAGGGTGTTCGCATCGTCGTAGAACGTGGAATTGACACACATGATCTCGTTGCCAAGGCCATCATCGTATCGGCCCCTGCAGCCGCCGTGGCAGGCGACGCAGGCCTGGGGTCTGTGGCGGACTTGGGGACTTCCCTTTCTGAAAATCGGTATCGGGTAGGGCCTCGCCTCGAAGACCTTGCCGCCACCCCCTTCATTTGGGCCAAAAGTATAGTCCTCCATCAGCCACAAGCGGGTCTTCATCAGGGCCTTCGGGTCGTGTACGTGAACCCCGCCCGTGCCGATAGCGCTGACGGCTTTCAGATTCTTCGACCCCAAGACTCCGCCGAAACCGCCTTGCCCCGCGCCGTTACCCGAGTCGTGGATCAGGGAGCCCATCCGGCTCATATTCTCGCCTGCCGGGCCGATGGCCACGACCGCGGGGCGTTGCGTGGTCTGGCCGCCGTCTTTGCCTCCCGGCTCAATCCAGTCGCCATAGGCGCCGTTTCCTGCCACGTGGTCCCAGATGGTCTTCTGGCATTCGCGCGTGTCCATCCCCCACAGCGACAAGTCCGCACAGTCTCGAATCTGCACGTCGCCGTCCCGGATATCTATCCAGACAGGGAGATCTGCTTTGCCTTGAATAGCGACACCGTCCCAGCCTGCCCACTTGAGCATAGCCGAGAATCGTCCGCCAAAGCCGCTACGGGTATACCAACCGATGGGTGTTGACTGAACGCCTATCCCTTGCACTTCCGTCCTGCCACCGGCGGCAGGCACAATCGTGCCGCAGAAAGGCGACGTCATGAGGGTCACGACGTTCTCAGGATCGAAGCCGTCGATGGTCTTGTCCTTGACTAAATCGAAAAAGATGGCCGAGCCCATGCCGTGACCGCCACCCCATTGTTCGTAGTCGCTCGTTGGGATGGTAATGACCTTCCTGTTGGTCAGGTCGAGTCTCAGGATTTTTCCGGCGTATCCGTTCATTTCCGCAATACCTCCACCCGTCCCGGTGTTGGCGGTATGAGCATGACTCTTGACCCGTCGAGTGTCAGCCGCTTACGCGCCCAGCTTCCCGTGCGCCTCGAGTTCGTCGGCTACGTGGTTCATGCCCATGTTGGCGAGCGTACTTCTTGTCGGAAAGCCCGATTCTGTGTTCCAGCCCTGCAACTCGTAGAATCGAGTCTTGAACTCTTCGAAGCGATCCCGTTCGATGTGTCTGCCCTCTATCTTAAGCCGCTCCCACTTTCCATTCTCCGCGTTGATGCCGGACACATGAGCGGTGACGGGTTCGGTGTACATGGCGTCGCTGAAATGGACCATGTCGCGGTGGCGCCCTTGAAGCGTCCAGATGGCGTGGTCGAGATTCCAGATCTTCTTGCCCATTTTGATGCCTTCGAGGAAGGTCATGCTCTTCCCCGTCACGGCCTTGTAGAACTTGGGTTCGGCCTGGCCGGACACTCCGACACCGTCCGACGTACGAACATTATGGAAGTCCGGCCACTTCCAGTCGCAATACAGCAGCGACTGCTTGTAGAATCGCGTGTAGTACCTGTGCCAGGAGACGAACTTGGCGATGTGCTCCGAATACAGGTTTTCGTCGCTGAAATCGAACATCTGCATGTCGTCATCGAAAGGCACCATCTTCTCGGTGTGGATACGCACCGATTTCTCGACGTCGCGGCTGCCTTGAACCACGCTGAAGCAATGCTCATTGATGTCGCGGTCGCCCAGAATGCTCCCGAAACCCCACTCGACAAGGACTCGGGGATCCAAATGCTTGGGAAGTCCCCAGATCGGGAACGCCGAGGACAGGGCGCTCCTGAAGGGGCCGGCAGGGCCGTCCTCTAGGCCCCACTTTGCGCCTGCCCGCGCAAATCCCTCGGAAAGGTCGTCGCCAAACTGGCTGGGGTTGCCGCGTCCGTCGTTGCGGTACGCGATCATCTTCACAAGCTGCTCGATGAACTCGTAACTGCCATAGTCGTCGAAATCCAACGGGCAGTCGATCTCCGAATCTGGGCCAAAAGCTCCGGCGCCGCCTATCCAAGCGAGGTACCCGACGCCATTCATCAGCTCATAAGCATTGACGCCGTATTTGTTGTACAGCTCCGGGGTCTTGCGCTGAATGTCCAGCGTCTTCCCGCCATGATAGACGATATTTTCGATACAGGTTGACTCGTTGCCGCGCCCGTCTTCGAATCGGCCCCGGCAGCCCGCGTGGCAACTGACACAGGCCTGGGCCCGGGCGCCGACTTTAGGCCTCCCCTTCGAGAAGCGGAGGTCTGGGTAGGGAGGAGTCGGCATTGTGAGCAGGCCATAGGAGGCCATCGCGTTTTCCGGGTCGTAGGCATAGTTCTTCTTCAGCCACAGCCGGGCCTTCATCAGGGCCTTCGGGTCATGGATCCCAACACCTCCCGTGCCGATGACACTGACGGCTTTCAGGTTTTTCGAGCCCCACACACCGCCAAAGCCGCCCTGTCCCGAACCGTTGCCGGCATCGTGGATCAGGCAGGCCAGCCGGCTCAGATTCTCGCCAGCCGGACCGATGGATAGGATCGCGGGACGTTGCGTAGTCCGGCCGCCGTCCTTGCCTGTCGGCTCGATCCAGTCGCCATAGTCGTCGTTTCCGGCCACATAGTCCCAGATTGCCTCCTGGCATTCCCGCGTGCCTTTGCCCCATAACGACAACTCCGAACAGTTCCGGATTTGGACCTCACCGTCCCGGATGTCTATCCAGATCGGCGCGTCCGCCTTGCCTTCAATCACGACACCGTCCCAGCCAGCGTGCTTGAGCTGGGTCGAGAATCGGCCGCCAAAGTTGCTGCGCGTAAACCAGCCGATGGGGTGCGACTGCACACCTATCCCCTGCACCTCCGTCCTGGCGCCCGCAGCCGGCACCAGCGTGCCGCAGAAGGGCGAGGTCATCAGGGTCACGACGTTGGCGGGGTCAAAGCCGTCGATGGTCTTGTCTTTTACGAGATCGAAGAAGATGGCCGAACCCATCCCATGGCCGCCACCCCACTGCTCGTAGTCGCTGGTCGCGATAGTTATGACTTTCCTGTGGGTCAGGTCGAGTCTCAAGATCTTTCCCGCATATCCGTTCATCTCATCGATACCTCCGTTTTTCACAGCGTCCTGAATATTTCGCAATGAGCCAGCCCTGATAGCTCAACGCTAAGCCAGCAACTCTGCTGCTGGTTGGTGGTTTAAGGGTCTCTGTAGCGAGACGGCGGATAGGCTGCGCTCAGATTCTAATTGATTCCACGCACTTCTAAGCCGGCTCCCAGTGTTCCCGGAACTATATCGATCAGCTCTTCGACCGTCCATCGCCCTTGCTTGAAAATGGTCTTTTCGCGCACGGGCTCGGAATGGAGGCTGATCTGGCCGCTGACCACTTCAAACGTCCGGCCGCTGATGTTGCTGGCCGATTTCGTGCAAAGGAATACGATGAAGGGGGCGATATCGTCGGGGTTGTTCCGCTCCGTACTCTCTCTCGCTCCAACTCTTCCCGCTCTTTCCCATGCCGCTATCAAGTCCGGATTCAGAGTGAGCCGGCTGGCGGCCGTCGGTCGGATCGCGTTGCAGGTAACATTGTATTTTGCCATATCCCGGGCAACATTGCGGGTGAGGCCGACGATGCCCTCTTTGGCCGATCCGTAGTTGGCTTGGCCGAAGCCCGATGCCAGGCCCGCGGTCGAGGACGTGTTGATGATTCGTCCCCATTTCTGCTTGCGCATATGCCTGCTGGCCGCGCGGGTGCAATAGAAGTGACCGTATAGATGGACCTTTTGGACGATATCCCATTCTTCATCGCTCATGTTGAAGACCATCTTGTCTCTGAGTATGCCTGCGTTGTTCACCAGGATATCGATCTGGCCAAAGGCGTCAATCGCCGTTTGAATGATGTTCTCAGCCCCTTCCACGTCAGCGACGGAATCAGCATTTGCCACGGCTTCGCCGCCCAATGCTTTGATTTCATCAACCACCTGTTTGGCTGGGGCCTTGTCGCTGCCTACTCCGTCGCCGCCGCCGCCAAGATCATTGACGACAACCCGCGCCCCGGCTTCAGCGAAAGCGATGGCTTCGCCTCTTCCGATGCCCCGGCCCGCGCCTGTAATAACCACAACCTTCCCTTCAAGTACTTTCGTCATTGGTCCGTCTCCTTCTTAGAGAACAATTTACGCTGGAGCGTCGCCGCGGCCGAAATTCCCAATTCCAGCTCGCTACGCCTCGGCGCATGCTATGCGCTACGGAGCTTAGAGATGTCTCCTCCAGCCCATTCAATAGGGACCCCCGATTGGTGGTTCTCCATCCGCGCCCTACCATGATTCCCATTTGAGCTTGACCGCAGCCGGGCCAAGCCTGTCTCTCAGCAACTATGCGCATCTTGACGGGCGCTGTCAACTCTCGATTCTCCCCAGGGCTATCTTCTCAAGCGGACTTCGTCTTTCGTGGGGAAGTCTTCGGGTACCGGCAGGCTCACATCGCCCGTGGCAGCCCATTCGGTCCCACGCAGCAACGTGAACTGGAATCCGACGCATTGCATGGCGGGCACGTCGTGCCCGAGGGTCGTGTGAAAGATCCGCCCCTCGCCGAAGCGGATGGTCATCAGCATTGGTTCGTGCTCTTCGGTGCCGTCTTTCTCTTTCGCCGAGAAAGCCGAAGCCACGATGTCGAGATTCTTCGCCGGACCCCGCAGGCTGTCGTACAACTCGTCCTCCGCGTGCATCCATTCGCTGGGCAGGCCTTTGCCGATCAGGGGATCGGCTTCGCGGAAAGTGACGACGAATTCATGGCGCGGGCCATGGCTGCCGCAACGGCCGGGCTTGTTTTCGCTGACTTTGTTGCCGTCGCGCCAGTGAAGCAGGGGGCCCGCCGAAGCATCGCGGTCACCCCAACCACCGGCTCCACATATCTCGTTGAAGGCCACCCAGTCTTTGAAAGCGTTGCTGGCGGAGTGATACACGACCACGCCGCCTCCGCCGGAAACATACTCCTCGAAAGATTTATGTAAGGCGGCGGACCAGGCATCGCTGTCGATGTTGAGCAACACCACGGGGTAGTTGCCGAAGGCCGGAGCGAAGCCGCTGAGGTCCTCCCCCCTGGGTGGCGAAACCATCACGTCGACGGCAAAGAGCCCCGTTGCCTCGAGTATATCCTTCAAGGCCACTGTGGTGGGCTCCCACTCGTGGTACGGGTTCATCTGCCCCGTCAGCAGCATGACGGCGATACGCTCCTCAGATGATTCCTCCGAAAGGTGGAGGCCTGGGCTGGTGAGATCCGGTGTGTTCAAAGCATTCCACCTAAGTCAGAAAGCCCCTTTGGTGGAGCTCTGCTGTGTTTGTGGGTCGGAAATCTCGACTGGTTGGTTCGCCGGGGTCTGCTCTCTGCAGTCTTCTATTCTAACGCGGACTGCGCCCACAACCCAAACCCATGATGAAACCCGTTGAAGAACGTTGTTCTCGCCCTCGTCTACGCATCTTTCCGCGGCTGCCTACATCCCCATCCCGCCGTCAACAGAGAGGACCTGTCCCGTGATGTACGAGGCCTCCTTGCTCGCGAGAAACATGACCGAATGAGCGAGTTCCTCGATGGAGCCTTCCCGCCCGACTGGGATCCGTTCGATGAATTTTCCGTGAGCCGCTTCCCCGAGGCCGGATGTCATATCGGTGATGAAGTAACCAGGCGCGATTACGTTGGCCGTCACGTTGCGCTTGGCGAATTCCTGGGCTAGGGATTTGGTGAAACCGATGAGGCCCGACTTCGCGGCGGCATAGTTTGCCTGGCCCGCTTGGCCGTGAACGCCGACGATGGACGAGATGTTCACGATCCGCCCGTAGCGCTCCTTGAGCATGCCCTTGGCTACCGCGCGCGAACAGTAGAAGGTGCCCGTCAGGTTCGCACCGATGACCTCCTCCCATTGCTCGTTCTTCATGCGTAGAAGAAGGCCATCCTTCGTGATCCCCGCGTTGTTCACGAGCACACGGATCGGGCCAAGCTTCTCGCCCACCTCCGCTATCATGCGGTCCACATCGTCTGAACTCGAAATGTCCGCTTGCACCCCGATCACCGTAGCCGATGTTTTCTTCGCGACCGCGTCCGCGGCCTCCGCCGCCGCGTCCGCGCCGCGGCCACAGAGCGCGACCTTTGCGCCCGCCCTTGCAAAGGCCTTGACTAATCCGCGGCCGATGCCGCGAGTTCCACCTGTAACTAAGACTACCTCGTCCGAAAAATCGCTCATGAGCGCTCTCCAAATCCGACCCGCCGACACTGCCGCCACAATTGTTTTTGGCACAGGGTACCTAGCGCGGCCCATGGGCCGCAACTTGCCTTCGGAGTTGCTGAACAATTATCATGCGAAACGAGGCTTGGTCGCCCTCGGCCCAACACCATAGCGCGAACGCTTCGCACTGGGGCTCCCATTTACGCATGATACATTACATTACGACGCAAGGGGTTTGGGACGCGTGGGTCGTGGCAGAGTTGCGTATTGTGGAGGAAAACGGAATTTCTTTTCGACTCCATGCAATGCGCGCGCCCTTTCGCTACGGCACCCGATTCTGGGGTTCGCTCTGGAACGCGATAACAGGGCGGCGCGAATCGGTGAGGGCACGGATAGCGCCACTGGCGCACTTCGGCGTGGCGTGCCATCGGCGGACACGATCCGTGAGGAATCACCAAGCCCCATCCACTCGCAACGGATTCATTCGGCGGGGACGATTGGCATGCACGGCGTTCGCCTCCTCGGCATTTCTTTCAGTTTCACCGGTCATGCAGTGGACTTGTTCCGCGAACGGGTCGCGCTAAGAGACAAAATCCGTCGGGCAGAGTTTATCGTGTGCATCTCGACGTTTCACCGCGAGTTCTTCCTTAAGGAGGGAGCGCGCGAAGATCAGTTATTCATTGGGTACAGTGGAATCGATCCGGCGCACTTCAGCCCAAGGGCTCGCGAGCCCCGCGCCGTAAAGAGGTTGTCGTAGGAATGAGTGAAATATTCTCCACGCTCTTGGCGTTCGGCGGATGGACGCTGTTCGGGATCGCGATTGTTGTAGGGCTCATTCTGGATCTTCTCGGTCTATTCGGCAATTGGATCATCCTAGGCGCCGTCAGCCTCGCCGGGCTCTCCGGAGGCTTCGAATACTTCGGTCTGCGAACTCTCGCCATACTCTTCGCCATGGCTATCGTAGGAGAGGTTCTCGAAACCTCCGCTTCTGGATTGGGCGTGGCAAAGTTCGGTGGCGGAAGAGGGGCGATTGGCGCTTCCGTTGTGGGTTGCATTCTGGGAGCGATCGCGGGTACGCCGGTGTTTCCGATCATCGGCACGCTGGCCGGCGCGTGCGGAGGAGCGTTTCTGGCCGCGGCTCTGTACGAGTACCTCATGGGCGAAAAGGAAATTGGCGACGCGACATACATCGGCTTCGGCGCGGCGTTGGGAAAAATCGGCGGTCTCTTCCTGAAGACCTTCGTCGGCGTTGCGATGCTCATCGTGGCCGCCTTGGACTTGATGTACTGATGGGCGCCGGGCGAGATGTTTGGCCTTCCCCTTACCCCTCCCTAAACCCAGGGAGGGAGATTGATCGCTCTATGAACCCCGAATCCTATCCGGATGGCTTGATCGACGGCGGCGCTAAGAGAGATACTTGCGCTGTGGGCGCCCGCCATCTCATGGGAAGAGCCGCGGTATAGTTGAATGAGACGACACTCTCTGGGGCGCGGCGTCCGAGGCGATGGATGGAGGACGGAAGACTTGTGGCGATGACAGCATCCGAAGAAGACGCGCCTGTGCTATTCGTTCAGCCGGACATCCGGCGCAAGCGCGTCAGGGTCGCCGTCGACGCCCCCGCCAACGCCACGGCCCGGCTTCGAATCGAAGGGACGCCCTTCGAGGCCGAAGGCCCCGCGGCTCAGTTCTCCATCGAGTTCCCCGAATTTGACCTGTGGTCTCCTCGCGAACCCGCGCTCTATAGCCTCGAATGCCTTCTCTCAGGAGAATCGTGTCCGTCCGAGCCCATCCGGGTTCGTTTCGGCATGCGCGAATTCGGCGTGAAGGAAGGGCGCTTTTACCTGAACAACCACCCCTTGTACGTGCGGGCCGCGCAACACACCGCGGAGGAAATCGGTCCGGATGAACTTGGCATAGCCAAGGGCGCTGGCCTTGATATGCTCCGTTTGGGTGGTCCTTGCCTCACGCCAGAGCTTCTCGGCGCAGCCGACGAACTGGGCCTCCTCGTCTATGCCGAACCGTGGGCGGACGGCCCTGCCCAGAGGGATGTTAAGGAGATTCAGCCGCTTTTGAATCATCCGAGCGTGGTTATTTGGGGTGTGCCTGGCGAGGGAAGCCCAGCGAAGAAGGGCATCCCGCCATCAGAGAATCGCCTGGCTCTATCCGTCCGCGACCGCGATCCATCCCGCCTGATTTTGATCGCCGCGTCGGATGCGCAGGGCCACATCGCTCCCGCACGGCTGCTACGGCCCTATCGGAAAGAGTCCGAGCCCTACGACGAACTTCGCTTCCACCACCGGGCTCCAATCGACGCGGTAACTCTTTCTTATCTGGCAAACGTGGGCGAGCCGGATGCCCTCAACTTCGTTAGTTCCTTTGGATTTGGAGGCTCTGACCCCGGTGCGATGGGTTCGGCGCTTATGGGTTTCGAGGCGCGTCAGCTCGACCGCGTGTTCGGCGGCACGGCAGACGTGGCCGAAGCGATGCAGGAACTTCAAGCGACGGCCGCCGGAATTCAGTTGGATGCCCTTCGGTCGAACGGAAAGATAGCCGGGTATTGTTACGCGCGTCTTTTGGACACGCCCGACGCCCCCGGAACCGGGTTGCTCGATCCGGAGCGGAATCCGCGTCCCGTCTGCGGGCGCCTCAAAGAGATCAACGCCCCCTTGCGCCCTCTCATCGCCATGGCTCAATCTAACCTTGTGCCGCGCCAAGAGGCTCCCGTGACCATTATGTTGGCGAACGACCGGCGGCTCGAAGGGAGGGTCGATATTTCTCTCCAAGTGGTCGGGCCCACCAATCAGGTCCTGTGGAAGAAGAAGCGGAATATCAAGATCCCGCGTCACGGAAAAGAACTGTGGACCGGCTCCATTTCCGCCTCCGGCTCGATAGGCCCGCATCGCTTCGTGGCGCGCTTGATGCAAGGATCTGAGCGCATCGCGGAAAGCTCCGTCGCGTTTCATGTGTTGCCGGAGCCGAAGCGCGTGGATGCACCGGTCCACGTGCTGGATCCGGCGGGCACGTGGGAAACACGCTGCGCGGCCATCGTACGAACGGAGAACTTCTCGGCGCCGCTTCATGTTATCCCTCCGCTCGCGAACACGATTCGCGCGTACCCGGACAACGGACTGGCGCAAGTGCTCGGCCGGGTCTACGAAGGCGCGGTAGCGCTCGTCCTCTCGCCGCCCGATGACTGGAACGATCTGGCCGACCTGATTGACCCCAGCCTTCGCACGACGAACGCGCCTGCCATAGGGGGGATGATCGGAACGGGCCATTACACCAAACTCCATCCACTATTCGACAACTTGCCCGCCAAGGGACTCATGGGCCAAGCCTATCGAAACGTGGTCCCAGTCAAGACCATCGGAGAAATCAGTGAAGAGGATATCGCCGGCACGTTCAGCGTGGCTGGCGGGCTACCGGATTCGGATGGCGCAGAGGGACATTGGGGCAGCGATATCGTGGTACGCCGGTATGGGAGTGGTCGCCTCGTTTTCATGCACCTGCGCCTGTTGGAGCACTTGGAAACCGACCCGGTAGCGCAGCACCTGTTCGCCAACAGCCTGCGCCACTTTGCCCGGCGTTCGGTGCCGTCCAACGCGGGTTTTCCCGTACACCAGAAGGCTGTCGAATGGCTGCGGACCGAACGTAACGAGCATACGCGCCGTTGGATGGTCATGGGCATGTTTCCCAACTGGAACGGCAAAGGGCACGGCCACGCCTATCCTCCGGAGAACGAAATCGACCTCAAAGCCACCTATCCGGGATGGTACCGGTCATTGCAGTGGAAAGCCTGGCACAGCACTGAAGAGCAAGAGCACTGCCTGGATCTCCAAGAGGCGCTCGCGCCGGTGTTCGTCGAAGACTCGGCCACCGTTACCGATTGTGGGGTCGCCTACGCCTACGCGGAATTCGGCGCCGACCGGCGCGCGGCAATCCGAGCAACTCTCCGCAGTCCAAACCCATGCAAGGTATGGATCAACAATCGTCTCGTCCACGAGAATGCCCAGTCCAGCGGCTACGGCCGACTGGCCGGCCAAGAACTAGAAGGCTCCGTAAGGCAGGGCAAGAATCATATCCTTGCCAAATTTGCCAAAGGCCATGGCCCCGGCGGCTTCTCTCTGAGCTTCGAGACCACGGACGAGCCGCTTCACTTTGTGTGGTGGCGTTAGCCCGAAGCTTGAGGCCGGGTTCCTAAGAAACACTTGTGTGTTGTTTCCGATTGAGGTTGAAGAATTCAATGACGCCGACAGTGCATGGCAGGCCATTCAGAGCAATCCGGAGGGCTGCGACGTGGCGATTAGCGACTATACGATGCCGGGAAAGACGGGCATCGGATTGGCTCGGGACATTCACTCGCTGAACGCCGGCATCCCTATCCTTTTGGCAACAGGGCTTCTGGACAAGTTGAAGATAGACCGTCCAGAATCCCCGAATGTCGTGGAGATTATGACCAAGCCTTTCAATGCCGAGGTGTTGGTGTCAGCGATCAGCCGCTCGCTTTAGAGCGGATATCCGGGCTAGCTCAGATGTATTCCAGATAGAATTGGCATGCATCTAGTGGTTTGATTTATAGTTGAGGGAATTTATCTTTTATCGTATGTGTTCT
>CAYNZS010000108.1:0-12853 GCA_964401695.1 uncultured Nitrospirales bacterium
TCTTTCTAGAACAACGAGAGGAACACCGTGTTGCACTTAGAGCTTGAATCCAGGGGCCATGGAAAAGTACTCTTTGGTTCCGGCTACGCTGGGTTAGGATAGGGTAAAATGGCGTCTTTTCGGCGCCACATGGGTTCACTGGCCATTCTCTCTTGGAGCGACTACCATGGCAATCGACCTAGGCACGGAACGCGACAACGGCAATGGACACGGCGAAGGCGATGTGGAATCGGCCGTCTTGAGGCGCTACGAGCAGGGAGCCCGCGAGCGCCAGCCCGAGCTGTGTTGCCCCGTCACCTACGACGGGAAGTACCTCGAAGCGCTACCCCCGGAAATTGTCGAGCGCGACTACGGCTGCGGCGATCCCTCCGCCTATGTGAACGAAGGCGAACGCGTGCTCGACCTCGGATCGGGCAGCGGGAAAATCTGCTATATTCTCTCCCAGAAGGTTGGGGCTAAGGGCTCCGTTGTGGGCGTCGATTTCAACGCCGAAATGCTCGCCCTCGCCCGCAAGTACGAGGGCTACATGGAGGAGAAACTGGGCCACGGCAATGTCTCGTTCTGCAAAGGCAAAATCCAGGATCTCGCCCTGGACCTGGACCGCGTTCAGCGGTGGCTTGATTCCAACCCCGTCACAACGGTCGATGATCTGCAACTCTTCGAGTCTGAATGCGCCCGCCTCCGACACCAGGAACCGCTCGTTCCCGACGGAGACATTGACGCCGTTGTGTCGAATTGCGTGCTCAACCTGGTTCGTCAGGAGGACAAGGCGCGCATGTTCGGGGAACTGCACCGCGTCCTTCGCTCCGGTGGCCGCGCGGTGATTTCGGATATCGTGTGCGACGAGGATCCGCCGCGCGCCATCTTGGAGGATGCCGACTTGTGGAGCGGCTGCATCGCGGGCGCGTTTCGCGAGGATCAATTCCTGCAAATGTTTGTGGACGCGGGCTTCTACGGGGTGGAAATCCTGGAACGCCAAAGCGAACCATGGCAGGTGATCGAAGGCATCGAATTCCGCTCGCTAACGGTTCGCGCGTACAAGGGCAAAGAAGGGCCTTGCTTGGAACAGAATCAGGCCCTCGTGTACAAAGGCCCATGGAAATCCGTAACCGATGACGACGGCCACACGTTCCACCGCGGATCGCGCGTGGCGGTTTGCGACAAGACGTACCGGATCATGGCGGACCCAGGCGGCCCCTACGCCGAGCGTGTCGAGGGCATTCAGCCTTTGGAACCAGTGGCGCAAGGCGAAACTGTTCCTTGGGATTCGGGCCGGCCCCTGTTGCGTCATCCCCGCGAGACCAAAGGGCTCGGTTACGACCTTACCGAATGGAGCGACGGCGAATGTTGCGGGCCTGCGGGCTGTTAATTTCAACAATCGAACGGACGAACGGGAATCCATGGGTAATCTGAGTCTATTGAAGAGTCCGAACCACGCACACAACTTCGACGAGCGCGTTTCGGAGCAGGGGGAGCCCGGCCTCTTCAGCGCATCCCGCCTGCTCACCGTCCAGGTCAATATCGGGCTAAAGTGCAATCTCATCTGTACCCATTGCCACGTCAATTCGTCGCCCAGGCGCACGGAGGAAATGGACTGGGCGACGATGGCGGCAGTCATCGAAGTCGCGGAAAAGGCGGGCGTCGAGTCCGTAGATATCACCGGCGGCGCTCCCGAAATGAATCAGAACTTCCAGCGCTTCGTCGAAGCGCTTCGCGCCCGCGGACTGAAGGTCATGGCGCGCACAAATTTGACGATCCTTCTGGAAGATGGCTATGAGGAATTTCCCGCGTTCTTCCGCAAGCACAACGTGGAGTTGGTCGCATCGCTGCCTTGCTATACCGAAGAAAACGTGGACGGGCAACGCGGCGGCGGCGTTTTCGGCGGCAGCATTGAATCCATCCGGCGGCTGAACGCCGTGGGGTACGGCATCGAGTCGGGCCTTGCGCTCGACCTCGTGTTCAATCCCGGCGGTCCATCGCTACCGCCCGCGCAAGCCGAACTCGAGGAAGACTACCGCCGAGAACTGCGCGACGGCTTCGGCATCGAGTTCACGCGCTTGCACACGATCACGAACATACCCATTGGCCGCTTCAAGGGCGACTTGCGCAAGCGGCGCGCGCTTGACGCGTACATGGATCTGTTGAGGCAGAATTTCAATCCGGAAACGGTCGAGCATCTCATGTGCCGCCACCAGATTTCGGTCGGCTGGGACGGATCGATGTATGACTGCGATTATAACCTGGCGCTTCGCCTGCCCGCGGGAACGCGCGCCGAGAATATCCGCGATATCGATGTCGAGGCCTTGACCGGGCGCCGCATCGTTACGGGCGCTCATTGCTACGCCTGCACAGCCGGCGCCGGATCGTCGTGCGGCGGAGCGCTCGTGTAGCGTGGCGCGATACCCACTTGCGCTCGAACTGAACTTTGGTGCGCCGGAGACGAGCGGAGCTTCCACGGATTATATTTCAGACCCAAATGCGAAGATGGAATGCGCCCCTCTCAGACGAACGGCTTGGCTACGGCAGACGAGTCGCCCTCGCCTCCTTTGTCGCGTTGGCGTTCTTCTGCGTTTTCGTGGGATGTGGTGGCGATAAGAACGCGGGCGGCGAAACCGCCGGGACATGGAACAGCCTTTCTGCCGAATCCGGCTCGGGTTCGGGCGCAAACGGCTTCGCAATCGAAACCAAAGGATACGGCGAGAGCCTGGCGAAATACGTCGATGAAAAAGGCTTGGTCGATTATGCGGGTTGGCAATCCGGCCGGGCGGGCCTCGATTCCTACATCGCGAATATTGCGCGTCAGGACTACGCCGATCTCCGCGCCCAGCCCGACGCCGAACAGCTCGCGTTCTGGTTCAACGCGTACAACGCAATTACCGTTAAGTACATCCTCGACCATCACCCTATCAAGAAGGGCGGGATCGTTTTCGGCACACTCTATCCGGCCAATAGCATTCGCCAGATCAAAGGGGTTTGGGATTCGTTGAAGACGCCAGTGGCCGGACGCGAACTCACGCTGGACGAAATTGAACACGAAGTGCTGCGCGCGCAGTTTAGCGAGCCGCGCCTTCATGTGGCGCTGGTCTGCGCCGCGCGCAGTTGCCCACCGCTTCGCAACGAGCCCTACACGGCGGATATGCTCGACGAACAACTGGACGATCAGGCTCGGAAATTCCTGAAGAGCCAACACGGTTTACAAATCGATCGCGAGCACCGTCAAATACGCGTGTCCACCATCTTCGATTGGTACGGCGGCGACTTCACGAAAACTTTTGGGAGCCCCGAATCGCTCTCTGACCACAACGAAGCGGAGACAGCCGTGCTACACTTCGTCGCGCGGTATGGAGGCGAAGCCGCCGCGGCGTATATCGACGAGGCGGAATATTCGCTCCGTTATCTCGATTACGATTGGACTTTGAACGAGCAATAGGCCGAGATCTGGCGCTACAATGCCCACCGCCAAATTGAGCGATCCCAAACTCCCCAGACCGATTCCTGATTCTACGGCGTGGTCCGTATGGATTGGCTGCGGCCTCGTCTTGTTCGCCGCGACGCTCGGCCTGCGCGCGCTCTCGCCCCGGTTCGTGTACGGCAGCGACCATCTCGACCGGCCAATTCTCCTCATGGCCGCCCTACTTTCCGGATCGGGCCTCGCCTATTGTCTGGCGATATGGACGGTCCAGCGTTCGCAAGGCATGTGGCGCCTTACCCTATGGATACTCGCCGTCGGCATTGCCATGCGTGTGGCGATGTTCACTTCCACGCCCATTCTCGAGGACGACCACTACCGCTACCTCTGGGACGGCGGGGTTGCGGCGAGCGGCCACAATCCATACGCCTACATCCCCGATGAAGCCCGCCGCGTAGTCGAGGCTCCGCACATCCCCGATGCCGTGCGCGAGTTGTCCGCGGACGCGGGGCATGTCTATACGCGCGTCAACCACCCCCAGTACGGCACAGTCTACCCACCCGTCGCCCAAGCAGCATTCGCCGTGGCGCATTGGCTGCGTCCTTGGAGCCTGCAAGCTTGGCGGGTGGTGTTGATCCTCTTCGACATCGCGACGCTCTCCCTCATCGCAATGCTGATTCGCCGTCTCGACAGGCCGACCCATTACGCCGCCATTTACTGGTGGAACCCCTTGGTCGTAAAGGAAACCGTTAATACCGCCCACATGGACGCCATCGCCCTGCCCTTCGTTCTTCTCGCCCTGTACTTCGCGTTGCGTTCGGCCCCGGTCCGTTCGGGCATGGCTTTTGCCTTGGGAATCGCTTCGAAGCTCTGGCCCATTGCGATCGTCCCCGTCGTCTTGCGCTATATGAAGGCCAGCCCGTGGAGGTTGGCGGTTGCAGTCGGCGTATCCGCCGCACTTCTCTCGGTATTGCTATCCCCCATACTCGTGGCGGTCCGCCTCGGAGACGATTCCGGGTTCCTGGCCTATGGCCGCGGTTGGGAGATGAACGACGCGCTATTTATGGTATTTCTCAAGGTCAGCGAGGTCGGAAGCGGTCTTCTGGGCGGCGACCCGTCGGGTCCTACCGTCGAATTGACCGCGCGGACTCTTGTAGCCACGGCCCTGGTTCTGTGGATTCTGTACTTGTGCCGCCGCCCGATTGAGGAACCGCAGGATCTATGCAACCGGATCGTGCTGGTCATGTCCGCCCTATTTCTCCTCAGCCCCACTCAATTCCCGTGGTACTATCTTTGGCTAATCCCATTCCTCACGTTGAGTCCGAGAGCTTCGATGTTATCCCTCACCGTCACGCTCCCCATGTATTACCTCCGATTCCATTTCGAATACCGCGATAACACCGAGATCTTCGACAACGGGGTTGTCTGGCTCGAATTCGCGCCGGCGTTCATCTTGCTCCTTTGGGAGGGCCGCCGTGCGCTGCCGCGGCGCGCGGTTTAGCCCATGCGAAACGGCGCGCGAATTTCCGTCGTCATTCCGGCGCTGAACGAGGAGCGCTCGATAGGAAAGGTCCTCGACGCCATCCCCGCGTGGGTAGACGAAGTCATCGTAGGCGACAACGGCTCGACGGACGGCACCGTTTTCATTGCCGAGAGCCACAACGCCGCTGTAGCGACCGCGCGCCGCAAGGGTTACGGTTCCGCCTGCCTGGCAGCGATGGCGCGGCTGACGAATCCCGATATCGTTGTCTACCTCGACGGCGATTTTAGCGACTATCCCGAGCAGATGGATCGACTTGTCGACCCCATCATCGCGGGAGGCGCCGAACTGGTCATCGGATCGCGGGTTCTCGGTCACCACGAGCCGGGGGCACTGACACCGCAGGCGCGTTTTGGCAACCGGCTCGCCTGCTTTCTCATGCGGCTGTTCTGGCGCGTTCGCTACACTGACCTCGGCCCATTTCGCGCCATTCGCTTCGAGAGCCTGCAACGCCTTGAAATGGCCGACCCGGACTATGGCTGGACGGTTGAAATGCAGATCAAGGCCGCCCTCCACGGCATGGCCTACGCGGAAGCGCCCGTCAATTACCGGAAGCGTATCGGCGTGTCCAAAGTATCCGGAACACTACGGGGCGTCATCGGAGCGGGCTATAAAATACTTGGCACGATCTTCGTTTCGGCCGCGCGCTACTACCTCGCAGGCCGAACGCGGAAAGACGCGAGATCCGACCGGCTCGTCGTTTTCACCCGGTACCCCGAACCCGGTTCTACGAAGACCCGTCTCATACCGGAACTGGGCGAGCAAGGCGCGGCCGACTTGCAGCGTCAAATGACGGAGCGCATGGCCGATGTGGCGCGAAAGTCGAAGGCAGGCGATACCGTCATTCGATATACTGGCGCGCCGCGCGCCTCATTCCAACGCTGGCTGGGCAGAGGCTTTCGCTACACCGAACAAGGCGATGGCGGTCTCGGCGAACGCATGAGCCGGGCCTTCTTCGACTCGTTTGAAGAAGGGGCCGCGCGCGCCGTTATCACCGGGATCGATTGCCCCGACGTGTCGGCGGACATACTCGATTCCGCGTTCGACGAATTGAACCGGCACGATGTCGTGCTCGGCCCCGCGACCGACGGAGGCTATTACCTGGTCGGAGTACGCAACAGCGCCCAAGCCCGTGCGATACCGCGCTTGTTCGAGGGCATTCGTTGGGGAACGGAAGAAGTTCTCGCTCAAACTCAGGCTATCATCGAAGAGTTGGGGCTTTCCTCATTCCGGCTCGCCCCGCTCGACGATGTGGATCGCCCCGAAGACATCCGCGTATGGGAACGCGCCCTTCGCCCTCCAAGTGACAAGCCATGGCTTTCCATCGTCATCCCAACCTTCAACGAAGCCGGACGCATCCGCGATACCATCGCGTCGGCAGGATCGGTGCGCGATGGCGTAGAGGTAATCGTTTGCGACGGCGGCAGCTCGGACGAAACCAGAGCCATCGCGCGCGAGTGTGGCGCAATCGTTTACGAATGCAGCCCTGGGCGGGCGCGGCAGATGAACTTCGGGGCCGCGAAAGCCTCGGGCGAAATTTTCCTCTTCCTGCACGGAGATACCCGCCTTCCCCCTGGATATGAGGTCGAGGCACGGCGGATTTTCGCGCTGCCCGGCACCATCCTAGGCGCATTTCGATTGTCGACACCGAGCCCATCGCTGGCCATGCGGATTATCGCGTACTGCGCGAACAAGCGGTCGCAGTGGCTCAAACTGCCCTATGGAGACCAGGCGCTCTTCATGGAGAAAGACACCTTCCGCGGGATTGGCGGCTTCCCCGAAATACCCATCATGGAAGATTTTGCGCTCGTCCAGCGCCTCGCGAAGAAGGGAAGAATTCGCCTCGCCAGCCTCCACGCCGAAACCTCCGCGCGCCGGTGGGCAGCCGTGGGGGCGTGGCGGACCATGCTCCGCAATCAACTCATCGTGGTTGCGTACCACCTAGGCGCTGCGCCGGATGCACTCGCCCGTTTCTACGACCGAAAGCGCGGAAAGCCGGACTGACGCGCCGCGGCCTTGTGACGGATAAACTCAATCGGCATTGGGGCAGTCTTCAATTCCGGCAGCTGTTCCTCTATCCGTTACTCCTCCCTCTTCCCGATGGAGAAGGCTCGTCCCAGGCTTTCGCCGACTTCGTAGTAAGTACCGTCCGCCGGCGAGAATACGAAGGGCTGAAGCGCCGTGAGGTCTGGCCTCCCCTGGCTGTCGAGGGTCTCCTCGTTCGCCTTAACGTCGAGGATCTGACCAATAAACTGGGTGTGCAGGCCGATCTCGATGGTCTGAATGACTTTGCACTCCGCGACAAGGCCGAATTCCTCCACATAAGGAGCCTTTACGAGGTCGCTTTTGACCGGGGTCAAACCGGTCTCGCCGAACTTCTCCGTGTCTTTGCCCGAATAGATGCCCACGTAGTCGGCCTGTGGAGCCTGCGAGACGCTGGGCACGTTGACGGTGAAGGCCTGATTTCGGACGATGTTTCCATGCGTGTACGTGGCCGCGCGCAATGAAACCCCCATGCACGGCGGGTCGCTGCAGCAGATCCCGGTCCAGGCCGCGGCCATCATGTTCGGCCGGTCTTCGGCGTCATAGCTCCCGATGACGAAGACGGGGGTCGGGTGGACAATAGTCTTGGCGCCTAGCGATTTCTTCATGATTCCTCTCCCTATGGATTCACGGCATATTGGAACGCATCGTGCATGAGCCTGGAATATCCGGGTTAGCCGGGAGCAAAGTCAACCGAACCAGCTCGCCGGGCTCGCGAGCCCGCTACGCAACCGAGCTAGCCCGCCGATCCAATCGGACAAGGCGGCGAAATCGAGACCTTTGGACATTGGCCGAAAGCGGACGCGAACGAATCGCAGCATCCCCCGCCCTGTTGATTCACGGCCGTCTTCCCGCTACACTCTCCACTCAATGAAAGGGCCAAGTTTTTGCTTCCACCCTCTTGACTTTTGGAGATTGCTATAATGGCTACAGAAGGTGTAATGAATTACGACAGTGAGACTAGAATCGTCAGGGCGACATCCGCTTTTGACTGCGGGGGACGTTGCCCGTTGCGGCTTCACGTCAAAAACAACGTCATTGTCAGGGTCGAAGGCGATGATTCCGCCGGCCCCGACAAACAACTGCGCGCCTGCGTGCGATGCCGTGCCTACCGGCATTTCGTGCATCACAAAGACCGCCTGATGCACCCGTTGAAGCGGGTCGGCCCCAAAGGAAAGGGAGAATTCGAGCGCATTTCTTGGGATGAGGCCCTCGATACGGTCGCTGGGAAACTCAAAGAAACGAAGGACAAATACGGCAACCAGGCCCTATTCCTCATCACCGGCGGCGGATACCACGGAAACCTGCATAACTCCGGCGCCACGGCCAAGTTGATGTCCATGTTTGGCGGCTTCACCACGGACTACGGCAACATCTCCTCGGAAGGAGCGGTTTGGGCCGTGATGAGCACCTACGGCGACGTCATGGTCGGGCACAGCCGCGAGGACTTCCTCAACAGCAAGCTTATTCTCCTGTGGGGATGGGACCCAGCCCGCATGGTTTCGGGCACCAACACCATGTACCACCTGCTCAAAGCGAAGGAAGCCGGCGTCAAGATCGTTTCGATCGGGCCACGCTACGACGACACGACATCCACACTCGAGGCCGAATGGATTCCGATTCCCCCCGGCACCGACCCCGCCTTCATGTGTGCCATGGCCAATGTGATTATCAAGGGGAACTTGCAGGACCAGGCTTTCCTGGACAAGTACACCGTGGGTTTCGACAAGTTCAAAGATTATGTCATGGGTGACGAAGACGGCGTCGAGAAGACACCTGAGTGGGCCTCGAAGATCACCGGCGTCGACGCGTCGCGGATCGAGGCTCTGGCCAAGGAATACGCCACGACGGACCCCGCCTGCCTGATGGATTGTCAGGGGCCCGCGCGTAGCGCGATGGGCGAACAATACAACCGGTGCGCAATCACCCTCACCGCCATGACGGGGAACATCGGAAAGAGCGGCGGGAGCGCCGCGGGCGGACTGATGGGAATTCCCATCGGACACATGTTCCGCAGCCCCGGCATCCCCGGGATCAAGAATCCCCTCGAGGCCGGCGCGCCCTCGATTCGCGGCACACTCGATATAAACCTGCGCGTGGTGCGGCGCGTCCATAAAGTGAAGATTTCCGATTGCCTGCTCACGGGCAAGGCGGGCGGCTATCCCGCGGACATCAAGATGGTGTGGTCGCTGAGCAACAACTACGTAAACCAGTACGGGAATTCGAACAAAGCGTCCAAGGCTTTGAAGCAGCTCGATTTCATGGCCGTCAACGAGTTGTTCATGACGCCCACGGCCAAACACGCCGATATCATCTTCCCGGTGTCGAGCCCCGCCGAGAAGAACGACATGACGCGGCCTTGGCCCTCCGGTCCCTACTTCACTTTCATCAACAAGGCCATCGAGCCCCTGGGCGAATGCAAGTCGGACCTCGAGATCGCGTATGCGATGGCGGAGCGATTGGGCATCGAAGACTTCGTAGAGCATACGGAGGACGAGTGGCTCCGGGCGTTTGTCGCCAACAACGTGCAAACGAAGGAGTATGTCAAGGATTACGACACCTTCAAGAGGGAAGGTGTCCAGCGCGTCGAGCTTGAGGAGCCCATCGTCGCGTTCAAAAAGGAGATCGAAGACCCCGAGAACAATCCGTTCAAGACGCCTTCGGGAAAGATCGAAATTTTCTCCCAGCGCGTCGCCGATCTCAACAATCCTCTCGTGCCGCCCATCCCGAAGTACCTCAGCACCTGGGAAGATCGCTTCGACCCATTGCTCGATAAATACCCCCTTCAGGTGCTCTCGCCCCACTCGAAGGTCCGGGTCCATTCCGACTTGGGCAACATTGAGCAGCTGACGGAGGTCGACCCCCACCGCGTGTGGATCAACCCCGTCGACGCCGACCCCAGAGGCATCAAGACAGATGACGAAGTCTACGTCTACAACGACCGGGGCAAGATAGCCATTCCCGCCTGGGTGACGGAGCGCATCGTGCCTGGCGTACTGTGCATTTTCGAGGGAGCGTGGTACGACCCCGACGACGAGGGAATCGATCGCGGCGGCTGCGCCAACACGTTGACTAACGACGCCTATTCGGGCGGTGGCGGCGCGGCATTGAATACGGTTCTCGTAGAAGTAAGCAAGGCTTAAGGGAAGGATAACGACAACATGCAAATGGGTTTTTATTTCGATCAGACACGCTGCACCGGCTGTAGCGCTTGCAGAGTGGCCTGTAAAGACTGGTTCGACCTCCCCCCGGGAGAGGCGAGCCGCCTGCGGATTTTATACAACGAAGAAGGCAAATGGCCGAATGTCAGCGCAAAATATACGATTCTGACCTGCTATCATTGCCTCGATCCCGTATGCGTCGCCGCCTGCGACGTCAAGGCTCTCTTCAAGAAAGACGAAGACGGTATTGTCGCCATCAATTCCGAACTGTGCACCGGACTCGACGAATGCGGCGGCAAATGCCTCAAAGCCTGCCCCTACGAGGCCCCACAATTCGCCCCCGATGCCAACGCCAAGATGTGGAAATGCGACCTATGCGCGGATCGCCTGTCCGGCGGTAAGCAAGCCATTTGCGTCGAGTCCTGCCCCACGCGGGCACTCGATATCGCACCGCTGGATGAATTGAAGGCGAAATACGGCGAGAGAGAGGTCAAGACATCCAAGACAGGAAAGGTCAGAGAAGGCAGCGAATTCTTCTATTCCTTGAGGACCAAACCGGCCATCGTGATCAATCCCAAACAGACCGCATAGCATCGCGGCCTACTTCCCCAGCCCTTCCCAAAGCCGGAGAGGGGCTGGGGGGAGGGGCGCGCCGCTTCGGAACGACTGAATGTGGGACCGACGCCCCCGGCGGCCTCAGGCCAACTGGCTGTTCAGTCTGCTGACTTCTATGCCCGTGCCGAGGGGCAACAGTACCGAGTCTACACCGGGCAAACTTCGTATATGAGACTGGAACGCCCGTGTCGTCTGGCGTGCCTCTTCGGGCAACACCATATTGTCCGCCACGACGATGGCTTGAGAAGAGAGCTTCGGGTAGAGCAGATCCAAGCACCGGCTATACTTATCCCACCCCAGATCCAATAGCGCCAGATCAACGGTCTCGTCCATGGTCTCGATTGCTTCAAAAGCGTCTCCGACCCGGTGCTCAACATAGGCATCGAGGCCTGACCGCCGCAGCCTTTCACGCGCGTAATCCACCTTGTCCTGAACTTTTTCCAGGGATATGACTTTGCCTCCCACTGAACGTGCAGCTTCCGCGAACCAGAGTGTGGAATAACCGTAGGAGCCGCCGGCCTCGAGCACGACGCGTGCGCGGCTGTCCTTCGCGAGCGCGTTGAGAAACTGCCCCACATGCCTGCCAACCGCAAGCAGCAGTTCATTGAATCGAGGCCGAATCTCTGTCTCCGCAAGTCCACGAATGCTCTCATTCTCCTCGGCAAGGCGTTGATCGTATTCTTTCATGACCGCTTCAAATGCGCTATCCATGCCGCTGCTTTCTCCTTGCGCCCCCGATCCAGTGTATTGA
The DNA here is from genome assembly GCA_964401695.1 of uncultured Nitrospirales bacterium. Classification (GTDB taxonomy): domain Bacteria; phylum Hydrogenedentota; class Hydrogenedentia; order Hydrogenedentales; genus JAPYPO01. The sequence continues at coordinate 11,520 of CAYNZS010000108.1, forward strand.
CTCATAATTGAAATGTTGATGGAGGCACTTGCGCCTCGCCCAAAATGCGTCCGGAGATATGCCGCAAAAATTGGGAAACACACGTCTCCACTCATGACGGGAACGGGCAGAATGAAAGCTACGTGGCCGGACGCCCGGCTTCTAGCCCGGCTTCTAGCCCGGCTATCTCGCCGGGCTAGTCTAGGTCAGTTTTCCACACCACGTCAAACAGTCGCGGCATGTGCCCGGTGGACAGCCGGACCGTCCAATCCCGAATCAGAAAAGTAGGGGATTGCACACGCCGTCATTTGAGGCTACAATCAATGTTCGACAGAAACAGCGCGCGTTCCGGCGCCGTGGCATGAATCACCATCGAGGGAGAAGAAGATGTCCACTCCATTTGAACCGATTCAAGTTGGCAACATGAAGGTGAAGAACCGTTTTCTTCGATCCGCCACGTATTATGCCCTGGCCGATGACGGCGGATTCGTCGGCGAGGCTTCGGTAAACCTGATCAAGGGTTTGGCGGAGAATGACGTGGGCCTCGTGGTGACCGGGTTCGCGCATGTGCGGATGGATGGGCAATCCATATTGGACCAGAACGGGATCCATACGGACGATCATATCCCGGGCTATCGGAAGATGACGGATGCCGTGCACGACGTGGATGGGCTCGTCGCGATGCAAATCAACCATGGCGGAGCCAACGCCTACGCGGCGTCGTACCGCGGGGACGACTATATGGCCGTGTCCGTGTATGAGGGCATGACGACGTACCGCAAACCGGCCCGTGAGATGGAGGAAGAGGACATTGTGAGCATCATCGACGCGTACGGCCAGGCGGCTAGGCGAGTTCAGGAAGCGGGCTTCGATGGTGTGCAAATCCACGGGGCGCACGGCTACCTCGTCTCGCAATTCTTGTCTCCCGTCACCAACCGCCGCGACGACCAGTGGGGCGGCAGTCTCGACAACCGGATGCGCTTCATCGTCGACGTGACCCGGGCCATCAAGAAGGAGGTCGACGAAGATTTCCCCGTGATGATCAAACTGGGCGTGAGAGATTCCGTCGCCGACGGAAATGGCTTGACGATAGAGGAAGGGGCAAAATCGCCCGCACGCTTGAACAAGAGGGATTGTGCTTGGTAGAAATCAGCCACGGGATCTCGACAGAGCGGCGGCTGATATTGGGCATCACAAAACCGGAGCAGGAAGCGTGCTTTCGCGACGATGCCCGGGTTGTGAGAGCCGCAACGGAAGGCCCGATTTGTTTGGTGGCGGGTTTTCGCAGTCTGCCGGTCATTGAGGAGACCCTCGCTTCGGGCGTAACGGATATGATCGGTATCTGCCGCCCCTTG
>CAYNZS010000109.1:0-12818 GCA_964401695.1 uncultured Nitrospirales bacterium
TTTTCTTGCCAAATGAAACCAGAACTCGAACAACCCAATTTGATGACGCTGGCCCATAATCTTCTTTACTGTCGCCAATCTGGGCATGGCTTCTTCATACTTTCCGAATTTTCGGCTCTTGCGACTACTCGTGACCTGGAATCTTCCTAAAACATCCCATACGGATCGAGATCCACTTTCAGGGCGACAGACTTTGGCGCGCGCTGGGAAAAGTCTTTTCGGACGGCGCGGGTTAGGGTGTTGAGGCGTTTGGCGGATTTGGAGAAGGCGCCTAGGTTCCAGCGGTATTTTTTTTTGACGCGGCGGATGGTGGCGGGGGCGGGGCCGACGACTTCGACGCCGCGGAATCCGAGGGTTTGGATTTGCTGGACGATGACGCGTTTGAGGATGCCCGCGTAGCGTTCGGCGTCGAGGAGGTCTTCGGACTCGAGTGTGTAGTGGACGAGGCGGCGGAACGGCGGGTATCCGGCTTGGCGCCGAAATTCGATTTCTTGGGTGTAGAAGCCATGGAAGTCGTGTTTGGCGGCGGCTTGGACGGCGAAGTGCTTGGGACGGTAGGTTTGGATGATGACTTCGCCAGGCGTATCGCCACGGCCGGCGCGTCCGGCGACTTGCGTGAGCAGTTGGAAGGATTGTTCGGCCGCGCGGAAATCGGGGATGGATAGGCCGGTGTCGGCGTTGACGACGCCGACCAAGGTGACACCGGGGTAGTCGTGTCCCTTGGCGAGCATCTGTGTGCCGACGAGCACGTCGATTTCGCCCGCGGCGAAGCGCCCGAGGATTTTCGCGTGGCCGCCCTTGCCCGCGGTGGTGTCGGCGTCCATGCGTTCGATGTTGGTCTTGGGGAAAGCGCGCCTTAGAAAATCCTCGATTTTCTGTGTGCCGACGCCGAGGTAGATGAGCGGGTTGAAATGGCACTCGTTGCACACTTGCGGGATCTCCCGTTGGGCGTTGCAGTAATGGCAGGAGAGGAATCCGCCCTTCGCGTGGTAGGTGAGGCTGACTTGGCAATTCTCGCAGTCGGCGACCCAACTGCATTTGGGGCATAGCACGAAGGGCGAATGGCCGCGCCGGTTCAAGAGAAGCATCGCTTGTTCGCCCTTTGCGATGCGCGCCTTGAGGGCCTTGTCGAGCCTCTTCGATAGGAAGTTTTCCCCGGCTTCCTCGCGAATCTCCGTTCGCATGTCGACAATTTCGACACTGGGAAGCTCGGATCGCGTCGCACGCCGCGACAGTACGAGACAGACCGACTTGTCCCGTTCGGTGTTGTGGAACGACTCGATGGACGGCGTCGCCGATCCGAGCACACAGACGCCGCCCGAAAGTTTCGCGCGCACGATGGCCACGTCCCGCGCGTGGTAACGCGGTACGTCGCCCTGTTTGTAGGAGTGGTCGTGCTCCTCATCCACCACAATGATGCCGAGATTCGGCAGGGGCGCAAACACGGCCGAGCGCGCGCCCACGACAATCCGCACTTCACCCCGCTGCGCGCGCCTCCATTCGTCGTAACGCTCCCCGGCCCCCAGGCCGCTATGGAGAACGGCGATTTGCACATCGAAACGCTCGACAAACCGTCCCACCGTTTGCGGCGTAAGCGAAATCTCGGGCACGAGAATGATGGCGTCTTTGCCGAGCGAGAGGACATGCTCGATCGTGCGTAGATAGACCTCGGTTTTGCCGGAACCCGTTATTCCTTGCAGCAGGAGCGTCGCGAACTCCTTCGATTCGAGCGCATCGGTTATCGCGTTGTAGGCCGCCGCCTGTTCGCCGTTGAGTTCATGTTTTTCCGGCGGGCCAGCGCTCGTTTCCAAATCGGGCGCCCGATACGCCTCGCGTTCCTCCCGCCTGATAAAACCTTTCTTCTCCAGCGCGTGTAGCGTGGCCGCGTTCACACCGTGTTTTTCGTAGAGGCTAGCGGCCGGGCGCTCCGCTTCGCCGTTGAGCAGGTCGAGGTAGACGGAGGCCTGCTTCGAGGCGCGGCGTTGCATGGCGGCAAGCGCGTCGCCGTCCGGCACCTTCGCCTCGACCAACACGGCCCACGTCTCCGTCTTCATCGAGACGCTGCCTTTGTCGGCTAGAACTTCTTCTAGGATAAGGCCACGTCCGACCAGCGCTTGCAGCGTATTACTGAGTGCGCGGGCGCCGGCTTCCTTGGCGAGTTGGGCTTCCATGAGCGGTCCGCGCCGGTGGAGCGCGGCGATGACTTGTTGCTGGCGTTTGGTGTAGCGCCCTTCGCCGAGCCGTTCGGTGACCAAGGTGTAGCGTTTTTTCGAACGAATCCGAATGCCGGCGGGCACCGTGCAGTTCAGCGCTTCGCCAAGGGAACAGCAATAATACTCTGCTATCCACCGGCAGACCCCCATCATCTCGTCCGAAATGATGGGGGCCGCATCCGGCAGGTCGATAATCTTCTTGAGGCCGTTCTCGTCCGCCGTCGAGGGGAATCCGACGGCGAAACCCGTCTCGACGCGCCGACCAAGGGGAACAACGACGCGCATCCCCACGGCAATCCGGTCTTGCAGCGAAGGAGGCGCCTCGTAGGTGAAAGGATTCTCAATGGGGATGGGGAGCGCCACATCCACGAATCGGCGCGGCGCGTCGGGCATTAGGACTTCAGTTCAACGTCCCAATACGCCGCATCGACGAATCGCTGCCAACTGCTCATCTCCGACGTCGGCAACCGGCGTCCCAGCCGCGGCAGCCATTGGGGCTTCACCGGCTTCTTCAACAGCGGCATATTGGCTTGATGGGGGGTGCTGTTGGCTTTATGTACGTTGCACTTCATGCACGCCAAGACCAAGTTTTCCCATGTGTCGCGGCCGCCCTTCGAGCGGGGAATTACGTGGTCCAGCGTAAGGTCGGGCTTGGCGAAAGTCTTGCCGCAGTACTGGCACTGGTTCCTGTCCCGCTCGAAAATATTGCGCCGCGAAAACCGGACCTCCTGTCGAAATAACCCGTTAAAGCTGGTCAACAAAACCACTTCGGGGACTCGGATCGCCATGGTCGCCGTATGCAGGTAGCGCCCGTCTTCGCGCGCAGCCGACAACTCGCACCAGTCGTCAAAATCGTAGAGAGAATAGTCGGTCGGATGCACCGCGCGGGCCGCGCCTTGGTACAGCAGCGTCAGCGCGCGCCGCACCGAGGCCACGTTTACCGCGACCCAGGACTTGTTCAATACCAGCACTTGTCCGTCGATCATCTCAGTCAACCAATCCGATTAGGGAGCCAACGTATCATGAGGTACGGGGGAGTATGCGCAGTGGGCGGCACATTCCCCTTGCGGAGCGCCATCTGTCTTGAGTATAGATAGTTATGAAGTAGGCAGTCAAGGGAGGCGGATCGATCGTTCGACCGAAGAATTCTACAGAAGCTCGGCGAGTTGCGAACGCCACTCTTCGGAAAGTGCGGGTATCTGAGTGGCGGCCCGAATTCCGTCGGTGTTTTCGTTATCGAAGAAGAGAAGCGTGTGAATCGCCTTGATGCTCATGCTGTCGGGGTCCCGGTGTTCACGTGCGATTAGGTCACCCGCGCGCACCTCGCCTTCCTCGAGAACGCGCAGGTAAAAGCCGCTTCGCTGGCTGTTGAGGAATTGGCGTACAAGCAGCGGCGATTGGAATCTAGCGGCGAGGTTCTTGCAGGGAACGCGGGGCTGGGTGATTTCAAGCAGGACACTTCCAATGCGGTACCGGTCTCCGATGTAGACGTCGTCTTCTAGCATCCCCTCCACCGTAAAATTCTCGCCAAACGCGCCGGCGCTTAGGTCGCCCCGGCCGAGCTCTTTTTGCCAGGTGGAATAATGTTCGGCGGGGTAGGCGTACACCGCTTTGTGTTCGCCGCCGTGAACGTCCAAGTTCGCCTGCTTGTCGCCCTCAACATTAAGCCCGCCGACCGAGACTCGGCCCTCAACAGGCGATTTGAATATCGCCGTGTTAAGGGTCTGCCCCGCGAAAGTGACGGGCTGTGGCTGGCCTACATTGACTGAAGTTAGTTTCATGACGCCTCGTGACGCAAATGGGGAAAGAGTAATGGACGATTAGCGCGCTTCACTATTCCCACTCGATGGTCCCTGGGGGTTTGGTAGTTATATCGTAAAGGGCGCGGTTAATTCGGGGAACTTCGTTGCAAATGCGGTTGGAGACGCGCTGGAGTACGCTGGGGGGGAATCGGAACCAATCCGCCGTCATAGCGTCCTCGCTGGTCACGGCGCGCAGGGAGCAGACTTCCTCGTAGGTTCGGCCATCGCCTTGAACGCCGACGCTGCGAACAGGCAATAGGCATACGAGCGCCTGCCAGATGTCGCGGTACAGCCCGGCCTTCTGTATTTCTTCGATGAAAATGGCGTCGGCTTCGCGGAGGGTGTCGAGGCGTTCCTTAGTTACTTCGCCAATGCAGCGTACGCCGAGCCCCGGTCCGGGGAAAGGGTGTCGCCACACGAGTTCGTCGGGAAGGCCAAGTTCGTGACCGAGCGCACGCACTTCGTCTTTGAACAATTCGCGGAGCGGCTCGAGCAGGTCAAGATTCATCTGTTCAGGCAGGCCGCCCACATTGTGGTGGCTCTTAATCGTGACCGACGGACCGCCGGCGGCCGATACGCTTTCGATCACATCCGGATAAAGCGTTCCCTGCGCGAGAAAGTCCATGTGTCCGAGCCGGTTGGCTTCTTCTTCGAAGACTTCGATAAAGAGCCGCCCGATTATCTTGCGCTTCGCCTCGGGTTCGGAAACGCCCTGCAACTCGTCGAGGAACTTCCTTTCCGCGTCGACCGAGATGAGGTTAATATGGAAGTTCTCGTGGAACACGCGGTCTACGAGTTCGGGTTCGCCCTTGCGCATGAGGCCGTTGTCCACGAACACGCAGGTCAGGTTGTCGCCGATGGCTTCGTGGATGAGCACGGCGGCCACGCTGGAATCGACGCCCCCGCTCAATCCGCAAAGCACTTTCTTGCCGCCGACTTTTTCGCGGATGGCCTCGATGGCGGTGGCAACGTAGTTCTCCATCTGCCACTCGCCGTTGCACCCGCAGATGTTGTGCGCGAAATTGTTGAGAATCCGCTTGCCTTCAACCGTGTGGACGACCTCCGGATGAAATTGGACGGCGTATTGCTTGGCGTCGGGATTGGCGATGACGGCGTTGTCGCAGTTTTCCGTTTCGCCAAGCCGCGCGTAGCCTTCAGGGAGGCAGGTTATCTTATCGCCGTGGCTCATCCAGACCTGTGTATTCTCGCTCACGTTTCGAAGGAAGCCGGTCGTATCGCTATGCGCCAAGTGGGCGATGCCGTATTCGTGCTTCTCCGCCGGCTCGACGACACCGCCCTGCAAGTGGGCGAGCAGTTGCGCACCGTAGCAGATTCCGAGAATGGGCACGTCGAGGCCGCCATTGAGAATCGCCTTGTCGAGCATGGGTGCGCCTTCCACGAGTACACTCGCGGGCCCACCGCTGAGAATGATCCCGGCGGGGCTGTACGCCCTTAATTCCTCCACGGTCGAGGTGTGTGGAAGAATCAGGCTCAACACGCTTGCCTCGCGAATTCGGCGCGCGATAAGCTTGCTGTATTGCGCGCCAAAATCCAGGACAATTATCGGGTTTGATTCGGGGTTCATGGTTGCTCTATTTGGTCGCAGAGGGCACAGAGATCACAGAGAAATCCTTTTGATTCCATCGATGAGTCGCTTCTCGCCGAGATTGATTAGCCGTGCGCGTTTCATGGCGGCACCGACAAGAGTCGAAGACTCTCGCCAGATGTCATTGCGTAAAGACCCTCCGGCGACTGCGGCAATCTACTCGCCGCCCCCCCAGCGCCACGTCTGCATGTTCGAAGTCCCAATCCTTGGCCCGGAGCTCTACAAGGCCTGGGGTAAATTGCTTCGTCGTTCCTCCTCGCAATGACGAGAAGTGTGTGATTCTCTCTCGTTCCCACGGTCCTCCGTGGGAATGCACATGGTATGTGCCAGGGAGAAAGCGGTCGAGAGAAAGAAGGCGCAGAACTTCTGAATTCCCACGGAGGTACGTGGGAACGAGAGGAGCAGATCCTCGGTGTGCTCTGTGCCCTCTGTGGCTAATAATCGTCCACCTCGGATGGCGCTTAGCGCGGCATCTGGTAATTCGGAGGTTCCTCGGTAATCGTCACGCTATGCGGATGGCTCTCGGCTACCGCCGCGTTAGAAATGCGAACGAAGTGGGCCTTGGTGCGAAGCTCTTCGAGGTTCGACGCGCCCACGTATCCCATGCCCGAACGCAGCCCACCCATGAGCTGGTGCGCGGAATCGGAAAACGCGCCGCGAAATGGAACGCGGCCTTCGACGCCTTCGGGCACGAGCTTGTTCGCCACTTCGACATTGTGTTGCATGTACCTAGCCTTGCTGCCGCGCTGCATCGCTTTGAGCGAACCCATGCCGCGGTAGACCTTGTAGGTGCGGCCTTCGAGCAGGATGGTTTCGCCAGGGCTTTCCGACGTGCCGGCGAACAACGAGCCGACCATGACGGTTCGCGCGCCCGCAGCCAGAGCCTTTGTGATGTCACCCGAGTAACGAATGCCGCCATCGGCGATTACGGGCACCCCGCGCTTGGACGCTTCCTCAACGACATCCATCACGGCGGTGAGTTGCGGCATGCCCGCGCCGGAAATCACGCGGGTCGTGCAAATCGAGCCAGGGCCCACGCCCACCTTAACCGCGTCCGCGCCCGCCGCAATCAATTCTGCAGCCGCTTCGGCCGAGACGATGTTGCCGGCGACCACATCGGTGTCAGGAAAGGCGTCTTTGACGCGCTTGACCATGTCGATAACCATGCTATTGTGCCCGTGAGCCGTGTCGATGACCAAGGCGTCCACGTCGTTCTGAACAAGCAACTCGGCCCGCTCCATTTCTTCGGGCGTCACGCCGATGGCCGCCGCCACGCGCAAGCGCCCCATGGAATCGCGGCAACTATTTGGATAATCGCGGACCTTGTTGATGTCTTTGATCGTGATGAGGCCTTGAAGAGTGCCGTCCTCAGAAACAACAGGAAGTTTCTCGATCCGGTGCTCATGGAGCAACGCTTTTGATTCCTCGAGCGTTGTGCCGGGGGGCACGGTCACCAAGTTCTTGCTGGTCATGACCGAGGAAATCGGGATCGTGTAATCTTCTTGAAAGCGCAAGTCGCGGTTCGTGAGGATCCCGACGAGCTTCCCGTCCGCGTCCGTGATGGGTACGCCGGAAACATGATAGAGCGCCATGAGATCTTCCGCGTCCTGGATGCTTTTGTCGGGTGTAAGCGTGAAGGGCGAGGTGATGATGCCGGCTTGGGAACGCTTGACGCGGTCGACCTTCGCCGACTGATTGGAAGGTGGCAAGTTCTTGTGGATGACGCCGATGCCGCCTTCCTGCGCAATGGCGATTGCCAACCGCGATTCCGTGACGGTATCCATGCCCGCGCTGACAAGGGGGATATTCAGGGAAACGTTGCGCGTGAATTGCGTCGAGAGATCGGCTTCGCCGGGGAGTAGGTCCGACCGGCGCGGCTTCAGCAAAACGTCGTCGAACGACAATCCTTCGCTAAATAGGTCGGTGGAATCCATAGTTCCTCGCTGTGAGGAGAGGCATTTGCACCCGCTCCGGTCCTGGACCGGAAGCACTATGCGTTCCGGGGCCGAGATTATATAGACGGGCCTCCGGCACTTCAACCGAAAATGGAAGGTATTTTTGGGAGGGACGAATCGTATTCTAGATACATAGAACACAGAACCTTATAACAACAGCAGACTGTGTTTTGTCGGTCTGCAATCTATGAGCGCTCGGTGGCCAAGCTACTCCGACATCTCGAAAGAGGTCCGCAATTCGTCGGCCGAAACGGTTGCGGCGCCCACTTTGGCGACCACGATTCCGGCTGCGTGATTGGCCATTTCGCACGCTTCGGACAGAGTGGCGCCGGCCAATTGCGCGAGCGTGAATGTGGCGATGACCGTATCGCCCGCCCCGGAAACGTCGAAGACTTCGCGCGCCTGGGTCGAAATGTGGAGGGGTTCGCCTGCTTGCGAAAACAGGCCCATGCCTCCGGCGCCGAGCGTGATGAGCAGATGCTCGGCGGACCACATGTCGTGCAGTTTCTGTGCGACCCGCGCGAGGGCCCGGTCCTCCTCGAAAGCCAAGGTCGAGCCTTCGTCATACTCGCCCGCGATAGCGAAGGCTTCGGTGCGGTTGGGCGTGGCCAGCGTAATTCCATCTAACGTGAAACGGTTGGCCGGGTGGGGGTCGAGTGCCACAAGAATATCGGCCGCGCGGGCTATGCGGCACAACGTCGGCGCGAGATCCTGGGTGAGCACGCCTTTCGCGTAGTCTTCCAAAATCACCGCATCTATCCGGCCGGCGTTAACCGCTTCCTCGAAAACTTGCGTCAGGCGCGCCGTCGGGCCTTTTCCGATGGGCTGTGTGTCTTCGGTGTCGATGCGGACGACTTGCTGATTGCCCGCCATGATGCGCGACTTTTCGGTCGTGCGGCGCGACCGGTCGCGGACGATGGCGTCCGTGTCCACGCCATCATACGTAAGGAGTTGTGAGAGGTGTTCGGCGAGTTCGTCTTCGCCCACCACGCCGAAGGCCATGGGTTTCGCGCCGAGTTTGGCGAGATTGTGCAAGACGTTCGCCGCCCCGCCGGGCGTTTCCGACTTTCGCGTTACGCTTACGATCGGGACGGGCGCCTCTTGCGAAATGCGCCACGCGGTTCCCCACACATAACGGTCCAACATGAGGTCGCCGATTACCGCGACGCGCTGCCCAGCCATGGCACGGAGAATGCTGTCGAGTCTACTGGTTTTCATAGCGATCCAATCACGTTGTTTGACGTCATTCTAACCCGAACACGGGGGGCACTCCGAATAAATATGGTTGCGATGGAGGGACAGTCTGCGCCTTCTTGCCGGTCGCGTCAATCAAGTCAAGTGGCGGCCGCTACCGTTCTTAAGACTCCTCCTCGCCCAGAAATCGTTCTTTCCATTCGACCACTTGATCGTCGGTGACTTTGGCGAAAAGCGGCGGCGGAACCGTGAAAGCCGATCCAGGTGCGAGCGCCGCCACCTCGGAAACCGCGTCTTGGCTGGGCCATTTCGCGCCTTCTGAATCGACCCCGACAGAAGCGAGCGCCTTTTTCGCCGTTTCGGGGATGATGGGCAGCGCCAGCGTCGAAAACAGGCGGACCAGGTTAATCGCGGTCCGCAGCGTGCACGCCGCATCGCCGTGGTCCTCCTTGATGGTCTTCCAGGGCTGCTTCCGGTCAAAGTACGTGTTGCCCAGAGTCCAGGTCGCTTTGAGCGCCTGGATAGCCTTGCGAAATTGGAGGGTCTTGTAGTGTTCGGCGCTTTCGGCGATCAGGACATCCAACTCCTCGCAGAGCTCGCGTTCCGCATCCCCATTTTCCCCGCCGGCCGGCAACTCTAAGCCGAAGTGTTTTTCCGTCAGCTTGAAGGCGCGATTCACGAAATTACCGTACGTGTCTGCCAGGTCCTTATTGACCGTCGCCGCGAGGGATTCCCAGGTGAAAGACGCGTCGCTGGTTTCCGGGGCATTGGCCATGAGGTAGTAGCGCCAATAGTCGGCAGGCAAAAGTTCGATGGCGTCCGACATGAAGATCCCGCGCTTCTGTGAAGTAGAAAATTTTCCACCGTAGTACGTTAGCCAATTGAAACCCTTGATGTAGTCCACCACATTCCAGGGCTCGCCAGAGCCGATCATCGTGCACGGAAAGCTGACGGTATGAAACGGGACATTGTCCTTGGCCATGAACTGTGTGTAGATCACGTCATCGGTGGCGTACCACCAGGATTTCCAGTCGCGCTTGTCCGGCGCTTCATCCGCCCACTCTTTGGTGGCGCCGATGTACTCGATAGGCGCGTCGAACCAAACATAGAAGACCTTGCCCTCGTAGCCTGGCCTCTCTACGGGAACGCCCCAGGATAGGTCGCGGGTGATGCACCGGTCCAACAAACCTTCGTTGAGCCATTTAAGCGCGATCGAGGTTACCAGTCTAGGCCAATGAGTCTTCGTTTCGATCCAGACGCGGATGCGTTCGGAGAATTCCGACTGCTTGAGAAAGAGATGGCGGCTTTCGCGGATCTCGATGTCGGCGCTCCCCGAGACGGCCGACTTCGGGTCGATCAAGTCTGTCGGATCCAGCACCTGTGTGCAACTTTCGCATTGGTCGCCCCGCGCATGTTCATAGCCACAATGCGGACAAGTCCCCACGATGTAACGGTCCGGCAAGAAACGCTTATCGGTCAGCGAATACATTTGTTTCGTCAACCGCTCTTCGATGTATCCGTTCTCCTCCAACTTGCGCGCGAGGTGCTGGGTGAGTTGGCGATTCTGCACCGAAGAACTGCGGCCGAAATAGTCGAAGGACAGACAGAAGCGCCGGCCGAGTTCCGCTTGCACTTCGTATTGCTGGCGGCAGAACTCGCTGACTTCGATATCTTGTTCAAACGCAGCGAGTTCCGCGGGGGTTCCGTGTTCATCGGTGGCGCAGATGAACAGGACCTCTTCGCCCCCGAGCCGTAAGAAGCGGGCGTACACATCGGCGGGGAGCATAGAGCCGACCAGGTTGCCCAGGTGTTTGACTCCGTTGATATAAGGCAGCGCGCTTGTGATGAGGTGGCGTGTCATTTGGCTTCCTGTGTTCGTGTTGGGTTGTATCCGGCCCGCGCCGACGCGGTGGGACTGTCGCCAGCCCGGCGAGGTGCAGGATTATAGCCGCTTTGGGAGGCCCGAGTTAAGGGGGGCTGTGGTCGGTTGAAAAATCTGGCAAACGAGATCTGGCGTTTGAAGGAATATGGGCCCCCGCGCCTGTGTTGATCGTAAATACGCAACGGGCCCCAGGTGACTCCTGCCCGGCCAGCTCAACGATAGATAACTTTTTGGATATACCTTCGATATAGTCCACATTCATGCACACTGATTCACTCAATATAGGCATTCAGAGAGTGTCCGCCCTCGAAATGCGTAAGAAATCAAGCAAGATACCTACGGGCGTAATCAAAACTAGGCGCAGGCAAAGGCGTGTGTTCCGCCTCTTGCGTCTTACCGCGAAGAGCCCACTATCAGGGCTTCGTCATCGATCTGGTCCCTCTCCATTCGGCCATGCATACCCTCGTCCGTCCACGTTCGGGCGGCGAGGCACGTCAGCGGAAGGATAACGTACAGCAACGGTTGTAAACGTGGAGAAGTTTGGAATAAAGGAGGGCGCGATAGCGTCTCCTGTTTGGCAGCAGTCGAGTAACGATTCGGAGGAATACAGTGTCAAACGGAACTGTTAAGTGGTTCAACGACGAAAAGGGATTTGGTTTCATCATTCCCGAAGAAGGCGGCAAAGACATCTTCGTCCACAGATCGAATTTGGACACGCCGGGGCAGATTCTTCAAGAGGAGCAACATGTCGTCTACGAAATTGGCGACGGTCGTAAGGGGCCGGAAGCCAAGGCAGTCCGCATCGCGTGACGGGGCTCGGCTCCGCGCATTGGACTCCTGCACAAGCCTACACTGGAACACCCACCGGTTTCAGCGGGACGGTCCGCTGAAACCTAAGGTTGGTCTCGCCCACAACCCAAGTTCGCGATAAACTCCAACTCTCAGGATGGCGCACGACCGCCGTTCATAGAAGTTGTGACGAGTGCCGAAGAGTTTACCAATCTCTGTAGGCCTTCTGCGGGCGTGGGCGCGTGGGCAATCGAGAAACCCTGCCCCGGAACATGGCGCGCTTAGACAAACGGGAAGCTCTGCCCCGAAGAGGCCGTGGCATGTAGCCGGGGGATGAGCGAAGCGATTCCCCCGGTAAGCGTTTCTCCATACGAACTTCTCCGAAGGAGATGCGGCGATTCCCGCCCGGCGTTGGCGACATGAGCCCCGCCCGCCCCGTGGCACGCTTCGCAATCGATGGAGTAATGGCGGCTATCCAGGAACTGCGACTGATCCGTGCTACTGAACCCGTCATGGCAAGCCAGGCAAGTCGTCGTGCCCACCTCACGCTCCGCGCGGCACCCATCTCCATAAGCCCCCATAGGGAGTACAAAGACGAAACCAAGCAAGACCGGAACAAACCGCGATATCAGGAACCGCTCCTACTATATACTAGTATTGACATTAAAACAGGAACACTTCGTGCTCGTTGACCAGCAGGTCCAGGTAGTTGTGCTTGGGCTTGCCTGGGGCCTCATCCGTCGCCGGCGTCCCACCGCTTTGGCGGTGATGGAGTACACCTTCGCCGAGGTAGTGGCCGTCCAAAGAATAGATTTGCACGGTGCCGAGGATGCCGAAGGGGTCGTAACGCACCTCCACCTTGTCGCCACGCAACTTGGGGTCCACGCGGTACAAGCGCTTGTCCAACTGGACGTCTGCGAAGTCGCGATGGACCCTGCGATGCTCGCTGCGCATGAACGAAGCGTGCGCCTCGTTCAGATCGACTTGGCGGATCACGGTGAGGCCGTCGCTGTAGCGCTCCTTGGGCGTCTGCTTGATTTCGGAGTGCTCGAAGCCGTGGTAGTCCATTTCGAGCCACGCGGAAAAGGCGCGGTTGAGTGCCTTCAGTTCGAGGATGTCGCCCTTGCGGGCTTCGGCCTCGAAGCCCTCTTGGGTTGTTCGGAAAAAGGCCTCGATCAGGCCGCCCGGACTGGGATCCCCGGCGGGGCGGTAAATGAGATTCACGTGGAGCCGGCAACAGGCCGCCTTCAGGGCCTTGGCGTGGTAGACCTTGGCGTTGTCCAAATACAGCTGTTTGGGCACGCCATGGACGGCAAAGGCACGCAGCAGCGAATCGATGAGAATGTCAAGGTTCTGGCGCAGGTAGTAGCGCGCCTC
>CAYNZS010000110.1:0-12754 GCA_964401695.1 uncultured Nitrospirales bacterium
GGCCTCGGTTAGTTTGCGTGACCCCCCGCCCGCGCCAAACACCTCCGCCGCCTGGCCGCTCAGCTGCGCCTTCCACTGCCTGACCTGGTTCGGATGCACATCAAAGCGCCCGGCCAACTCCGCCAGCGTCCCCTCTTCTGACAAGGCCGCCAGCGCTACCTTCGCCTTGAATCCAGGATCTATCCGGAAGTCTCGGTTGAACTTCTTCGGAGAATCTGGTTTACTCAGACATTGTCGTGCTCAATGCTAGTACCTGGCCACATCTAATTCGTTGATCGAGGCGTTTCAACTGGGACCGTGTATCATCGGTCGTCAATTGCCAGCCCACATAATTTGGCCTAGCCAAGTACTAGTGTGTTAACTCACAATTAGTGCCGCTTTTGAAAGCAGGGCAAAGCGTGCGTCTTCTGTCATCCTGAACGAAGTGAAGGGTCTCGAAACGCCAAAAGCCCAATGAAATAGATATACCTCGCTTCGCTCAGCATGACGGATAAGATGGAAACAGTATGAATCGATACACTAGGGTGAAACTTTCCGGCTACGATTCTGTGCCCTCAGGGGCAGAACGCACCGGGCCCGAGTGTCGAAGGGGCCTCAGATGACTACCGCCCGGAAGGCGGAATGGGGCCGTGGGTGCAACCGACCGTACCCACTAGGAAAGTCGCGCGATGCTCCGACTGCGGCTGATGAATACATGGTTGAACCCATCCGTAGCGGCGTTTGGGGAGTTGTGCACAAAAGAGGAGGAGAGAAATGAAGATCGTCCATGTTCTAGGGAATGAGAACGTCGAGGTTATTGATGTCGCGGATCCGGAGCCTGCTGACACTAAGGTGGTGGTCAGGATCGAGTCTTCGATGATATGCGGCACCGAAATGCACCAGTATAAAGGGTCGAAGACTATGGCTGGCAATGGGGGGCACGAGGCCGCCGGCGTGGTTGTTGCGACCGACCAGTCCACCAAAGTCAAGGAAGGAGACCGCGTGACTCTCTTCCTCCCATTCACCCATTGCTTCCGGTGCCCGGCCTGTCTGACGGGCGAGTGGCTGCATTGTTGGAATCCGACACCTCGCGATCCCAACCGCCTGGGTACGCACTCCCAATACATTCTCGCGCAGGATTACCTCTGCCTGCCCATTCCCGACGAAATGCCTTTTGACGTCGCGGCCGTGGTCGGCGATTGCTTCGGAACGTCTTTCAGAGTCATGAAGAAAATGGGGCTAAACGCCGGGGACGTTGTCTTGGTTACCGGATGCGGCCCCATCGGGCTTGCAGCCGTAAAGCTGGCGAAGTTCTACGGGGCGACTGTGATAACCACCGACATGAACGACTACCGATTGGCGGAGGTCACCAAGATGGGCGCGGCCGACCACGTACTTGACTCGAAAAAGGATGACGTCGTGGAGAAGGTGAAGGAACTCACCGATGGCCGGGGTGTGAGCATCGCCATCGAGTGTTCCGGCGCCAAAGCGGCGCAGCAGGAGTGTCTCGACGCGGCCGGCCTCTTCGCTAAAGTGGCCTGCATTGGCCTCGGGAACAATGAGTTGACGATCAACATGAACAAGCACTTCATCCAGAAAGAGTTGACGGTCTACGGCAGTTGGGCGTCGGCGCCAGTGGACCACTTCGACCTCCTCGCATTGATAAAGCGCGGACTATCCTCTGACGGCCTCGTTAGTCACCGCTATCCCATCGATGAAGGCACGGCAGCTTTCAAGCAGTTCGGCGACGGCGGCGCGATGAAAATCGCCATTCATCCCTGGGGCGACTCGCAACCGATATAGCCACACGCGGCGCGTGCCCGCGGGCTCGACCCCTCCCTAACCCTATCCCTCTCAGGAAGGGGGGTTAGGAATACGCCCCAATCCCCGTGATCGCTTGACCGACGATGAGCGAGTGGATGTGTTCGGTGCCTTCGTAGGTTAAGACGGTTTCGAGGTCTACGAGGCGGCGTCCGATGTGGTAATCGGTGTGGATGCCGTTGGCGCCCATGAGCTCGCGGCAGGTTCGGGCGATCTCGATGGCTTTGCGGCAGTTATTCATTTTGGCGATCGAGACTTGGTGAGGTTTGGCGCGGCCCTCAGCTTTGAGTTCGCCGAGGCGTTTGGCGATGAGTTCCATCGAGGTGATTTCGGCGGCCATCCAGGCGAGTTTGTTTTGGATGAGCTGGTGGCTGGTGAGCGGCTTGTTGTCGAATTGGATGCGGTGCTGGAGGTAGTCGACGCATTCCTCGAAGCAGCCGCGCGCGGCACCGGCGACGCCCCATACGATTCCGTAACGGGCGTTGTTGAGGGTGGCCATGGCGCGGCCTAGCGATTGGGCACCCGGCATAAGTGCGGTTTCGGGGACTTCGACGTCGCTCAGGTATAGCTGGCCAGTGTCGCTGGTCCGAAAGCTCCATTTGCCTTTGATCGCGTTCGCCAGGAAGCCGGGGGTGTCGGTGGGTACGAGGAAGGCTTTGACAACGCCATCGAGTTTGGCCCAGATGATGGCGACGTTCGCGAGGGTGCCGCTGGTGATCCAGCATTTCGCGCCGTTGAGGACGAAGCCGTTGCTCGTTTTCTCGGCGCGGGTGACCATGCCGCTGGGGTTGCTGCCGAAGTCGGGCTCGGTGAGGCCGAAGCAGCCGACAGCTTCCATAGCGCCGAGGGGCTTGAGCCAGCGCTCCTTCTGTTCTTCGGAACCGTTGTCGCGGATGCAGCCGATGACGAGGGATCCTTGTACGCTTACGATGCTGCGCAATGCGGAACTGCCCCGCTCGAACTCGCGGCAGATCAGGCCGTAGGTGATCGGGTCGAGTGTTCCTTCGGCGAGCATCTCTAGGATGCCGAGTTGCCCGATCTTGGCGATAATGTTGTCGGGTAGTCTTTCGGCGTTGTGGTCATCGTTGATGGTAGGCAGAATCTCGTTGTCCACAAACTTGCGGACTTGGTCGATAGTGGCACGCTGCTCTTCGGTCCATTCCCCATCCAATTCGTAGAAGTCGGAGGTGTAGGTCTGGCCCTTCTTTGGCTTGGAAGTATCTTCGGTGGATGTGGGGGAGGTAGTTCCTTTGGCGTTCATGGCGGATCCTCTATGTATAAATTATCAATCAGAGCGGTGTTAGGTTAGGGAAATGCGTCGTGGGACCGCCACGTTCGGACTAGCCTGGCGAGACGGGCGGCATTATCTCAAGTGCCCTGGATTATGTCAATGAGAACGCGCGGCGCGTGGCGAGCTCCGGCACGGGGGGTGGTGCACAAGTTAATCCAACCCCCCGCGTAGCGCGTCTGTTATCGTCATTATAGGTAAGACGATTACTCAGTAGCTCTAGCTGTTCTACTATTCTCTCTCTTTCACTGCCCAATACTGCTGTCGCTCAGGATACCGCTTCGCGCCGATATCTTGATCGCCTTCGGCGCGAGGCGTACACTTACCGCTTGGTCTCCAAGAAGTTCTTTCTGCCTAGGCCTGACTCGTCGTGAACGATCCCCAAAAAGCGCTTGCCCCGTTACGCAAATTCCGGCTTACGGCCGTGCGTGGCTCGTTATTGATTACCCTCGTTATGGCGGGCGTAGCGTTTCCGTTTCACCGGGTGGTAGCGCACGGACTCCTACTGGGCGGCATAGCTGGCATTCTAGGTTTCTGGATCATCGCGGTTCGCCTGCAAAAACTTGTGTCGAACCCCCAACAAGACGTAAGATTTGCCGCTCTAACCATGACAGGGTGGCGCTTCGCATTGTACGGCGTGGTTCTCTATCGGTCGTATTGCCTTGACCGAGACGGCTACAGTGGACTCCTGGGGGCCATGGCGGGGATCTGGGTGATTCGGTTCGTTCTCATTTTTCTGGGGCTGACCGGCATCGACATGAAAGCCAAAAGCGACGACGATACCGCCGAACTCGAGCGCTAATCTAAGGGGTAGGCCTGGTATAGGCGAAACGGTTGCCCCGCGCAGATGCGCGGGCCTCCGCGGCTGGAAACCGTCAAGCTGGAACTAGTGTATTGACTCACAATTGGCGCAGCTTTTGAAAGCAAGGCAGAGCGTACGTTCTCCGTCATCCTGAACAAAGCGAAGGATCTCGATACGCCAGAAGCCCAATGAAATGGAGATACTTCGCTTCGCTCAGCATGACGGGTAAGATGGAAACAGCATGAATCAATACACTCAAAACGTTGGCCGGAACTATGAAGAACATCCGCGAGGAGCGAAAATGACATGGAACGTATCGGCGAAAGGCTGATCTGGTACTACGTACCGTTCACCGACATCGAGATTCCGGGTGGCGGGATCAACGTTCTTACCGTGCTCAACACGTTGTTCGTTATCGGTCTATTGTGGACGTTTATGTTGGTAGGCGTCCGCCGCATCGGCAAGGTGCCCGGCCGTGCCCAAGTCCTCCTTGAGCAATTCATCACCGCGTTCGACGGTCTCGTCGCCAGTTCGCTCGAACTCCCCACGCGCAAGGAAAACAGGGTCTTCCTGCCGCTGATCGCCACGCTGTTCGTCTTTCTCCTTATGAGCAACTTCATGGGAGTGTTCCCTGGGCATATCTTTGAAGAGCCGACCGCGGATATCAACTGCACTCTTTCCCTCGGCCTGATGGCTGTGGCCATCGCGACCTACTGCGGCATAAAGACCAAGGGGATTAAGGGCTACATTGATGAACTCTTGGGGCCCTTGTGGTCACAGGAAGGGGCAACGGGCATGGCGGTCTTCGCTGGCAAAGCCTCGGGGCTCTTTTTCTTCCCGCTCAACGTCATCGGCGAAATGGCCAAGATCGTCTCGATCTCTTTTCGCCTCTTCGGCAACATCATCGGCGGCTCGATTATCATCGTGGTCGTCTCGACGCTTGTGTTCAATACAGTTCTGCCCGTTGGGCTAGACCTATTCTTTATCTTCTTCGTGGGCACTGTGCAAGCATTTGTGTTCACCATGCTAACCCTGACCTACATCGCCGTGGCCATCAAGTAGGCGCCCGGAGCGGCACACGACCCGAGATCCCGAGCGCTTCTCGACGAAAGTCATGGCATGACCCTGTCGCAAACAAGGTGTAACCCAACGTGGAACTGACACCGGAAACCTGGAACATGGTCGGCCGACACGGTGGCGCGGGCCTCGCCCTCGGCCTCGGCGGAATCGGCGCGGCCGTCGGGATGGGCATGGCCGCGGCCAAGGCCAACGAGGCCATCATGCGCCAGCCAGAACGCCAGGGCCATCTTTTGCGCACCATGCTCATCGGACAGGCCGTTGGCGGCAGCCCCTCGATCTTCGCGCTCGTAATTGGCCTGCTCATCTTGTTCCTGCCCGCTCCAGCTTCCAGTTCGGGTCCTCTGTTCGCCGCGGCCATGGTCGGCGCGGGACTGTGCATTGGCCTGGGTTGCCTTGGCAGCGGAGCCGGCTGTGGTTGGCCGGCCGCGGCCGCCTGCGAAGGCGTGGCTAGAAATCCCGGCCGGGCCACCGCCGTGACCTCCGTCATGGTTATCAGCCAGGCAGTCGCCCAAAGTCCCAGCATCTTCGCAACCGTCATTGCCCTGATACTGCTCTTCGTACACCTACCCGGTTCAGGCGCCGCGGCCATCGGAATCGGCATCGGCGCGGGCCTCGCCATGGGCGCCAGCGCGTTTGGCCCCGGTCTCGGCTCAGGCCTCGTCGGCGGCGGCGCTGTCCAGGGCGCTAGCGCGTGGCCCAAGTCACAATCCATCACCCTGCGCACCATGCTCGTCGGCCAAGCGGTCTGCCAGACGCCGACGATCTTTGGGATGCTAATCGCATTCATCATGCTATTCACCATGCAGGGCATTGAACCCGGCCTCGTCGGTTTTTCCAAGCCCTTCGGCGCATCCCTGGCCATCGGTTTCGGAGCAATCGGCCCCGGCGTCGGCTGCGGTTTTGTCGGCGAGAGGACCTGCGTCGCCACGGCCGCGAAACCGCACAACGACTTGCTATTGCTCCGTTCTATGCTCATCGGCCAGGCCGTGGCCCAGGGCAACGCTATTTTCGCGCTCATCGTCTCGCTCGCGGTGTTGTTTGCCGCTTAATGAAATGACGGTTTGAAACCGACTTTCGATTGAAAGGAACACGATTATGATGGATCCGGCACTAGTTAATGCCTTGTTGGATGCGGCTATGGCGCAGACCGCGGAGGCGGCGTCCGCGATTTCCGGCTCCGACCTCACCAAGGCCGGCGCGCTCATCGGCGCGGGGATGTGCATGGGGTTCGG
Organism: uncultured Nitrospirales bacterium; assembly: GCA_964401695.1. GTDB lineage: Bacteria > Hydrogenedentota > Hydrogenedentia > Hydrogenedentales > JAPYPO01. The sequence goes on from CAYNZS010000110.1 coordinate 6,203, forward strand.
CGCCATCGGACCCGGCATCGGCGAAGGCTTTGCCGCGGGTAAGGCCTGCGAAGCCATTGGCCGCAGCCCCGAGGAGGCCGGTCTGCTGACACGCACCATGCTCATCGGGCAGGCCGTCTCCGAATCGACGGGCATCTATTCCCTCGTTGTCGCGCTGCTGATGCTGTTTGTTGTCGGCGGAGGCGGATGAGCATATACGGAGCCCTTGCGAGAGCAACATGGTCACACTAAATCTGACACTCCTTATCGAAGTCGGGCTGTTCCTCATCTTTCTGTGGGGTACGGCGCGGTTTATCCTGCACCCCCTGCTGGACTCGATCGACGAGCGCGAAACGGGGATCGCGCAGGACAAGGAGTCGGCCGAAGTAGGCATGCAGGCCGCTGAGAAACTCGAATCCGAATACACGGCGCAGCTTTCCGAACTGCGCCGCCAGGCGGACGAGGCCCTGCGTGTTGCGCGCGGCAAGGTGACGAAAGAGCATCACGATCATTTGGCGGTCGAGTACGAAAAAGCCGACCAGCAGGTGCTCGACGTGCGTCAAGAATCCCTGGAACGCGTGGAACAGGAGAGGGAATTGCTGACAGCGGCAATACCCGAAGTAGCCGATCTGATTGCGGAGCGGCTCAAAGCGGGAGGCCCATCGTCATGAACGAGCCCCAAGTCGGCCGGACGCCCAGCAAAGGGAGCGTCAAACTCTTTCTGCTCCTCTATTTCGGGTTCTACCTGATCGTTGCCGTGAGCCTGAACTACACCCTCGGCCCCCCGGGCATGTCCGCGGAGTACATGTCGGAGCACAAGGTCGAGCAGGACCGCTACGTCCAGATCACTAAGGATCCGGTTTACAAACATTGGCAGCAGCGCCCTGAACTGAACCCGCCGGACGCTTCGTTGCAGACCAAGATTGACTTCGTTGAAGAATACGAAGCGCGGGAGAATTTTCAGGCCGAACAATACCGGCGACACACTTATAGCCTACTCTTCGACTTCTTCAGAGTCGCAATGGTTCTATGGCTCATCCTCCACTTTGCCCGCAAGCCTTTCGTCTTGTTGGTCGACTCCATGATCGACAAGGTAGAAGTGCGAATCTCAAGCCCGCACGAGGCGCGAGAGGCCGCGGGCGACCGCAGGCAGGCCGCTGAAGGGAAACTTAATCGGCTTGGCGACGAAGACGCCAAACTCCAAGACCAGACCCGCGCGCGGCTAGCGGAAATGCAGAATCTAATCGAATCGGCGACGGAACAACGCATCGCTTTGCTCGAACGCGAGACCGCTGACCGAATACAGTATGAGGAAGAACTAGCCGTCAATGTCCTCAAGCGCGAGTTTGTCGACCAAGCGATCGACCTGGTGGCCGATCGCCTTCGCGCGGGTAGCGCGCCGGAAGAGCAGGCCGCGCTTGTCGACAATTTCGCGGGTCAACTGGAGAAACAATCATGAGCGCCGCGCTAGTTTCTCAGCGATATGCCCGCGCCCTTGTGGACTCCTTCGCCGAGGACGCCCAGGTCGACCAAAGCCTCGAGGCGTTGCGCGATTTCGCGCTCGCTTACGCCGACCTCGACGAGCTGCGCAGTGTGCTCGAGAATCCCTCGATCGCGTCTCAGAAACGCGGCGCGGTTTTCACCGAAATCTTGGATGCGGCCTCCTACGACCCGACCACGGAAAGATTCCTGCAAACTTTGTTTGCCCGGGGCCGCCTCGGCCTCATTCAAGATGTCGTGAGCGCCGTCGAGACTCTCGCGAACCAGCGGCTCAACCGCACCCATGCCCGGATCAACGGAGCCGCCGACCTGTCCGCCGGCGAGCTTGACCGCATCCGGGCTGCACTCGAAACGCATTCAGGCAAGACGGTCATCACGCGAAGCGATACCGACCCTGACTTGCTCGGAGGCGTCGTCGTCCGCATAGGCGGCCTGGTTATCGACGGGAGCCTCCGCTCGCGCCTCGAAAACATCCGAGCCGCCCTGCTGGCAGAGGAGAACGTCTAGCATGAAGATTCAAGCGACCGAGGTCACCGAAATTATCAAGCGCCAAATCGGCGACTACAAGGCCACTCTGGATATTTGCGAAGTTGGAACGGTGATCCAGGCTAGCGACGGCATCGCGCGGGTCTACGGCCTGGAACAGGCCGTGGCGGGCGAGTTGCTCGACTTTCCCCACGGCGTTCAAGGAATGATCCTCAACCTCGAGGAAGACAACGTGGGCGTAGTGCTCTTTGGCGAGTACGAAAAAATCGCCGAGGGCGACACCGTCAAGCGGACAAAACGCATTGCTTCGGTTCCCGTCGGTGACGCCATGATTGGCCGCGTGGTCAATTCGCAAGGCGAGCCGATCGATGCCCGCGGCTCGATTGCCTCGTCCGAGACTTCGCCCGTCGAGCGAATCGCGCCGGGTATCATTGCCCGCCAGCCGGTGTGCGAACCGCTGCAAACGGGCATCAAGGCCATCGACTCCATGACCCCCATCGGCCGCGGCCAACGCGAACTCATCATCGGCGACCGCCAAACCGGCAAAACGGCCATCGCTCTCGATACCATCATCAATCAGAAGGGCGGCGACGTCGTTTGTATCTACGTCGCCATCGGGCAGAAGCGCTCGACCGTCGCCCGCGTCGTCAAAGACCTCAAAGACAGCGGCGCGATGGAATACACAATTGTGGTTTCCGCCTCGGCATCGGAGTCCGCGCCCATGCAATACGTCGCGCCCTACGTCGGGTGCGCCATCGGCGAGTACTTCCGCGACAACGGCCGCCACGCGCTCATTGTGTTCGATGATCTGTCGAAACACGCCGTGGCCTATCGGCAGTTGTCATTGCTGTTGCGCCGCCCACCGGGACGCGAGGCGTACCCCGGCGACGTGTTCTTCCTGCACTCCCGCCTCCTCGAGCGCGCGGCCAAGATGAGCGATGCGGAGGGAGGCGGAAGCCTGACGGCGCTGCCCATCATCGAGACGCAGGCTGGCGATATTTCCGCCTACATCCCAACCAACGTTATTTCGATCACGGATGGCCAGATTTTCCTTGAGAACGACCTATTCAACTCGGGTGTGCGTCCCGCTATCAACGTGGGAACAAGCGTTTCGCGCGTGGGAGGAGCGGCCCAGATCAAAGCGATGAAGAAAATTGCGGGATCGCTTCGCCTCGAACTGGCGCAGTTTCGGGAATTGGAGGCCTTCTCCCAGTTCGGCAGCGACCTGGACAAAGCGACGCAGTTTCAACTCAATCGCGGACGCCGCTTGGTCGAGACCCTCAAACAGGGCCAGTTTCAGCCCTTGACGGTTGAACATCAGGTTCTTGCCATCCACGCGGCGACGGGGGGGCGCCTGGACGATTTGCCCACGACTTCGATCGAATCGTACGAGCGGCAGCTCCACGAACGCTTCGACGCGGAACACGGCGATCTCTTGGCCGAATTGCGAGAAGCCGGCGAAATCTCGGACGAACTCAAAGAGAAACTCGACGCGGCCCTGGATGCCTTCGGCGAGTCTTTTAACGCGGTGTAACGCGGGCCACGCAGGAACACGATGGCAAATTTACAAGACATAAAACGGCGCATCACGAGCGTAAAAAGCACGCAGAAGATCACCAAGGCGATGAAGATGGTCGCGGCGGCGAAGCTTCGGCGCGCGCAGGAAACGATTGTGAAAGCGCGCCCTTACGCGCACCGGATGCGGGAGTTAGTGAACAATCTCTCGACGCGCGCCAACTTGGATCTGCATCCGTTGCTCGCTAAAGGCAGCGGGAACGGCCCCGTGGGATTGGTCGTCGTCACAAGCGACCGCGGCCTCTGCGGCGCATTCAATAGCAGCATTGTCCAAAAGGCCCTTCACACGGCCAATACGGAAAAGGACACCGGGCGCGAGGTCCAACTCACGATGATCGGCCGGAAAGGCGCCGAGCTGCTGGCCCGGCGTTACGGTTCCCTCCACGCCACGCACGAGGACGTGATGGAAGGGTCGCCTTTCGACGCCGCCGGGAGCATCGTTTCCGGCTTGGCGAGCGAATTCGCGGCAGGCGAGGCGGGCGAGATCTTCTGCATCTACAACGAGTTTAAGTCCGCCATTTCCCAAACGGTTACTGTCGAGCGCTTGCTGCCCTTCGAGCCCAAACCCCCGGAGGAAGGTGCCTCGGCCGTCGACTATATCTACGAGCCGTCGAGCACGGCGGTTTTCGGTGACTTGTTGACGCGTCATCTGCAGATTCAGATGCACCGCATCCTTTTTGAATCCGCGGCGAGCGAGCACGGCGCGCGCATGACGGCCATGGATTCGGCAACGACGAACGCAGGCGAAATGATCGACCGGCTGACGCTGCAATACAACCGCGCGCGGCAGGACGCGATTACCACGGAACTTATCGAAGTTGTGAGCGGGTCGGAGGCCCTCTAGGCCGCGCGCGAACGACGTTTACGGAGACGAAATGCCATGAGCGTAGGACGGATTTCTCAGATCATTGGGCCGGTGGTGGATGTGCGGTTTGAGCCTGGAGAGCTACCGCCGATTTACAACGCATTGACCATCGAACGCGAGGACAATTCCACGCTCGTCCTCGAAGTCGCCCAACATCTCGGCGAAAACGGCGTACGGTGCATCGCGATGGACACCACGGACGGGCTCGTGCGCGGCGCGGATGTGGCCGACACCGGGTCGTTCATTACTACACCCGTGGGCGACGGTGTGCTTGGCCGCATCTTGAATGTCGTCGGCGAGCCGGTAGACGAAAAGGGCCCCGTAAATACCCAAACGCGTTGGCCGATCCACCGCCCCGCGCCGGAATTCGTCGATCTCGATACGGCAGCAGAGATGTTCGAGACGGGGATTAAGGTTATCGATCTGCTCGCCCCCTTCTCGAAGGGCGGCAAGACGGGCCTCATGGGCGGCGCGGGCGTGGGCAAAACCGTGCTGATTATGGAATTGATCAATAACGTCGCGAAGAGCCATGGCGGCTACTCCGTATTCGCGGGCGTAGGCGAACGCACACGTGAAGGCAACGACCTTATGCTTGAGATGCAGGACTCGGGGGTCATCGACAAGACGGCGCTCATCTATGGGCAAATGACCGAACCGCCCGGCGCCCGCGCCCGGGTAGGGCTCACGGGGCTTACCACTGCCGAGTACTTCCGCGACGAGCAAGGCCAGGACGTTCTGCTGTTTATCGACAACATTTTCCGTTTCACGCAGGCCGGTTCCGAGGTGTCCGCGCTGCTGGGTCGCATGCCGAGCGCGGTGGGCTATCAGCCGACCCTCGCCACGGAAATGGGCGAATTGCAGGAACGCATCACAAGCACCAAGAAAGGCTCGATCACTTCGGTGCAAGCCATCTACGTGCCCGCGGACGACCTGACCGACCCGGCGCCCGCGACGACTTTCGCCCATCTCGATGCGGTTACAGTTCTGTCTCGGCGCATTGTCGAGTTGGGCATCTACCCCGCGGTGGATCCGTTGGATTCCTCCAGCCGCATCTTAGATCCACGTGTTCTTGGCGAAGAACACTACCGCGTCGCGCGTGGGGTCCAGGAAGTCTTACAGCGCTACAAAGAACTGCAAGATATCATCGCGATTCTCGGGATGGACGAGCTTTCCGAAGACGATAAGGCGCTTGTCAACCGCGCCCGCAGGATCGAGCGATTCCTCTCCCAGCCCAATTTCGTCGCCGAGCAATTCACCGGGATGCCTGGAAAATACGTGACCGTGGAAGATACGATTCGCAGCTTCTCCGAAATTCTGGCGGGCGACCACGACGGCTTGCCCGAGTCCGCATTCTTGTATTGCGGAGCTGTGGAAGACGCAATCGAAAAAGCGAAGACCATCCAAGGAAACTGACCGTGGCTGACGGAACCATCACACTCGAACTCTACGCGCCCGGACATGAGCCGGTCCAAATGAACGTGGCGTCGGTGATCGTCCCCGGCGAAATGGGCGTGTTCACCGTGTTGCCCGGCCACACCTCCCTGCTCTCGAACCTGACCCCAGGCGCCGTGATCGCCCAGCAGGTCGACGGGCAGCCCGAGTTCTACGCCGTCCACGGCGGATTCGCCGAAGTCATAGACGACCGAGTAACCGTGTTGACCGACCTCCTCGAACACGGCGAGACGCTCGACAAAGTGCGCGCGGAAGCGGCGCAAGAAAAGGCGCGCGCGCGCATCCGCGAAGCCCAGGAACGCGAAGAATTCTCGGCCGCCGAAACTGCCCTCGCCCGCGCCACGGCCCGCCTCGACGCCCACGGCCGAGAAGAACATTAACGCGTCTGTCCCTTCTTTGCGACTCGCGGCCCAAAGCCCCGTGTTTGCGGGCTTCCGTTGGCCTGAACGCTTGCCGAAACCCAAACTCGATCACGTTCGTATGGTCAAGATTTTCGGCCTAACCCGCATCGCTCACAGCTTCCGGGGCAGGTGCTCTGCGACTCGTTTTTTGTCAATTCTGGGCTCTTGAGAGGGTTTTGGAGTAATTTTCTCGTCGACGGGACACACCTCCCCCTTTCCCCACGGTTCTTATCGCGCCGGCCGGCTCCGCTCAGCGGCGCAAGGGGTAGTGTTGGAGGCGTTGCCAGACTTTTT
>CAYNZS010000111.1:0-12729 GCA_964401695.1 uncultured Nitrospirales bacterium
GCTTCATGCCCACACTATACCACCGTAGGCATGATAAATTAAAACGCTCTAACCCTCGTGGCCTCTTAATTTGCGTCATCTGGATCGCTTTTTTCCCTCCCCCGAAAAAGTGCTTGACTTTCCCTCCGTTGCTTGTTCTGCTCAGTCTAGCCCGAATACCGGTGAGATATTCGGGTTAGGGCTCGGAATTTCTATATTTGAGGGTGGGGATGTTGTCGGGGAAAAGTTGCTCGGTATGGCCAAGCCGTACGTCGTCCATTCGCCGCTTGATACTTGGCGCGATGAGTAGCGGTCTCGGTTTCTTCTTGTGGGAGTGTGCGCTGCCCATCCTTTTCAGTGCGATGGCGCGCAGGGGATAGCTACATGTTCAGCCGCGAAGCGAAGGATCTTGTACTGCGATCGATTCCGACACCTGTGCTGTCGGGTGTACGGCGGGCCTACCATTCGGCGAAGCGGTTTCGAGCGTACGGGGCTTCGGCACGGTGTCGGAGGGCGCTGGAGGCTGCCGCTCCGGAACCGAGGTGGCTGAACCCGGACATTCTTCCTTCGCTACATGAGCGATTCGATTTTCCGCCTCCTACGCCGACGTCGATGGAGGAGCTGATTGCGCAGGGCCGGGGCCGAGTGCGGCAGCTTTCGGCGGTTCTTGGAAATGGCCCCCCGTCGTTGGACCGGTTCTTGGAGATTGGCTGTGGGGCGGGGTTGACGGCCCTTGCGCTGGCCGCATCGGGGAAGCAGGTGACTGCGACGGATTTCGATGAGGGCCTCTTTAGCAAGGTGGCTCTCGATGGGGGTGTCGAGTTTCTTGGGATGGACGCGCAGGCGCTTGAACTCGAAGATGAGTCCTTTGACTGCGTATATTCCTATGGAGCCTATGAGCATATCCCGGATCCTGGTATGGCTTTTGCCGAGTCTCTACGCGTATTGAGGCCGGGAGGTAAAATCTACATGCACATCGGCCCGCTGTATTTGTCGGCACAAGGCCTGCACGGTTATCGCATCATCACGACGCCTTTCGTTCAGCATTTGTTCGAGCCGGATGTTATCTCCGAATTCGCGCAGCGCATTGCCCCTGGGCACCCGGATCTTCGATTCTTGGACGAGGGCTATGTAAACCGGTGGCCGCTCGCGCGTTACCGGGAAGTATGGGAACGGCATCGCGGTGAGTACGACAGCGTTATGTATTTGGAGATACCCGACGATCAGCATATGGGTCTAGTGGAAGAATTCGCGTCATGCTTTCGTAGCAAGAGCGATTCCTTCGATGATTTTATGATTGGATGGGTGGAGGCGGTTTTCGTCAAGCGTTAACCCGGATATTTCATGAACGTTTTGCCAGTTGGGAGGCGGCGTAGCCACCGTCGCATGGAATAGCGCCATGCTCGTGCTCGTTGCCCGCCATCTAGCCCACTGTGTTCACGCGTCGGCGCCTTCGTCCAGGGGATCCCAAAGACGGAGGACCGGCCGTCTGATGCCGCCGCGATTGTGATATTGTTTGTGATTGCGGCAGATATGGTCAATACTCCGTTTCTAATTCGATAAGGACTTTTCAATGAAATTGACACGGAGAAATTTCTTGGCCGCTGCGGGCGCTGGGCTGACCGGGAGCGTATTGACTGGTTGCCCGGACGAAGACCCGCGACCGAGTCCTCCGGAACATCCCAACATTCTATTTATCCTCATTGACGATATGGGCAATCGGGTTGCCGGTATGGGCGATCCCTATTCCCAGACTCCGAATATGGATGAACTCATACGAACCGGCGTAACGTTCAATAACCAATTCGTCCAAACGGCTTCTTGCGGGCCAGCGCGCACGGCCCTATTCACCGGCATGTATCCGGACACAACCCACGCCTGGCACAATCTTGTGGATTTTCGAGACATCGTTCCCGACGCCATTACCTTGCCCGGCCAATTCGGACTCAACGGCTATCAAACCGTTCCCATTTGGAAAGTGTTTCATCTTGGGCGGCACGATGACGAAGCCTTGTCGTGGACGCGTCCATCGTGGCGACCCGAAGGCTCCTTTCCGCGATACTACAACCCGGGCACCTCCGGAAGACCGCCGACCGAGGTGGGGGCGGTCCCGAGCGAGATCTACCATGACGCGCAGGTCACCCAGCGCGCGATATAGCAAATCAGCGCGTTTGCTGGAGGAGAACCCTGGTTCGTGTGTGCGGGCGTAATCCACCCCCATCTACCCTTCGCTGCGCCAGAACATTACTGGAATCTCTACGACCCCGCCCAATTTCAGATCGACCCGTTGCGCCAGAGGCCAACGAATGCCCTAGAGATCAACGGACAGAACGACGAGGTCAGGGTCTACGATGGTATCCCCGAATCCGGTCCCCTGCCTGAAACCGCGGCCCGCGAACTCACGCACGGCCACTACGCGTGCATCACTTTGACCGACGCGCAGATCGGGCACCTCGTGGATTTTCTGGACTCGGCGGGATTGCGCGACGGCACCCTCATCGTCTTGTGGGGGGACCATGGCTTTCACCTCGGCGAACAGGCGGCGTGGGGCAAGAGCATGCTTTTCGACACTTCGCTGAAAAGCCCCTTGCTACTCAACGCTCCATGGTTGGCCCCCCAGCAAATTGACGCGCCCGTTGAAGAAGTCGATATTTATCCCACGCTCTGCGAGTTGTGCAACATCCCGATTCCCGCGGGCCCCGAGGGCCGCAGTCTCGTGCCGCTCATCGAAAACCCAACGATTCCATTCAAGTCGGTCACTTTTCAACAGACATTTCGAGATTTCAATAGCGGCACCCCCGATTGGTTTCGGATCTGGGGCTATTCGGCGCGTTCGGAACGTTTTCGATATACAGAATGGCGAAAGAACGACCGCACCCTGCACGCGGTGGAACTCTATGACTACGCGAATGGCCCTCTCGAGACCGCCAACCTTGTCAACGAGCCCGCGTACCGGCAGGCGGTTCTCGACCAAGCGAACCTGCTGAACATTATGTGGGAGGGGGCCTATCAGAAGGCGATCATGAGCGCGAAGTGGTATACGCCATAGACCGACAACTACGTCGAGGACCACCAGCCCGGATATCTCACCGGTCTTCGTAGCGAGACGGTGGAGAAGGTTGCCATGGCCCGCCTCAGTTGAATCTCCTTGCTCGTCAAGCCGCGAAACCGGTTGATGCGAAATGGGAGGGAATTGTATACTCGCGCCAAACTAGCCCGGATATCTCCACGGGACCGCCAAACTCTTCATGGCCAGCCGCCCAACCGACATCGAAGCGCCCGCCCAGAGCCCCCGCAAGACCGAACTAATCGCATTGGCTTCGATTATTCTTGCCCTCTGCGTTTGGAGCGCCGCGAATGATCTCACCCTCCTCGCTTTAATGGCGGGCATTCTATGGCTGGCTCTTCTTCCATTGGCGAGTTGGGCGTCTTTGGTATTCTTCGCCGTCATGCTGGGGCTCAGCGCGGTCGTAAATCAGACCCCCATCGAATTGGGCTTCGCGAAACTTTACGGGACCGATCTCCTGGCCGTCCTCTTGACTTGGGGCGTCGTTCTCCGGTTGTGGGGCGGAAAGCGGGTCGATAGATTCCCACGCTCAGCGCGACGCAACGAGCGTATCCTCCTCCTGCTCGCCGGCGTCTACGTATCCTACGGATGCTTTTCCCTTGCCGTGGGACTCTCGATAAAGGGATACGAATACGGAGAAGCCTTCGGGGATTTCCGCCGCTTCTTCTTCTACGCGCTCGCCTTCGCCGTGCCTATCCTGATGCCCATGCGCGAGCGCCATTTGCGCGCCCTCGCGTACGCCCTTACGATGGGCGGCGGATGCGTCTTGCTTCTCGGATACTTCCGCATTCTCACGGACAGCCCCGTTCGGGAAGACGTAGATTCGGTCACTCAACATGTGGGCGCTCGCATGTTGCAGCCTGACGAAACCACGACCCTTTGCCTTCTGCTTGTGTATTTATTGCTCATATTGCGGTCATCCGGAAATACCGTCACAAAGTTGGCCGCCCTCGCTGGCGCTCTTGTTACGTTCCCGCCTCTGCTCTTAAGTGGCTACCGCCTCAGCATTGTCCTCGCCGTAACCACGCCATTCTTGGGTTATCTCGTTTTGACCTGGGCTCGGCGTCAACCCCTCCGCCGATTCCTGGCTTCTACGCTACTCTTGGCCGCGGCGGTCGGCCTGCCGCTTGCCGCAGCCCCCTTCGTCTTCCCCGAACAAGTCGAACGGGCGCAACTCGACCTGATGGTGCGAGGCCAATCCGAGGCCGCCCAAGGCGGATGGCGCATCTGGACATGGGGAGGAGCCATTGAGGAGTGGAAAGCAAACCCAATCTTCGGAACCGCCATGGGGCATCGGCTGGTGTTTCCCTTTCGCACCAGCGACGGTGCCTTCGTATACATCGATAGCGGCGCTCACAACTACTTCATCGAGGTCCTCTACCAGTCCGGCCTCGTGGGACTAATCCTCCTTCTGAGCTTTCACGGGTGCTTTGTGTGGTACGCCTTGACGCGCATACGGCGCATGGCTTCACGCTACTGCATCATTGCCGTAGCGCTCTTTACGGGATACATCAGCATCATGGCCGGGGCCTTTCTACAATCTCCAGGCGTATCGCGCTACGTATACCTCTACTTGCTCATGGGATTTCTCGTTTGCCTCTTGCGCTACACCGAGGCCCCGGAAACTGGCGCCGGTCAGACTCCAGAGCCATAGGCGCGCGCCCTGCCGCGCTCAGGATTCTCGCACGGCGCGAATGGCCAGCTTCCATCCATGCCGATTCGCGCTGAAGAACGTGTCCGTAAAGAGAATCAGGGGATAGAACAAGAGGAAGAACGGATATTGAAGACGGTATCTCCGCTCGATCATTCGGTAGATGAAGTTCCCCACCGCCGTCGAGACGATGAACTTGTAGTCCGTCAGCTTCATTCCATTTCCCTCAAGACACCGCGTGACCGTCTCCAAGTCGTATAGATGAGGCGTAAAGAATCTCTCGTGATGCCGTGCTCGTTGCGCGTCCGTCGTCGTGGGATACGTGAGGCTGTCCAACGTGAGCGCAAGCACCCCGTTCACTTTCAGACAGCGTCTGATTTCAGCAAAAGCCGACTCTCGATCCGCGATGTGCTCCACGGAGCAAATGCCGAAAATCTTGTCGAAGAACTCGTCTTCGAAGGGCATGGCTTCTGCCGAACCCATCACGAACTCGGTATGGTTCTTGACCAGATTCTCCCGCGCTGCAAGATGCGACGGCCAATCGATATCGAGTCCAGTGGTATGCGCGGCCCCCGTAATGCGCCGCATCCAATACCCGTCGCCGCTCCCGATATCGCATAGCCGGTCGCCCGCTTGCACGTCGAGGTAGCGTCTGATCAGGTTGATCTCAAGCCGCCGCGATACACGAAATGGGTGAAGGGATAGTCCAAATAGCTTGTTGGGCATTATCGGAACCTTCGAAAGTCTGAGTGCTTCGAGAGAGAATCGTCCACAACCGCGGCAGACGAAATCACGAGATTGTAACCGCAGCGGTGGCGATGGTCAAAACTGCGAGCAACCTTTCATGACTCTTAGCGGCGATCATATTTCGGGCCGGCGGGAATCGCGCGCCTGATTGCGAGAGCCGCGGTGTTTTCTTGTTTTCTCCCGGCAATTGTTTAACTTGGCCCTCGCTATGGGTCATAATTCACCTAATCCAGCGCCCGTTGCGCCTCCCAAAGACCCCGTATGGAAAACCCTCGGTTCCTATCGTGAATCGTCCAAACTTCTTTATCGTCGGCGCCCCGAAGAGCGGTACTACAGCTCTGGCTCAGTATCTCGATCAACACCCCAGCATCTTCTTCTGTCCACAAAAAGAGCCCAATTATTTTTGCCGCGACTTTCCAGGCATTCGCCTTGTGAGCACCGAGGAAGAGTACCTTCGCCTTTTTCAAGGCGCCACCGCGCAACATCGGGCGTTGGGCGAGGGCAGCATTCGCTACATGTACTCGAAGGTCGCCATCGAAGCCTTGCACGCCTTTGCCCCCGGCGCGAAACTGATTATCATGCTCCGCAATCCCGTTGACATGATACATTCGTTTCATTCCCAAGCGCTCTATGCGCTGTACGAATCTGAGAAGAATATCGAAAAGGCGTGGGCGCTTCAGCATGAGCGAGCGAACGGGGCATCCGTACCGAAAGGATGCCTGGAGCCGGCATTTCTTCAGTATCGCGAAGTCGGCATGTTGGGACAGCAAGTCGAGCGTGTACTGAAGATATTTCCCCGTGAGCAAGTCCGCGTATACTTTATGGACGATTTCGCGCGCGACACGCGAAGCGTATACGAGGAGGTGCTTTCATTTTTGGATGTGCCGTCGGATCATCGCACGGACTTCCCTAAGGTCAACGAGAACAAACGACTGAAAAGCTCCCTCATCGCCACCGTTACCCAGCGGCCTCCCAAAGCGTGGGTGAAAGCCCGTAAAGCCATCCATCGCGCCCTGGGCATAGAAAGCTTGGGCCTCCTTGAGCCTTTACGCCGTTGGAACAAGCAGACGGAAGATCGGCAACCGATGACTCCCGAATTACGCGCTATGCTCACCGAAGAATTCAGGCCCGATATCGAAAGCCTGGCAAAGCTTCTCGACAAGAACCTCGATGCTTGGCTTCAACCACTCGAACCGTCGCAGGGCTCTCGTTTGAGCGCGGAGAACTAGCGATGCACACCGATGAGGAATTCGTATCCCAGAATCGGGCGAGCCACGACAAGTTCGCCGCAAACTATGATGCGAAGCATACCGAGATATTCAATGCCGTGGAACAGGCAAGGATAGCGGCCCTCCTCGAACAGGCGAAAGTCGCCATTCAAACCGATGACTCCAACCTTTCTGCCTTGGATCTTGGCGCTGGAACCGGCAACCTTACTCGCCACATGTTGCGGCAAGGCCTTGAGGTAACGGCAAGCGACGTATCCGAAGGAAGCCTTCGCCTCCTGGCACAGCAAACGGACGGAGCCGCCAAGACGGTCCTCTCAAATGGACGGGACTTGGGCAACTTCGCGGACGGCCAATTCGACTTGGCAGCCACATATTCAGTGCTGCATCACATCCCCGACTACCTTTCCGCCGTATCTGAAATGATTCGCGTCGTCAAACCGGGGGGCGTCGTCTTCATTGACCACGAGGCCTCTCCTTCGTATTGGACCCTCGATCACGATTACATGAATTACCTTCGCCAACTGCGCGGCGATGCGCTGGGCGGCTATCTGTGGAGCATGGGCGAGCAACGACTTGAGCCATTGAAACTGAAGCTGGCCCGGCGCGCGCGCCAACTCCTATCTCCGCGCGCGTGGCGAGGCTTCCTGATACGGAGCTTCCGCCCGAACTCCGCCACCTACTGCGATAACGGCGATATCCATGTCTTCAAAGCTGACCACATCGACTGGACCGCCGTGCGCAAGATCATTACGGCTCAGTGCGAAATTGTGCTCGAATCGGACTACCTGGTCTGCCGTGAACGAGAAGACTCGGCGCCCTGCTGGACGCTGTGGCACGAAAAATTATCCGACATGCGCGTGACCATTGCGCGCAAACGCAACGCGGATGGGTAGCCGAGATTGAATATTCTAGTTGTTACCGACAACTTTCCACCGGTCGTGGGGGGCGTCGCCGTCGTTGGAGAGATGATCTGCCGCGGGCTGCCGCCCGGCGACGTCTGCGTGCTCGGGCCCGCGTGGCCCGGCGCCGAGAAGCTCGACGCCGGCTTGCCTTACCGCGTCATCCGCGTCAGGTGCCGAAGCGCTCGGCCCGCCGGCATCGGCCGCAAAATCGAGACGCTGCTTGGCCTCTTGCGCATGAAGAGCGCCCTGAAGAAGATCCTGTCGCGCGAAAAATTCGACGTCGCCTACTTCACCTCCATCTGGCCTGTCGGCCTGTTGAGTCCACTAGCCCAACGGCACGGGTGCGCGACAATCATTCACGTCCATGGCCAGGAAATCGTTCGCCCCATGGCCGGGTTCTTAGGGCGAAAGAGAGCAGAGAGCCTACAGGGCGCGGATCGCATTGTCGCGAACAGCCGGTGGACCAAGGGCCAAGTTTTGGCGCACGGCGTTCGGCAGGACAACGTGACCGTCATTCACCCGAACATCGAATTGGAAAAATTCGAGAAACCTGTAGACGTGAGAGCCTTCAAAAATCGAGAGGGCCTCGCAGGCAAACGCATCTTGTTGATTGTCGCGCACCTGCTTCCGAATAAGGGATTCGATCGCATTATTCGGCTCCTGCCAGGGGTTCTCGCGGAATTTCCCGAAACGGTCTACGTGATCGTGGGCGAAGGCCCGTACCGCGAACCTCTTGAACGGCTCGCGGCAGACGTGGGCGTGGCGGATAGCGTGCAATTCGTGGGCAATCGAAACGTACTCGAATTCTTCCACGCCTGCGAAGTATATGTAATGACCACCCTCTATGACTTGGGGAAACTTCACCTGGAGAGCTTCGGGATCACCTTCCTCGAAGCCAACGCATGCAAGAAACCCGTCATCGGGAGCAATATAGGTGGAATTCCAGAGTCGGTGGAAGATGGGGTATCGGGTCTGCTTGTCGATCCCGAAGATTCCGACGCTATCGCCGGTGTGATCGAACGCCTGCTGGGTGACCCGAAACTCTGTAAACAGCTTGGCGAACAAGGCTTTGAGCGGGTTAAGGAAGAGTTTAATCATCCCATCGCAAGCCAAGCCTTTGCGGAAGTTCTTGAACGCTTGCCAAGAAGGGTGACCGAAAAAAATCGCCATCACGCTTCCGCGTAGGCGCATGATCGACTACGATTCGAGTTCGAGCAACACCACAATCAAGTGGATAATTCGAGGATTCATCCGTGATCGGTTTAGCTCTACTTGGATTGGCTTTTGCGCCGTATTTTCGGGTGTTTTCACTCATACGGGAATGGCTTCCAGTTCTGCGAGCAAACCACCAGCGCGGGCCCGGTTGGGATCTATTGCCTCTTGAAGCATGACCGTGATCAGGCCGCGTCCGCCTTGCTTCCGTTAAGGACGCTGACGATAGTAGGGTTGGCGTTGGCCTTGAGACGGGTAACGAAGAAGCCGCCTTTGCGTGCGATGTTTTGAAAGAGGCGATAGCCGTAATAGCCCAGGTCGAAGAGTAGGAGCCGGTCCTTGACCCACGGTCCGACACGCAGAAGTTTGCTGTCGTTGCGGCGCTCGGCGGAAAGCTGCACGGAGTGCGCGCCCTTTCCCGTCACGCTCATGACGACAGTCAGCTTTGCCGCGGCCTTCGTGTGATTCGTGCGGCAAGCCGGGTAAGCGCGCTCCAACAGACCGTGCAGGCGCACCACCGTGCCGTCGATGGCCATCAGATCGATAAACGTCGAGAGTCGGCCTCGCAATGCGCGGGCGGGGCCAGTACTCTTCTGCAATACTTCCAACAGGATACGCTGCAACCATTGAGCCAGCGCCGGCGTGAAGCGGTCGTAAAAAGCGGAGGGGACCAGCGTGGCACCGGCATGAAGTGCATAGCAGCGCCGCAGGCTCGCCAAGGATTTCTCGGCACCCGCGCCAAAACCGAGCACCTGGGCCCAGAAGAACGCCACGGGATCAACCTTTCGGGCGCGCTGGATGAATCCCTCCTCACGCGCGGTCCGCTCCAATTGGCTGGGGGAAATTACACTGGACAAGACACGACGAACCTCGATAGAATGCTTATGGGCCATTTGGGGCGCTCCTTCTTGCGCTCTCGTAAACACAATTGGAGCAACCGCTTGGCCTCTTGTCAACACTTCAAACCGCTCTTAACCGAACACGAATGTTCGAGGATTCAGAGCTTCATGAAACAGGTCATCAATCGGCGCGGAAAAGTGAGCGTCTCCGAATTTCCGAGACCGGTCTGCGGTCGCGGAGAAGTTATTGTTGGGTTGACCCACTCGCTCATCAGTTCCGGCACGGAAAGCATGACCCTCAAGGTAACGGGCCAGAATCTAGTCTCGCGGGCGAAGGAGCGGCCCGATCTCGTTCGCAAGGTCGTCGCGCGCGCAAAAGAACAAGGCCTGGGTGCCGCGATCGAGGCTGTGAAAAGCAAACTCAATGAACCCAAGCCCATGGGATACAGCGCCACGGGTCTCGTATTGGAAGTCGGATCGGAAGTCACCCGCTTCGCGCCGGGCGACCGGGCGTCTTGCGCAGGCGCCAGCGCGGGCCACGCGGAGATCGTGGCCGTGCCGGAGAACTTAGTCGTCGCGGTTCCCCAAGAGGTCTCCTCGGTGCAGGGCTGTTTCGCGACGTTGGGCAGTATCGCGCTCCAAGGGGTACGGCGCGCGCGCGTCGAGGTAGGCGACAACGTTTTGGTATTGGGGCTCGGGCTCGTGGGGCAGTTGGCGGCGCAATTCGCGAAACTCGCGGGAGGCCACGTCATCGGTTTCGACCTTGAAAAAGATCGTGCCGGACTGGCCCTCGAACTCGGCGCGGACGCAGCTTTTTCGCCACCCGATCGGCCATTAAATGAAGCCGCCGCCGAATTCACCGGTGGTCGTGGCGTGGATGTTGTGATAGTTGCCGCGGGAACTCAGAGTTCAGAACCTATCAATCAGGCGATTGCGTTGGCGCGTGAGCGCGGCCGCGTCGCCATCGTAGGCATGATCGGCCTCGATATCGAATACATGCCCTACTACGAAAAGGAACTGGATGTTTTCATCAGCCGATCCTACGGTCCTGGGCGCTACGACAAAAATTACGAGGAACGCGGTCAGGACTACCCGGCCAGCTTCGTGCGCTGGACTGAAAACCGCAACATGGAAGAGGTGTTGCGCCTCATCGCCGGCGGGCGGATCAACGTAGATCGCCTCATCTCGAAAGTTACGCCTCTCGACTCAGCCGAGCAAGCCTACGCCGCGCTAGACGATGATCGGCTACGCCCTCTAAGTATCGTTCTGGAATACCCGGACGTCGCGCAACGCGAAGACCCCAATCCAGAGATAACAGCGCACCCGCCGCGACGCGATACGAGGACTACGACTTCCGTTGCGGTCATCGGATGTGGAGGATTCTGCAAGAAAGAGCGCTTGCCGTACTTCAAGAAATCAACAGCCTTCGAGTTCGCCTCGTTTATCAGCGGCACGGCCGCCACGGTTCATGGTCTGGCACAGCAGTACGGCGTAAGGCATTGCGGGACGGACTACCGCGAGGTCCTGGCCATGGAAGACGTGCAACTGCTCGTCGTGGCCACGCCGAACAGCCTGCACGGCCCCATCGCAATCGATGCCGCGCGAGCTGGGGCTGGGAAGGACATCCTCGTAGAAAAGCCCATGGCTGTTGATTCAGACGAACTGGAAGCCGTATACGAGGCCGTCCGAGAGTCCGCAATCCGCTACGCCTGCGCTTTCAACCGCCGCTACGCCCCGGCCTCCGAACGGTTGAAGGACTTCGTCGATGCACGGAAGGATCCGGCCATGATCACGTATCGATGTAACGCTGGTCTGATACCGAGGGGCCATATGATGCATCCGCCGGAGGAGGGCGGGGGGCTCATTGTCGGCGAGGCGTGTCATTTCTTCGATTATTGCCTATGGCTCACCGGGGCGCGCGCGTTGTCCGTTTCAGCAGCCATGCTCTCCTATGACGGGGATCGCTTTGTCGCGACAGACAATATGGCCGCAGTGGTCAAGTTCGATGATGGCTCGGTGGCGTCGATAATCTATTCGACCATGGGGAGTGTACAGCTATCGAAGGAGCGCGTTGAAGTGTTCTCAGGTGGCGCGTGCGCCGTATTGGATGACTTTTCTTCCCTGACCTTCCACAGCGCAAAAATGAATAACTGGGCAGGACGCCAGGACAAAGGCCACAAGACTCTCGTTAAGACCATTGGAGAAGCTCTTTGCCAAGGCAAAGAAATGCCTATAGGCCTTGAAGCCTCTTATCGAGCCCATGCGCTGACCTTCAAAGCCCTCGAAAGCATGCGGACCGGCCAAACAGTCGCGTTGCCGGAATAGATTCTGCGTGCAGGCTCAAGCCCTAACAACAATTGGAAGAGCCTGTGCGCCGGAATTATCGGCAAAGGCACTCCGCCGGTTTCAATCGCCACACCTGTACTGGTCCAGAACTTTCGGAACGGCCATAAAAGATCGAATATGTGTAGCTCTTGACAGTTTAATGGCGGGTAGGCTAACCAAAAGTATGGTGATGGGACGAGCTCCGTGTGTTTGAATGCTTCAAATCGTTCGGATTCTAAGGCATGGACAGATCCGTCCGTGGAAGAACACACCACCAACACGGTGAGCAACTCAAGCCACACGTTTCAGTTATACGATGGGAAGATGCCTTCGGTTCTCGATGTGCGTGATAACGAGTCGAATAGATATTGCGTTTTCGCCGCGCGTCTCAAAACAGATGATTTCTTCCTCGATTCCGAAATACACCTCCATGGGAATTCGTCCACCAAGGGAGTGATGTGAGCGTCGCTGGTTGTACCAGTCGATATAGAGCGTAACCTCCCTTCGAATGCCATCCTCACTCAACGGAACGAGAGTGCGTCTGGTGCATTCGTCTTTTATGGACCGCATCAGTCTTTCAATAACGGCGATGCATCCGTACTGGCCAACAGCGCCAAAGCGTTGTTTGATATTCCGCGGTCCCGCACTACACCACGCTCTGAAATCTTCCGAGGCAAACTGACTTCCTTGATCGGGGATGAGATGTCGTGGCGATTGTCCTAGCGCATGAACGGCGTTGGTCATGAACGCAATAACCTCATCGGCAGTTGGTTGTTTC
>CAYNZS010000112.1:0-12678 GCA_964401695.1 uncultured Nitrospirales bacterium
CCAACACTGCCCCTTGCGCCGCTGAGCGGAGCCGGCCGGCGCGATAAGAACCGTGAGAAAAGGGGGAAGTGTGTCCCGTCGACGAGAAAATTACTCCAGAACCCTCTCAAGAGCCCAGAATCGACAAAAAAAGAGTCGCAGAGTACCTGCCCCGGAAGCTATGAGCGATGCGGACCAGCTCCGCTGGTGGTTACTAGCCGTCTTGCTATGAAAGCCGGTGATATCCGGGCTAAGATGTGCGCGGCGCAATGGGGAGCGTGACTTCGAATCGGGCTCCACCCTCAACACGATTCTCGTGGGCTACGTTGCCGGCATGCGCGCTGACGATCCGCTGGACGATCGACAGCCCCAACCCCGCCCCGTCCCTCTTCATAGTGAAGAAGGGGGAGAAGAGGTCCTCGCCAGGCGCAAGCTGAATGCCGGGCCCATCGTCTGTCACCTCGAATACTGCATTCGCTCCCTCTTCCCTTGCGGCCACCGATACACGCCCCCCTTCATCGACGGCGTCCACTCCGTTCGCGACTATGTTGGCGAGGGCCTCCGCGATCCGGTCGCCGTCGACGTAGATGTCGCTGAGGGATTCCGGGACTCGCGAGAGAAGCTCGACGGAACGCTGGTCCGCTCGTTGTCCACATAATTGGAGCGTTCTGCCGACGATGTCCGCGACGGAATGCTGGGCCATCTGAATTTCAAACGGTCTCGAAAATCCGAGAAATTGCGCGATAGATCGCTCCAGAAGTTTCGCCTCCTTGATAATCTTGGTCACATTGTCCCGCGCCTTCTTCTCGCTTTTCACAATGCGGAGAAGCGACTCCGCCCTTCCGCTGATGATGGTTAGCGGATTGCGCAGTTCATGCACGACGCCCGCGGCGAGTTCACCCAGCGACGCGAGCTGTTGATTGATCGCCGCGGCGCGTTCAAGTCTCCGGCGTTCGGTCATGTCGGTGAAGAGGAGGACACCGCCGTTATATTCGCCAGAGCCTTCGAGCAGCGAGGCCGACACGCCAATCTCGAGGGGGGCGAGAGTCCGTTCGCGCAGGACGACCTCGTGGCGCATGATGGCTTCTCCCGAGGTCTTCATTTGCCCGACCAGTCCCAGGAAGGGCTGAAGCGCGTCGAAGCTCGCCATGGGCTCACCTTCTATGATAGTGCCCGGTTCCAAGCCCAAGTGCTGGAGTGCCGCGGGATTTACGACCGCCACTCTGTCGTCGCGGTCAATGGCCAGCACACCGGACTTGAGGTCATTTACGATAAGACGGTGCATAGCAGAGACCTCGAATGCGGTCATTCATCCAATCCTTTCCTTTGTAGCTGAGCGCATCTTCCTGTTGCCTCCGCGAGCGGGCGCTGTGTTCTCTTGGCAATTTCCCTGGCGATTTCGGCGAATTCGTCGAGTGTCAACGTTTGCGGACGGCGGCTCGAGTCGATTCCCGCCGCGTCCATAGCGTCGAGAGTGACTTCCTTCGGCGCCTCAAGACCGCCCGATCGTGTCAGGGAGTTCCGGAGCGTCTTGCGTCTCTGCGAAAAGGCGGTTCGGATGATGGAAAGTAGAAACGGGCCGTCGATGTCCGAATAGAGCGGTTCTTTCCACGCGCGGCAGCGCACGATACAACTGTTCACTTTCGGCTGTGGCCTGAAGCAGGTGTTGGGCACTTTATGCACGAGATCGATGTCGGCATAGTAGCACGAGGCGAGAGAAAAGGCTCCGTAATCCGAAGCGCCAATCCGCGCGACCATGCGCTGGCCCACCTCTTCCTGCACCATGATGACGATTCGGTCGAAGGCGACGCAGGATTCCCAAAAATGGAACAGGATAGGCGTTGTGATGTAGTACGGCAAATTCGAGACCATCTTATACGGGCCACCGCCGGGCAAGAATTTACCGATGAGTTTTTCGACCGGATGATTGAGCACATCGCCGCGAAAGAGGCGTACGTTCTCCATTGTGCCGAATTGATCTTCGAGGCACGGCATAAACGTACGGTCGATTTCGATGGAGAGTAGGCGTTTGGCCTTCTGGCAGAGCTGCGTTGTAAGCGCTCCAAGGCCCGCTCCTACTTCGACGACGCTGTCGTCACCGGTGATGCCGGCGGCGTCGACCATGATCCGGTTGATGTTGTCATCCAGCAATAGATTCTGACCAAGGCTCTTCTTGAATTGGATATTGTATTCTTGGCACAGATCGAAAAGTGACACGAGATTGCTCCCATCCCCTTACGCGAAGTGTAAGTCGGTGCCTTGCAAAGATCAACTTTGCCTGGGGCGGCAGCCGGTCTTGGTGCGTCCGTTGGCGCGGAATTGATTGGGCCGAATTCGGCTGCTATTATCGCCGTAGAGTTCGTAGACATGCCAAAATTGATCATTGAACAGCCTGGACTGACCCCAATCGCCATCGACATGGAAGTGTCCGAGACCCGTTTCGGACGCGCCGACGATAACGAGGTGGTACTGAAGGCCGACGAGGTGTCCCGCTACCACGCGATCATCCACATCAAGGGCGACCAGACCGTTCTCGAAGATCTTAAGAGCCTGAACGGCACCTACGTGAATCGGCAGCGCGTCGTCGAGCGCATCCTATCGGATAAGGACGAGGTATGGTTTGGCAGCCAATGCCGGGCCATCTTCCACGACGACGCGGCCGGCGTCAAAGAGCAGCGCAGCAAGACGGCGCCGGATTCGAAAGTCCACAACATCGCTGCCATCCAGCAGGAAATGGAAGATGTTTCGGCGAGCATGACGATGATGGGGCAGTCCGCTGGCCAAGCGGCCTTGGGAATGACGACTGCTGGTCCATCGTCCGGGGCCCTGTCGCTGAGCGAAGACGAAGTCGTCAAAATAGGACGGGCCTTCCGCCGGCTGGACGCTCTCTACAAGGCAAGCAAACTGATTGGGGGCGACGCCGACCTTCAGAAGCGGATCGAGGATCTCCTGGATCTGGCGCTGGAAGTCATGAATGCCGAGCGCGGATTTCTGATCCTTAAGGATGAGAAATCGAACAATTTGGGCGCGCAAGTTGCCCGCGGCATGGGCAGCGAAATCGGAGAAGCGTCACCGAGCATGACCATCGCACGGCGAGCAGCCTATGACGGTGAACCCGTTCTCGTGGCGGATTCCGGTGCGGACGATCAATACGCGATGAAGGAAAGCATCATCCGCCAGCGCATCGTGAGCGCGTGCTGTGTTCCATTGCAGATAGATGGCCGGATTCTTGGCGCGTTGTATGTGGATTCGTCGAAACTGGGTTCGCAATTCCAGGATGAGGATCTAGAGCTCTTCCATGCTTTCGCGAACCAGAGCGCCATGGCTATCGAAAACGTGCGGCTCTACGAGAGGATGCTCGAAGCGGACAAGAAGCGCGCCAGCCTAGGGCGCTTCTTGTCTCCCTCTGTGGTGGAAGTCATCATGAACGACGGCTCGCAACTCGAACTGGGCGGACAGACCCGCGTCGTGACCACGATGTTTTGCGACATCCGTTCGTTCACGCCCATGGCCGAGCGGATGCGTCCGACCGACCTCATCGAGTTGCTCAATGAGCATTTCACGGCGATGACGGAAATCATTTTTCAGCACAACGGCACTTTGGACAAGTACAGCGGCGATGAAGTGATGGCGCTTTTCGGCGCGCCTATCTTGGGCGAGAGCGACGCCACGCACGCGGTGCAGGCGGCGGTCAAAATGCAGGTGAAGAACGCCGAATTAAACGTGCAGCGCAAATCGAATGGGATGCCAACCTTCGAAACAGGGATCGGCATCAATACGGGCGAGGTAATCGCCGGGTACATCGGCTCCCCTGAACGGATGGACTTTACCGTGCTCGGCGACCATGTAAACGTGGCCGCGCGCCTGTGCTCGGTGGCGAAGGGGGGGCGGGTGCTGGTAGGCGAACCGACCTACGACATCGTGAAAGACGGCGTCGAGGCCCGCTCCATCGGAACGTCCGTTCTCAAGGGTAAAGCGGATTCGGTCTACGCCTACGAAGTCCTGTCGATTAAGCCGTAAGGACGGCTTAGCGAAGGATCAGGGTTCGGACGACGAGTAGCCCCAATGTGGCGCAGAGCCCTGCCACGATCAAGTGACGCCGCCACTGCTCCATGAATCCGGGCTCTCCCACATCAACCTCGGCGCCTCTGGAACTTTCCAGAAATTGGAGCTGTACTTCGGTCGCGTCCGCTCGTTCGCGCGCAAGGGCGGAAGCCAACGCGCTTGAGCGCCGGGCGAGTTCAAACTCAGACGCCTCGACTGCCAGACTTCCCGCCGGGCCTTTGACAAGGACGTAACCGTTCGCCAAATAGCGCTGTTCCCTTGCATCGGGCCGCTCGCGCCGATGGTCTTTGACCTCTCTCAGGCTCAGTGTTTTGTGACGCTCCAGTGCGCGCAACCAGGGCGCGTCCACATCCACCTGTATTCCGGTGTTGCTTCCAGAGTCCAACACTTCCTCGTCGGCGAAGCCGTAAAGAAACTCGCCATCGATGAGTTCTATAGCGAACGGTTCCTCGGCCCGCACTTGAATCTGGGCGAGCGCCGGAAGGATCCCGATAACGGCTAGAGCGAACATGGAGTCAGTATAGGCTACAGCGCGCGCCTTGACAAGTAGTGTGCGCTTGACGGATCCTCTTCGCGCAGTAACAATCGGAGCCGCGCGACCATGTTTTCCCTACCGCAATTGGTAGTTCCAATCACGGCCGGTTTCGCCGCCGTTGCCTTGCTCGTTCTTATCGCGCCCACGCGGCGGTCGAATCGCGCCCACGCGCGCGGCCAGATAGTCGGGTTCGATTGCCCATCGTGCCAACAGACGCTCCTAATTCATCCAGGCGAAATGGCACCGATTTCTCCTGTCGAAATTGCCCTTGTGGTCAGCGTGAAGCCTAGCGTCGTTGGACGTGCGCTCGGCGAATACCGATGCCCGTATTGCGACGCAGATCATTGTTTCGCCATCGAGGCGTGGCCGCCCGAATATGTGACCTCGAATGCCTACGAATCGCAGGCATTTACGACCCATTGCCCGCAATGCCATAAGGCGCTGCGAAAGCCCGGCTGGCCCCCTGGAGATCAAGATGAGAACGCGCTGGCGAACTCGGATATGAGCGATGACCATGGATTGGTCTGCTATCGTTGCGAGGGGGTTTCATGCGTCAGTTGTTGCCGCGGCGCAACGCGGAATCGGACCAAGGATGGGTCGCTTCTTTGTCCCCGCTGCGACCG
This sequence comes from uncultured Nitrospirales bacterium, assembly GCA_964401695.1. Lineage (GTDB taxonomy): Bacteria > Hydrogenedentota > Hydrogenedentia > Hydrogenedentales > JAPYPO01. The sequence continues at coordinate 5,203 of CAYNZS010000112.1, forward strand.
TGGTCCCGTAGAAAAGGTGTTTCGATTTTGACAGCCAAACGCAAGAAGCGCGGAGATTCGTTTCTGGGGATTGCCCTGATATCGTGTGCGCTGTTCGGCGGATGCGCTACCGCCCCCGGCGGCCCTGCCGAGGCTCCGGCACAGCTTGCCGTCGCGGCGGATCCGAATGCACCCATCTCGTGGCATCTGACAGCGAATCGACTCGGGTTCGCCTTACGCGGCCTGGGCGAGACGGCCGGTGGAGGCGCGGTTCTCATGAACGGCCTCGAGGAGTACCCCCTGGCCCCTCAAGCCAAAACGGAACTCTCTGCGCGAGCGATTCTCGATATTCTCGCTCGAGAAGCGGACTGCCGGGTTGACCGCGCCGACGGCTACGCCTTCATCTATCCCACGGACTATGAGATCCTCACGGGGCTCAGGTTGGATGAGGCCCTGGCAGGGAAGTTCGATAAGGAAGTCCTGCCTTTTTCCTTGGGTGCCGGAACGTCGCTGTATGACGCATTCGCGCTACTTGGTTACTACAACGGGATTACCATCATCGCGGACAACGCGGTCGCCGAAGCCGAATCGGGAGAGTTGTACTTGCGTGGCGTGTCGCTCCAGAGCGCGGTCGAGGCCATCCTGAAATCCGCCCGGATCGTTCCCGGTTCTTTTGCGGCTATTGGCACGGAGGATCACGTCTACATCCACTCACTGGAAAATCCGGCGCGGCGGAGCGTTCTGCTAAACGGCGACTCGCTAAACGCAGAGGACGCCGCGCGCCTGGAACAAAAGGTGAGTCTGCATCTTCCGAAGGCCCCGGACGACGCGCGGCACTTTGAAGCAGGGGGAGGCGCGATGTCTCTACGCGATGCGCTTCCCGCTATCTCCCAGCAACTCGGGCTGTCCGTACGCGCCGAGGAGCGGCTTCATGATTTTCCGATCAACCCCGCGGTCATGAACGACGTGCCCCTGAGAACGGCCCTTGACCTACTGATCATGCCGTGGCTGATACCGCAATTCGGCTACGAAATGGAAGGCGGAGCCGCCACGATACGCTACGCGCCCGAGCCGTGACTAGCCCGGATGTTTCACCGCTTTTCTACTGCGACCGCGGATAGGGCCACTCTGACGAGACCTTTCTCGCCTTTCGACCTCGACGTTACCCGCCACGCTGTCGTCCGCAGGTATTGCCTTGTAACGCCTGCTTCGAACAAGTCTCGACAAAGCAACCTTCTCCACCGTCTCGCTACGGAAACCGGTGAGACATCCGGGCTAGGCCTGAGGTTCGGCAAAGGGCATTGTTTCTACCGCGACCTCCTTTGAAGGTCTCGGCGCCGGCATTCGAACTTTGGTGATGAAACCCATCGCCACATCCTGCATTTCCATAGCCAGCGATTCGACGCGCCTACTGAAGTAACTGTGAAAAGCCAGGCTAGGGATGGCGATGCAAAGCCCCGCGACCGTCGTGACCAGCGCTTTGCTGATGCCGTTCGACAACACTTGCGGGTTGCCTATCCCTTCAGCCGTAATGGCATCGAACACGGTAACCATCCCCAGAACGGTGCCAAGAAGGCCAATAAGCGGGCTGATCCCTGCGACGATTTCCAGCAGCGTTAGACCGCGTTCCAGATGGCCAACCTCCCTGCGTCCGGTGGCTTGCATGGATTCCACGATATGCGCCCGGTCCATGTCTCGGGAATGGATGACTTCCTCGACGATGCGCGACAGCGAGCCGCGCGCGCGCTGACAAGTGTACACGCCGGGAGCAGCGGAGACTTCCCCGCGATATGTATTGACAAGGTCAAGCGCGGAAGGATGCATCACTTTGCTACGCCGCAACGCGAAAGAGCGCTCGATTATCACCGTCAGTGCCGCCAAGGAACAGATGGCCAGGGGAATCATGGGCCATCCGCCCTGTCGTATGAATTCGATAGCTTCTTGCATGGGGCTCCTTTTCTGATCGGCGGTCTCGGCGCGGACGGGCGCGATGGGTTACTTGAAAGTGAAGGTCCAGCTGACTTCAAGATCTCGAGACCGGTACATTTTGGGCACGTCGAAAGGGAAAGGGCTGAAGGGTGCGGCCTTCTCGATAGCTTCCTTGCAGAGCGCTGCGTAGATGATAGAGTTCCCCGGATCGGCGATCTTCACCGAGGTCAGCGATCCCGACGGGCTGATCGAACAATCGAGGACAGCCGTAGCCTGATTCGTGCCGGAATAGCGGAAGCGCAAGACGCTTCGCCACACCAATTCGACCCGTTGCTGAACATCCTGCATGTATTTCGCCAGTTCATGCTGGTTCGCCGCGAAACTCAACGGGCTTTTCGCGGATGCCCCTTTGTCGGCGCGGCCTTGGCTCTCGTTAGGGAGGATTTCCTTGGAAGGCGGCACGGGTGGAGCCGCGGCGACCTCAAAAAGTTCGGGCAGCTCCTCGACGGGCTTCGGCTCCGGCTTCTCCTCAGGCGTCACTTCGAGGGGTTCTTTTTCGTCGAGCGCCTCGGTATCGTCTTGGGGGTTTGGCTTGGGCGCTTGGGCAACGAGAACCGAGTCGCTTTCCGGCCGTTCCGCAGGATTGTCTTCCGCTGGATCCGGTGACGGTTCCGCTTCTAAGGGTACCGCCTTCGACGCCGCCTGCTCCGGACTCGCCTCGGGCGTGGGGGGCGGAGTCGCCTCGACGGGTTCAGCGGGCGGCGACGTAGCAAGTCTCTCGAAATCCGATTCGTCCGCCACACCGGCCTGCGACGCATCCTTCGTAACTTCGTCGGGGGTCAGCGCCTGTGTATTCTCAGCGCTGACGAGGTCTGAGTCTCTCGGAGGCTCGGTCGATGGAGCGCCCGTCTCGACGAGCCGCTTCGCCACGAGCTCCTCCGGCGGCTGGAGATCTACGATGAAAGGGTCGTCGTTGGTTTGTAGGTCGATAGCGTCCGTTCGCGGCCACGCTCCGAACGCCACAAGAAGCGACACATGGAACGCCATCGAGGCCAAAGCCGCTAGGCGGATTCGGGAGTAATAGCTCATGCCGAGACGTCTTTCGCTCGCCGAGGCGCCGCTGGTCCGCCAGAGGAAGGCCGCGAGACTTGTCCCGGAACCTGGAGGCTTATCCGAATAGCTATGGTTGCTCCCAATGCCATGTCCATCCTGCCCACTTCTCGGATTTCTTCCACGACGCGTATCAGCTTGACCCTCTGGCGGTCGAGTATATCAGAAGCGTTGACGCGCTTCCCGGCGGCTCCAGCCCACGAGTACGAACTTCGACGCGCTACATGCGTGATGATTGTGTATGAGCTCTCCTCCGGTTCGCTGCCGCCCTCGCGCGGATGTCTCGAACCGTTGCGCCGGGGAATTCGGGGACACAATGCACGAATGTGGGAGCGCCGCCCCGGCGGTCGACCTATGCCGGACGTCTTCTCTCCGCCCAACGACCGCCGAGGCGGCGGTCCAACATTCAGGTGATCTCCTTAACCTGAGCTGTGTTTCTTTCGCAATTTGCCAGCGGAACGGGGATGGGGCGCTGTAGAGGAGATTATCAAAGAGTCGCGAAAGTTCTTTATCTTGATATGCGCGATTCGCTATGCGACACTGGAATCGTTTGATTCGATGCCTCGCTTCGACCATTGCTGGAGGCGCGGTGTGCCTACCAGGCCTAATGAATCCGGAGGGCGACGAGCCCGGCAAGCTTACAGGAGACCGCAATGCAATTATTGCCTAATGTGTACCTCGTGAACGGCCCCCCCTATGGCCAGACCAACAACGGCTACCTCGTTCGGGTTGGCGAAACCGCCGTGCTCATCGATTCGGGGGCTAATCACGAAGAGGACTGTTTCGACACGGTGTGCGAAACGTGCCGGATTTGGGGGATCGACGTGGACCGAATCTCACATTTTCTGGTCACGCACGCCCACTTCGACCACGCCAGTCACGCGCCCCGCTTCAGAGAAAAAGGGACTAAGATCGTCGCCAGTCAAATCGCGGCAGAGGCCATGGCTACCGCGGACGACCGATGCCTGGGATGGTTCGCTGGCCGCATCATTGAGCCTTGCGAGACGGACCGCGTCGTAGAGGATGGGGACGACCTCGTCATAGAAGGTCTGACGTTCCGCTGTATCGCGGCCCCGGGCCATACGGAGTGCTGCATGATTTATGAGCTGGTTCTCGACGGCCGACGCCTGTGGTTTGGCGGCGACGTGGTATCCTGCGGCCCCGACGGCCGGTCCGCGGGTCTGGGCTGGAACGGCGCCCCCGATTACGACCGGGCCACGTACGTCGAAACGCTGAGGCGCTTGTGTCATATGGAATGCGACTGCCTGTTTCCTGGCCACGGCCCACCCAGCCTGGGCAACGGCAAGCGCATGGTCGAGCGCGCCTACGGGGTAGCGATGATGCAGCTTCGCTGACCGGGTCCGGACGGGACAGGTGCTGGTAACACGCGATAGGCCGTTGGAGAAATCTTTGAGACGCGGGGCATGTCGGCGGGTTTCACACACCACCGACCCCGCTGAACCAAGGAGGGAGGGGTTGGGGAGAGTGGAATCTTCGCAAATCTCAGAAGATTTCGCGATAAGACAGGCCCTTTCCCATGACCTCCGAAAGATATCGCGCGTTTACCCTTTCCTCTCCTTCGCCAGTTCGAAGGTCCAAGTGTCCCGGTAGGAGATTCGTCCGAAGAGCCCCGCCTTCGGCGTCCGCTTAACGCTGAGTAGCCCGTAGCGTCGGATGTGTTTGAGCCACCAGGCTATCAATGGCGATTTTGTCACCTTGCCACGAGCGTTCGTGGGACTCTGACCACTCACCGTCTTTCCTCCGTTGCCGATGATTACGATCTGTTTGTGTGGACCATTGGGCATGTTGGTTTCTCTACTTTTCCCAACGCTCACCGCAAGCCATGTGCCAATGCTGGGAATCGGGATCTTCGATAGGGGAGACGTACGCGCATTCGGCGATCGGTCGAACCATTGACGCCTGAATTCGGGAGAAAAGAGAAGAATCGTGTTCCGTGGAAGCTTTCGAAGAGGGAAGAACGAGAAGACTCAGGCGTACGGGAGGAGCCCTACCTACGCGTAGTGCAGGCGAGGATTCCTATAATACCGCATGTTGTGAAATGGATCCATTGCGGTGTCGCGCTTACAATCTTGTCTGAGTACGGGGTATTGTTCACCGATCTCGGGTATCCTTGAATCTCTGTTACGAATGAATTTGCGTAGGCGCGAATCGACGACAGCCTGCGCCCTTCGGGCCTGCGCACCACCTCAGCCAGGCCGGTCCGCCCGTCAGGGAAGAGCCAGCGCTACAAGTCAGCCAGTCCTATCCGCTACAGGACGTGCACCGGGTGGAAGCAACCATTCAGTCTGCGATTACAGTTCCGGGCGCCGAGAACACCTTCGATAGAGTTTGGGCACTCTCCATACTGGAAGGCGCGATTGATAAGCTCAAGTCGCGTTACGAGCTGAAGAATCAAGAAAACGTGTTCGAGGAACTGCGCGGTACATTGAGCGGCGGTGGCGAATTGGATTCCTACGAGGCGATTGGCGGATGCCTGGGAAAGTCGCCTGGCGCAGTCAAAGTTGCAGTGCATCGCTTACGGCTGCAATTCTCCGAAGGCTTTCGTCAACAGGTTACCGAGACTTTGGCCGACCCAACGGATGCTGAGAACGAGGAGGAACTACGGCATCTGCTCGGTTCGCTCGACCCAAGTGATGTGTCGTAACGGGCGCCGCCATAGAATCAATACCTTACTTCTCGCCACAGCAATGCTTGCGCCACCCCTTCCGATTGGGTCGACCGGCCCCTTTCAGCAGCTTTCCTCAGACCACCAGGTATACTGGTGGTTATGACTTAGTGCCATTGTGGCTTGTTCTTGAAATCTCGACAGTTATATAGATGTCGCATCTAGTGTTATTAATGGAATTACTATTGATCCAACTATTTGGCGGCGTCTTTTTGTAGCGCCGCTTCCATTTCTTTCAGGATGATTTGAGAATGATTGAATCCCTCCCAATTTCCCTTGTGTATGGATGCCGCGGCATCTCTTGCCCGTTGAAGATACTCAGCCGCTGACGCGGCATCTCCTCTGGCAAGTTCATTGAGGACTGTGTAACCTAACGCCAAGGCAATAAGACTGTCAAATTTGGTGTCATCGATTGTCTTTTTGAGCCATATAGCTGCTTCGTCGTAATCCTTTGTACGGTATTTCGCCATACTATAGGTTAGATAGACCCACGAACGTGATGGGTTGTCGGCTTCGATATTGTCCATGCCAACCTGAGCGAGCCTGACGCTTTTGGCGAGAAGTTCTTTGTCCTTCGGTTCGGGAAACACGAGATACCCTTTAGCGGCATGCTCGGAATCCCATGGACTCTTGGTTTCAGCATATTTATCGAGAGCCCAGCGGGAAAAGCGCTCGTGCCCCGGCCGATCTTCCAAGAGAGTGTAGACTATCCCGAGTGCCACGCAATCGCCGGATGTAATCATCCCTGGATTTTCCTTGAAAAATGGCTCAAATGCCTGCAACGATTCTTCATACTTCCCCGCATGCATAAGCTTGCGCGCGGCATCCAGTTGTTCTTTTGGTGATTTCTCTCTGGACGCAGCGGATGAATCAGATTCCTGCGCTTCGGCCATGTCCATGCCCGAGACCACCATAGCGCCAAGAAAAAGCACACTCGCGATGAGAAGTGCACTCGTACGGCGGACGGATTTGGGTATCCACTTGCGTTCGGAGGGCGGCGCCTTTTGCTTCATGGTCATGAATTTCACTCCCCAATAGTTGTTCCTCCCTAGCGAGTTCAAGAACTCATCCAGGATGATTCCACCATGATTCTGACAGTGATCGTCGTTGAGTTGATCGGAATCAAGACTGTAATCTAAACGAAAGAATAGAGTCAAGGTGAAGTCGAATGCGGGTCGAAGCGGTTGTCCACGTCTGGCGGGGTCCTCGCGTGGTAACATCTTCGCTGAACTCCAGACCGAAGATTTCTACTTCGCTGACAAGTTTGTGTCGTGGTGGGGGAAGGTCTACAAGTGAAATCTCGACGAAAGTAAAAGATGCAATGGACATGGCTGTTGAGCTACGCTATCCGGACAATTCAGGAGGAGGCGAAATGATTGTTTATCGTGAGCTGAGCCAGAGATGTTTGATTGTGTTTCTTGCCCTTGCCGCGACGAGTCAAGCCTCGATAGCGGAGGAGGGCAACTGGCCGCGCTGGCGTGGGCCTGAGAGAAATGGAAGCGCTGCCGAGGGAGACTATCCCGTGAAATGGGATCCCGAGACGGTACTCTGGAAAACGGATGTCCCGGGCAAAGGCCGCTCTACGCCGATTGTATGGAATAAAAGGATTTATCTGACTGCGGGCGCAGACGGCTCGGATACCGTGTTCGCTTTTGATTGGTCGGGCAAGCAAGTCTGGCAACGGCAACTAGGAAGCCATGGTAAAGAAAGAAATCCACAATCGTCGAGCAGCAACCCCTCGGTGGCAACCGATGGATCGGCTCTCTTCGTCA
>CAYNZS010000113.1:0-12534 GCA_964401695.1 uncultured Nitrospirales bacterium
GAATACCCCACGACCTGTCTTTTGCGCGACACAGCATAGCGGTCGACCGTTTGCTGCGAGTTCTAAGAACTGAGTGAATACAATTAAGAAGGGCGTTGTGGTGAACACAATGGGCAGGGCGAAAGGATACCAAACGATGAATCGCGCGCTTGGATCCCGCATCGCCTTATTGGTCCTGTGCGCAACGTTCGCCTTGGGCGCGACGGCGCGCGCCGTGGTGATTGTCTGCCCGATTGACGGCGAGATCAATCCCAGCATGGCGGTCGTGGTCGAGCGGGCCGTCGAGAAGGCGCGCGTTCTGGAAGCCTCCGCTATCGTCTTTCGAATCGACACCCCCGGCGGCCGCGTGGATTCGGCCATCGAGATCACCACGTCTATACAGAAAGCGCCCTGCAAGACCATCGCCTACATCGAGGGAATGGGCGCCATTTCGGCGGGGGCGGTTATCAGTTACGCATGTAACGTGATCACAACGACGCCCGTGGCCACCATGGGCGCGGCGCAACCGGTTGTCCTGGGCGGGCCCACCGGGATGATCCCCGCCGAGGAAAAGTCCGTCTCCTTCGTCCGGGCCAAGATTAAAGCTCTGGCCGACAGCCGCGGACACAACCGGGACATCGCCGTGGCGATGGTTGACAAGGATATCGAACTCCGCGGCATGCGGAGAGATGACGGCACGTACAGAGTATATAGCGTGGACTCGGCGATTCCTTTCGAGGCGAATCCGCCACCGGCCCGAGTCAACGAATCCGTAAACCCGATCAAAAAGTTGCTTGACCCCACCAATCTCTTACCAGGCCTGCCGGAATCTCCGGCGCCTGCGCCTGCCACCGCACCTCCCGCTAGGTCGTCCGCTCCTCCTCCCGAAGCGGGCACGGTGGTTTTCGAAGATGGCAGCGTCCTTCTCTTGGAACGCGGGAAGTTGCTGACGCTGACCCCGGAGGAATGCCTGAAGTATGGCGTTATCGAGACAACGGTGATGAGCGTGGAGGAGGCGCTGGACTTCTACGACGTCGACGGCCGCGAGTTTGTCGCGATTACCCCGACCTGGGCGGAAGGGGTGTACGAATTCCTGACCTCACCGACGATTGCCGGCTTGCTGCTTATGCTGGGCATGGGCGGGCTGTACTTTGAAGTGAAAACGCCGGGCTTCGGTTTGCCGGGGATTATTGGGATCACGTCGCTCGCGCTTCTTTTCGGCTCGAACTACGTGCTGGGACTCACCGACGTTATCGACGTGATCCTCATCTCCTCGGGACTCATCCTGATTGTGATCGAGATGTTCGTGATCCCGGGTTTTGGCGTAGCGGGCGTGGCCGGAATTCTCTGCTTTATAGTGGGCATCTACTTGTCCTTCGTGAATTTCACCTTCCCAGAGTACTCGTGGCAATTTCAGCAGCTTTGGGATGTGGGCTATACGTTTGTCGTCGCCATGGTCACGTTCACCGCGATGCTCCTCGCAACCTGGCGGCTACTGCCTAAAACGCCTTTCTACAACATGTTGGTCTTGGAGAACACGCAGGATATTGTCGACGACTACACCGTTCAGACCGGCGAGGTGAGCGAAGCCCACATGGGCCTTCACGGAATTGCCTCGAGTATGCTTCGGCCCACGGGGCGGGGGCGCTTCGGCGGGAGGAACGTCCAAGTTGTCACGCGTGGCGATTTCATCGAAGCGGGAACGCCCATAGTCATCGTCGAGGCCGATGGCAACCGGTACGTCGTCGAACAGACACCGGAGGATTCCCAGTAATGGACAAGCGAGTCACGATCATCACGATGCTCAAGCAGTTGCTGCAAGACACAAACGTGTTGCATCAGCAAGGCGCGGGCTACTACAGTTGTGTGCCCATCGCCCAGCGCTTCAACAAGTTGCTCGGCGAATCAGGCAGCCTGTTTCCCGATGGCGACGGCATCCTCGCTACCTTCGCGCCCCTTGATGAATCGGACCCGAATGACCCCGCGGAGAAGATGATCGTTCTTCAGGCCATTCGTGTCGAGATAGGCCAGCTCACGGCGCTGCTCGAATCGTTAGGAGACTCCGAGAAATGACCGTGCTCGCCATCGTGCTACTGTTCGCGTCTGGAATCGCACTCATTCTGTCCGAATTCTTTCTACCGGGCCTCGTCATGGGTGTCATCGGCACAGTACTCCTGCTGGCCAGCATGGTGGTGGCATGGGTCACCTATCCCGACCAGCGGTTGCCTATTGTCGCGAGCCAAATCCTAGGGATCGTCGTAAGCATGGGGTTGGGCATGTGGGGCTTGTCGCATACGCGTCTGGGTCGCTTCATGGTGCTCGAAGACGCGCAAGACCCCGACGCTGGCTGGACCTCGCCCGGAGAGAATCCCGAGCTCGTCGGCCGAGAGGGCATCGTCCATTCGGCGTTGCGTCCAGTGGGCACTGTGTATATCGATGGCGAGCGGATTGACGCTGTTTCCAGCGGAACATTCATCGAAAAGGACAAGACCGTCCTTGTCATTGAGGTGGAGGGCCACCGTGTCGTCGTCGAAGAAGTCAAGGCGGCGGCCAGCTAAGCCATGTCCATAAACATACTGACCATCGGGGCCATGCTCCTTATCTCCATGGTGTTGCTATTCACCGTGAATGTCGCGTACATTCTGTATTTGCGCCAATGGTTTGACGCGTACTTGCAAGGCGCTCCGGTGAGCCTTTATAAGTTGATCGAGATGACGTTCACGCGGGTTCCGGCGAAGAAGCTGGTGCCCGCCTATATCGCCGCGAAGAACGCCGGCCTGGATGTTGTCATCGAAGACTTGGAGTTTCATTACACGCTGGGCGGAGACCCGGAGGCAGTGGTGCACGCGATGGTGATGGCCCGCGAGGAAGGCAAAGCGCTCAGTTTCAACAACGCCTGTCAGGATGATTTGAGCGAAATGCCCCCCGTCCCTGGCCTGGCGAGGGAGAAGTTAATTCTCTGAAAAATCTGTATTCTGTTGAAAAAAGATGAAACATTAAGAATCACTGTTGTCCTAAACCGCTCTAAGGAAATTGCGGTTAGGATTAGCAGCATTGGACAAAAGCGTTTCTGTTTTGATTGAGACCTCAACCCCACCGTCTCTGCAAGGAGTAATGACGAAGCAATCTACTGCCAACAACTCGTCACGCCTGACAGAAGGCGAGCGATTTTGTCGACCGGAGAAGATTGCCACAGTTGCCCCTCGCAAAGACGGTTGAAGGTTCTATTTAGGACAGCAGTGATTGAGGATGAATACCGTGCGCGCCGCCGCACCATAGGTGGCGGGCCGCGCTTAACGACTACGCGATTAACCCGAAAGGATTGATTTGATGCAAATCATTACTATGCTTGTGCTTGCGTTTGGCGGTGTGTTTATCTTCGTTATGGGCGTAGTCTTTGTCATGTTCTTTCGCCTGTGGCTGCGAGCCTATTTTTCGGACGCGGGTGTCCGGCTATTCAGCCTCGTCGGCATGTCGATTCGGAAGGTGAATCCCACCGTCATCGTAGACAGCCGTATTATGGCCGTCAAAGCCGGCCTGCGTGTTTCTACGAACGAACTTGAAACGCACTATCTAGCCGCAGGTAACGTGGTCCGCGTCATTCAATCGCTCATCGCGGCCTCGAAGGCTAATATCCCACTGTCGTTTCAGCAAGCCACGGCTATTGACTTGGCCGGGCGCGATGTGCTTGACGCGGTGCGAACTTCCGTACTGCCGAAGATCATCGATTGCCCCGACCCGGCCAAGGGGCAAAACACCGTGGCCGCGGTCGCGATGGACGGCATCCAGATTAAGGCGAAGGCCCGCGTGACGGTGCGAACGAATCTTGCCAGCCTGGTGGGCGGCGCGACGGAGGATACGATCATCGCGCGTGTGGGCGAAGGCATCGTGACAACCATCGGCTCTTCGGCGACCCACAAGAAAGTGTTGGAGAACCCAGACATGATCTCGAAGGCTGTGCTCGGACGCGGCCTCGATTCCGGGACGGCCTACGAGATTCTCTCGATTGACATCGCGGATGTGGATGTCGGCGAAAACATCGGCGCCCACCTGCAAACGAAACAGGCCGAAGCCGATAAGAATATCGCCCAAGCCCGCGCCGAGGAACGCCGCGCCATGGCCAAGGCCCGCGAACAGGAGATGCGCGCGCAAGTCGTCGAGATGCAGTCGCGCGTGGTCGAGGCGGAGGCCGAAGTGCCCCGCGCCATGGCCGAAGCCTTCCGCAGCGGCAACATGGGCATCATGGATTACTACAAAATGAAGAACGTGATGGCCGACACGGAGATGCGCGATTCTATCTCGAAGATCGACAATAACGAGGAATAGTTAGCCGCGGCTCATGGGAGAAATCGCCATGGAAAACCTGATAGGCGTGATTATCTTTATCGTGATTGTCGTTGCCTCGATCGCGCAGAAGATCCAGGAACAACGCGCGCCGAAACGCTCAGGCAAACCTTTGACGCGGAACGATATTCCTGAAGATGCGCGGCGGCGATTGTACGGCGGCGCCTCGGGGGAACCGAGGGTGGCCGCGGCGAAGACGGCTACGGCCGCGCGTCCGAGGGAACAGGAGGCCGTTCTTCGCGAAACCCGTCCGGCCCGCCAGGCCGTTCCGCCGCCTCTTCCTACACCTGGCAAGGAACTCTACGATACGCTGTTTGGCGGTGACGCAACGAAACAGGCCGCGGCGCCACAGCGCAGCGGTCCCGCCGCCACGGCAGCCCGGCAACAGCCCGGCGAGGTGCGGGTGCCTCCCAGCCGGTCGCAACGGACCCAATCCAGCAGCCGCGGCGGAGGCCGAGCCAGCCGGGAAACGCGGCGCCGCCAGAGCGCAGCGGGGCAGTGGCCATCGCAGACGCAAGCGCCATCGCGGATCCGTCGTCCCTCCGGTCCGCTCGCGCTGTTTTCCAGTGTCGATGACGTACGCCGCGGGATTATCCTGGCCGAGGTGCTTGGACCTCCGAAAGTGCTCCAAGAGAGGCCATGATGTCCGGCGATTCGCGGGCACGGAATAATCGAAACGAACGCCGTTGCTCGGCGAGGAGGCCTTTGAGCGTTAGTCGAATCTGACCGCGCTTGGCATGTCCGTCGTCCACGATGCCCTTTATTCCAACACGCCTCGGTGGGAACAAGATCGTTCCGGTCTTCCTGCCTTCGCGCCGCGCGCCCTGCTTCGCATAATCGCGCAAAGATATATGGCTGGTGAGAAGAGCGGGCTATGGGCACGAACGAAGGGGCTGGGCTGTGGTAGCGCGGCATTGATGAAATACTGCCGGAGTGATAGAATCGGCCCTCTTGGCGAATCCCCACGTTGACCAGGGCCTTTGACGAAGGAAGTACATTATGCGAATAGGGTGGGGCAAGAAGAAGGACGGCGAAACGCCACCTCCCCCCAGCAAAGCCGGGGCACCGGCCCCTGCGTTGGCCCCTACTTCAGCCAGCGGGATCCGGTGCGCCGCGGCCGCCGTCAAGGAGGCTCCGAAGAGCCTGGCCCAGGTGCTGATGCAAGAGGACAACGTTTCCCGTGGGCAGATGGAAGAAGCACTTGCGGCTCAGAAAGAAGAGGGCGGCTTCCTGGGTTAGATCCTCATCGATATGGGGTGCTTCGACGAGAATTCGCTGACGAGTTTCCTGGCGAAACAATGAAAAATTCCCCACCTCAGCCTTCTGGACTATCCCTTTGAAGGCGATGTGTTCGAGTATATCCTGAGAGACGCATGCGTCGAGCTTCGCGTGTTGCCCATTGACAAGCTGGGGAAGAACTTCACGGTGGGCATGGTCAACCCGCTGGATGTGAAAGCACGCGAGAGGATTCGCGAACTCTGCCCCGAATTGCGGATCAAACCCATCCTCTGCGCCTACAGCCACTATAAGAAGGTCATGGAGAAGTTCCTCGGCGAGGACGACGAAGGCGGCGGCGCACAAGAGATGAGCCTCGCCGACTACGGGTTCGCTACGCCCGATGCCGACAAGGAAGAACCCAAGGAGAAAGCGACACCAGTTGCGCCCGAAGAACCCGTGGCGGTCGAGCCTGTCGAGGCAGAACCCATTGAGGTCGAACCCATCGAGGAGGCGGCGGTCGCGGAAGAAATCCCGCTGTCCGTGCCGGAGGTGAACCCAGCGGAGCCCGCCCTAGATGGCGAAACAATCCTCGGAGCGATCATGAGCGACGACACTGAAGATGCCGCCGAGGAGCCTAGCTTAAGCGAGGTGGACGCCTCCCAACCCGCGGACGTGATGGAAGAAATGCTCAGCGTCATGCGAGACACCTACGCGGTGCTCGCGCGCCGGATGCCGTTGTTTCGCGGCTTGAACTCCGAGGAAGTTGCGAAGATTTTCGCCTCTGGCATGACCGCCGAGCATGACGTCGGCGCAACCATATTCGAGAAGGGCGATCAGAGCGACGAATTGCACGTCGTCCTCTCGGGGAAAGTTGATGTAGTTGACGAAGGCCGTAAAGTAGCCTCGATCGAGGCCGGCTGGCTTCTCGGCGTGATGGCCTGGATAAGCGACGAGCCACGAAGCGCCGTCGCCGTCGAAGCTACAAGCCTCATTACCCTAAGCGACGACGTCTTCGAGAACCTCGTATCGAAAGAAGCGTCCATCCAACAGTTGATGAATATCATTCTGACGCTCACCGAACGCCTCCGCATCGCCAACGAATCCAAATAGCGGCGTGGCTAAGAGGTCGCGCCCTTTCCGAGCCGATGGTTGTGATGCGACGGTCGGCAAAAATACATCTGCGCGTCTCCGCGGTGAAATCTTCCTGCCTTATTCACCGCGGAGGCGCGTTCTTGCTGCTAGGCTGCGCTCGATACGGCGGTCAGCTTTCGCTCGACTTGCGATGGGGCCAGGTTCAGAACGAAGCCCCGCTTCGGAACCGTCTTCACAAGTTCCGCGTACTGTGGAACCGCGGCCTTAATCCGATCGAGGAGTTTTCGTTTCTGAAAATGCATCTGATTGTTCTCGACAACCGCGTCGCCCCAGACCGCGTCGTAGATCGCATCGTACGGTACGCATTCACCAGGAAACTCCGCCAGCGCACGGACAAGCAGATACTGTTTTTCCTGCAATCGAACCGCCACGCCATCCAAAATCGCCTGGCCGGGCACCCGGTCGTCCACGATCAAAATCGCGGAAGCCTCCGCTTGCTGTTCCGTGCCGGTCGAGTCCTCTTCTTGCGCCGCCGCCCTTTTGTTCGCCCACGAGATGAGCGCGCGGGCATCCTTCTTCGGCATCCATTGCGCCAACACCTCCGTCGGCGCCGCCGCCAGCGCGGCCGCGCGATGGAAGCCGTGCGCCACGAGCGCGCAGATAACCGGCCGGGGAAGCTCCGGTTCGCTTAACCGGCTCAAAGGAAGGGCTTCTTCCAAGAGCCCCTTCTGCGCGCGTTCCGACAACATCCGGATGCGCGCCGTAAGCTCCTCCGCGGATCCCAACGCGCCGGCGATAGAGGCCGCCGCGTCCAATAACCAACTGACCTGTTGCGCCGCGGCCAGCACCTGGCCCGACATCGTCTCATAGTCCTGTTCCAGTTCACGCACTGGCGCATGGTCGATCCACTGCCCGAGGAACAACGCAATCTTGACGGCGCGGACCTCCTCGAAAAATGGCGCCGTATGGCAATTGCGAATGCTGTTGAGTGGGACATCCGCCGAGTCGTCCTCACCCTCGGCCGCCCGTTTCATCCTCTCCACGTAACCCGCCGTTTCGTACTCGTCCGAAGTAAGCGTCACCGTCGGTATACGCCCGTCCGGCGTCGACGCAGCTGCGAAGATCAGATCCAGATTGCTCCACACACGCGTTTCCGATTCGGATATCCAATGCTGCAGCTCGAGCGCCGTGGCAATCGAAACTCCCTTGGCCGCCACCGCCCGCCCGAGCGGCGTCGCCTCCAGCGTCCCTTCGCCTTCCCGCGCCATCATACCGGTATCCGCCGCGCGGTTGATCGCGGCGCGAACCAACAATTCCACCTCCTCCAGCGTGTACATTTCGCGCCACACCCATTCGCCTGTTAACGTATTCTCCAGGAAATTCAGCAGCTCATCTTCCGTCTGGCAACACCGCGACGCGACCAACTGCAACACGTAATTCTCAAGCGGCCCTTTCGACAGGCACGGTTCGATGCCTTCGCGTTCCCCTTCGACATACCGTCGCCACAATGTTTCCGCATCGAATGGCGTGTCCGCAATCAGAATCGAGCGCCCAAACTCATGCCCTTGCCCATAGCGCCCCGCACGCCCGCCCATATGCTCGTATTCCGCGCGCACGATCGGCGCCTTCCAAGGCATCCCGAAACGTGCGTCGTAGCGCCATTTGTCCGCCGTGATAAACACGTTGCGCGCCGGCATGTTAAGCCCTACCGCAAGGGTACTCGTCGACACCATCACCCGGAGTTCCCCCGAGCGGAAACCCTCCTCGACCACCGCGCGCTCGCCGGGCGTCAAGTCCGTGTTATGGAAACCCACTCCCCGCTCGAGCCCTTCGATCAAAGCATTCCGCGAGCGCGTAGGCTCCAAGGCCCGCAGCGCCTCGATAGCCTCACGCGCCGCGGCGCCCTCCATGCGATCGGCCAAAGCTTTTGCGCCCCTGCGCGATTCCTGTTTTGACTTCACATAAACCAAACACGTCTCGCCGCGCTCGGCGAAAGCCCCCACGTTTTGAGCCAACACTTCCCACGACGGTTCGCCGCTCGCGCCGGCAAGTGTTTCTTCGCCCTCCGAATACGCGTTGTACGTCCGGTACCGAAAAACTCCTTCATGGAGGACCCCGTAGCGAAGCTCGACCGAGCGTTGCTCATGCAAGACCAGCTTCGCTTCCATCCACTCCGCCAGCTTGTCCGCTTGTCCGATTACCGCCGACAACCCTATCAGCCGCGTCCCCGAAACCAAGATGCGCGTCAGCAGCAGCTCGAAGCCCCCGCCCCGCTCCGGATCCGAGAGGAGTTCCAATTCATCCGCGATGATCAGCTCGATTTCCTGCAACCGCTCGGGACGCCGCACCAACAACTGCGCCAGCTTCTCATACACGACGACCGCCACCGAAAAATCGCCACTCTCCAACGCGGCGTCGAACTCTCGGTGGTCCCGGGATGATACAATCACTTTGAGGCCGTAGGCTTCATATTTTTCGCGGAACGACTGGTATTTCTCCTCGGCCAGCGCTTTGAGCGGCACCAGATACACCACCTTCTTGCGGCGCAGCGCCGTCTCCACCGCGGCCATCTCCCCGATAAACGTCTTACCCGAAAACGTGGGCGCCTGAATCAGCAGATTCCCGCCCCCAAACAGCCTATTCTGCTTCACCGTCACTTCTTGAAGCGGCAACAGCGCCTCGCTCTCCCGTTCCTTCCACAGCCCGATCACTTCCGCGGGTGCTCCATAGCGGATCAGTCCATCCATTTTCATCACGCAACGCCTCATGCGCTCCCGCAGGCGGAGTCCCAGCTAGAAAAGCCGGGCAGGACATTCCGCCCACGTTCATACAGGAGTATACTGAAAATTTAATCAGTTGTCAAGCCTCTTCGCGCATATTGTATTTTGGGCCTGCCCCCTCCCCAGAGGGAGGGAGCAGGCAGGGGTGTCAGGCGCAGCGGTCGGATTGCGTCAGTCCGTCTGAACGAGATCGATTTGCGAGGCGCGAATCCAGGCTGCCCGCTCCGTTCCACCGTTTCGCACCGTATGCGAAACCCACGCGGGCACGAGAATTTCCCGGCCCGAGCTCGGAAAATGTGTTGCGCCTTTAAACTCTACTTCGAGAACACCATCCATAGCCACTATGAGCGTATCGGAATCGCGTACCGTATTCTTGTGCACCTCCCCCGCGTCGCTATTCTGCAAGGTGCAATGGAAGCCGCGGCGCGCCAACCGGCGCGCCGTATTCGAGAATGGGCCGCGCTCAACCATGGTACTTCTCCTTTTTCTTGCGAGTCCTACTCGCGTTTGCCTATATCCAAGGACTCGCCATGCGCACTCCTCAAGTATCCAGCGTTTGATTGTTTCCTAACGGGTGCGTTACGCTTTCGACAAGTGAATCGAGAGGTAAACGTTTTATGCGTACCCGAGTCCTAACACTCCTCACAATGGCCTCTATTCCCCTTTTCGGCGGATGCGCGTCCATGAACTCTCAGCCTTCGATCGAGAATGCGGCTATCGAACCCGCGCTTTTGATGCCGGGCAGCGTTGCGGTGCTTACCGTGGATCTGTCGGACCGTTTTGGCATTGTGGATCGAGTCGTGGGCCACGTGAAACAAGATCCTAGCATCACATTCCGGCTGCGGGACGACGGGGTCGCGCCCGACGAGGCCGAGGCGGACGGCGTCTGGACTTTTGAGTACGCGGTGCCCTTTACCGCTCCGCCCGGCGCCTTCGATCTAGTAATTTCCGCGCAGGATTCCGCTGGCGATCTTATCCTCGTTCGGGACGGCGAAGGCGAAGCGCGGTCCATGGCCACGGAGCTTGGCGTCGAAATCCGGTTCCCGGAAACGCAGTAGCCTCTTATGTTGGCATTGGTTCTAGCCGCATTCCTCGCCGCGCCCAATGCGGTGGTCGAGCAACCTAATGTGGTGGTCATCTCAGCGGACACTTTGCGCGCGGACCATCTAGGCATGTATGGCCACGTTTACGACACGTCGCCCCACCTTGACGCGTGGGCCAAGAACGCACTCGTATTCGACGATATGGTTTGCGAAGTTCCATTGACGAGCCCGTCGTTCTGCTCGATGTTCAGTTCGCGCTACCCTCGCTCGACTGGCGCCATTCGCAATGGCCTTCGTCTGCCAGACGAAATCCCCACCGCCGCCCAAGCCTTTCAAGCAGCTGGCTATTACACGATTGGCGTTCAGAGCAATTGGACACTCAAAGCGGGCCTGTCGGGTCTCGACCGCGGCTTCGATATATACGACGACGATTTCCACAAGAAACGGTGGGGCTTCATCAAGTCGGAGCGGGGCGCGGACGAAGTTCGCCGAATCGCCCTCGAACTCCTCGAAAAGCGCGACAGCGAGAAACCTCTGTTCGCCTGGTTCCATTTTTCGGATCCGCACGCGCCGTACAAACTGCACCGGAAATTCGACGTGGCCAAGGCATCGAAGAGGGATGGAAAGCCTGGCGGAAGAATGCGGCGCAAGTACGACTCGGAAATCGCTTTTATGGACGCGCGCATCAAGGAGGTCATGGACGCGCTGCCCCAAAAAAACACCTACGTCGTCTTCGTCGGCGATCACGGCGAAAGCCTCCGCGAGCACGACTACGTGGGGCACGGGCGGCGGATCTATCAGACGGGCATGCATGTTCCGCTGAGCATCGGTGGGCCTTCGATTGCGCCTGGGCGCAGTCCAGTGCCAGCGCGTGGGACCGACTTGGCGCCAACGCTTCTCGGGTTAGCGGGACTTCCCGTCGCGCCCGGCATGATAGGGCTGGATCTTCTCCGAGAAACCATCCCGGCGAGCCGGATTCGCGTCGTCGAGACGTACGGGGGCGCCGTGCCCAAAGTCCCGGGGGCGAAGGCTGTGATGGCCTCGCGGCCACCGCAACGGCAGGGCGCGCTAGCCGAGGGTTGGAAACTTATCCTCAACGGCAGCCGGACCGAACTCTTCTATCTGCCGAACGACCCCATGGAAGAGCAAGAAATATCGTCCGCCGAAACGCAGCGCGTTGCCGCTCTGCGCGCGCTCATTCGCCGCTGGGACCAGGAAACGGCAACGGGATCGAGCGACGAAGTGAAGTTGTCCGAAGACGACATGCAAGCCCTCGAAGCGCTCGGCTACGTGAAATAGCGGGGACTTTCGGCAATCGCTTAGTGGCCCGTATGCATTCCCACGGAGGACCATGGGAACGAGAAGATATCCGGGCTAGCTTCCCGACCGCTCGCTGAAGATGGGCGGCTCCTCGAAGAAGGGCGCTGGATCGATCCGCGTTCCGCCGCGCCGGACCTCGGAGTGCAGGTGGTTTCCCGTCGAACGACCCGTCGTGCCGACGAGCCCCAGCGCCGTGTTATGCGACACGCGTTCCCCGGCTTTCACAAGATTCTACGCGTTGTGCGCATAGAACATTTCAAGTCCATTATCATGGCGAACCAGCACGGCATTTCCGTATCCGTTACGCCACCCGCTCGAGACCCTCCGCCGATTGGAGTCGAGTGGCACCCGCCGCCCGCCCGCTCGAATGTGCCGAGACGGCGTGCGCGTCAGGAGTAACCGTCCCCGCGTGGCGTTGCACAGTCAATGCCGACAAATCGATGCGCTGGCCCACGAGGTTCCGGTCCGGATCCTCGATTCCGTTCGCCGTGGCAACCCGCGACACGCCTTCGTAGATTCCCCACCGCGATACGGCCTGGCCCTCGGAGCGAAGCGTGGTCGCGACGATTTCAGACAGCGTATCGCCACGGGGAACCGTGTGAGTGTTGTCCACGGAACCTGCCTGCCTTAGCGTTTCTCCGAACTCGGCTCCGGTCGAATTCCCTGAGGATTTTGGCGCTGGGATATGGGACTGTCGGGACAGATTATCTTATATGATTCTGGGCATGGGTATTGGATGCCAGAAACGTCGTCATCGT
>CAYNZS010000114.1:0-12434 GCA_964401695.1 uncultured Nitrospirales bacterium
GCCACCTGGTAACCGCTGTGGCCGCACGCGTGTTCACCGCCTTCGACTACCGCACCCAAGAATCCTGGAGCCGCGCGCGCCACGTCATCGCCAAAGCCGAACACCTGCGCAAAGGCGCCAACCTGCGCTTCATCGTCACCAACCTGCCCGACGGCTACGCCGACCCCCGCCCCTCTACCTCATGCTGTTCGCACTGCGATGAGAACCCGCCCATCGAGCTTCGAGCGCCGACCTTCGCCAAGCGGCGCAAATCCGCCGATTCTCCAACGAACTGCTTCGTCTGACCGGCGAGTACCTGTCCAAGGCGCCGCGAAGCGAAGTCCCGATTCCCGAACGGACCGAAGCCTGGTTGGCCTCGGGGTTTCGGCCCCGCCTCAACGGCTTTCGTCAACGCATGATAGCCTCTCCCGATTCCTCAGCGGCGTTGGCGAAACTCCTGGCGGCCACCCGACCGCGTCGCGGCGATGGTCATTCGCCCCAGTGACGTTTCGCCGCGAGGACCAGCGGCCGATGCGGTGTTGGACGCCTGCGCGTTCGCAGAGAAGACGATTACCGATATGGGCTCCAAGGAAAGACCGAGCCCCCGGCCACTGTTCCGGGTTTCAGGCATTCCACGCCACGCGCTTCGGAGGGGCGCTGAGACAGACGCCCGCGCCAGATCTGTGTCTAGTTTAAGCCATTTTGTTAGAATGTGTTGGAAAGATTTTGTCCTCCTTGAACGCCTTGCGTTGCTCTTACGCCCGTGACGAAATGGACATTCGATTGTATGAATAGAAAAGCGCAGAATTTGAGCGTGTTGCGCCTGTGGCGTAGCGTCCCATGGACCGCCAACCGGCATTCGCGGAGCGGCGCGTGGGCGCGCTAGAAACGACAGATGAAAGTCTGATGGCGCAACTGGCCGCTGGAAAGCGAAAAGCTCTCGAGGGCCTGATGGAGCGCTACCAGCAGGATATCTTTCGCTTCTGCCTTCATTACTTGAAGGACACCGAACGGGCTAAGGATATGGCCCAGGAAACGTTCATTCGCGTCTTTACCGCGAGCGACCGTTTCGATCCGGCCAGAAGATTCAAGCCTTGGGTGCGGTGTATCGCGCGGAACCTGTGCTTGAATGAGCTGAAACGCAAAAAGACAGTTCCCATGGAGTCGCTTGAGCAGTACGCCTCAAGCGCCCGAGTCGATTCAGGCCGTCTGATGACGACCGCGGAAGACGCGCCAGACGCGTTCGCCATGTCGGGCGAACGCCGCGAACTGTTGGAAGAGGCGTTGCATACGCTCAAAGAAGATGCGAAAGAGATTGTTGAGTTGCGCTTCTTTCAGCGCATGTCCGCCAGAGAAATAGCCGAGATCGTTGGGAGTACGGAAGGCGCGGTGCGTACGAAATTGCACCGCGCGCTGCATTCCTTGCGCAAGGCCTACGAAAACCATAAGAGCGACCTGTGAACGACACCAATTGCCATAGCTATCGCGAAGCCCTTGAGCGGCTGATCGATGGAGATATCGAGGATTCCGGCCTCGGCCCGTTGAGAGTGCATGTGGAAACCTGCCCGTCCTGCCGGGACGACTACGAATGGGTCCGGCAAGTCAGCGCCGACCTCGAGTCAATGGCCGATGAACTCGTCTCGGATGCCCCGGAAATCGATATTATCGCGGCCGTTATGAGCCAAGTTCAGAGCGTATTTCGCGGGCCGGATACCGTGGTCCCCTTCATAAAGCCTAAGGAGCAACCACGCGCCTTTCCTTGGAAGTGGGTCGCCGCGGCCGCGGCTGTGATTGTTGCCGGTTGGCTGGCGTTCGCGCCCGGCTTTTCGGAGGATGAGGACCGGCCTGCCGAACGTATCGCGCGGCCGCCCGCCCCCGAACCCTCGAATGACGAACCCGGCGAGGTCGTCCCACCCGTTGAAGTGGCCGCGAACGAGACTCCGCTGCGTCAGACTCAACCGATTCCAATTTATATCTTTCCGGAAAGGCAACCGGACGATCCGCCCGATTCTGGGGGCAAGTCGCTGACTCGCGACGAGGTAACGCAGACCTTCGCCGCGTCTCTTACCGCGGACAATCTGGACGGAATGGAACGCCTGCTCGCGCTTGCCGAAATAAATCGCGAACAGGCCGCCGAGATTCTTGCCAACGTGGACGCGTCTCAAGAAGCCCGAATAGCAGCCGCGCAGATCGTGGACGGTCCCGAGGGAGCGCAGGCTCTATTTGAAGCCGTTGGGCGCGACCCCGATAGTTCATACCTTCGCGCGCAGCTTGCCCAGTCGTACTCCGGTAATCCCGCAACCGAAGCGCAAGCCCTCGAGCAGACAACCAAACTGCGCGATCAGGACCCCGGCAACGCCTACTGGGCCTACCTTGACGCGGAACGCCTGTTTGGCATGGGCGAAATCGAAGCCGGGCTGGAATCGCTCCGCGTGGCTTCGGAAATGGAATCCCTAACTACCTATCCTCTCGAAGGCGCGCTGAATCGTGAACAGTACATGATCGAAAGTGGCATCGACCCGGAGTTGGCCCACCTCCTCTCATCGCTCACGGCGGGTGTCTTGGAGATGAACGACATCTCGATGCTCGCGACCAGTCTCATCGGCTACGGCGATGCAGCGCGGGAGGACGGAGACGAGGAATCGGCCGAGATTATATTCGAATTCGTCGCCAACCTCGGTATGCAAGTCGATAACGGCGCGATCCTCGCGCAGGAGCGCAACACCGCGGCGGTCGTTACCGAAGTCGCGACGGGTTATCTGGAAACGCTCAGCACATTCCTGGACGATCCCGAAACCGTCGAGCAACTATTGGGCGTGGCGAACAGTATCGTGTCCGACGTGTCTGAATATTTCGACAGCCTGACCGAGACGCTGCTTTCCGATGCCGTTTCCGGCGCCACGCCCGAAGTTCAAGATCCCCTTTGGCGCTACATCGCCGACTCCATATTCGCCGATGGCGACCTGACCCTGGTCGATGCTATCGGCGAATATCTCCAGCCCTAGCCCTTTAAGCGTTCGGGGGCAGGCCCAATGCAATATACGAGTCGCCCGTGGCCTTGATAGTCTCGTTGACGGTATATTGTTTCAAGCTTAACTTCCTCATCGCCAGCCTACTGTAGTAACGCTGGTTGTCGGGCCTCCTTTCGGCAGGTTTGGAATCCACCATTTCTTCGCCGCCGATATCTCCAAATTGGGGGAATAATTCCTTCATTTTCGTCTGCATTTGCCAGGTGAAGAGAATGCCGGAGTCGGCGGCGGCAGCGATGATGTAGCGCGATCCATTTCGTGCGATGGCACTCTCCATGCACAATCGGTGCGCTCGGGCGATGTCACGGACGTCGATAATGTTCCACTGCATTCTGCCGCTCGGCCCCTTCGTGTAGGGCTCGCCCATGAACATCTTCTTGATGCAGTTCTGGAAACTCCTTGCCCGATCGTGGTTCTCGCACATTACGGGACCTATCACGTACCCAGGCATGATTCCCATGGCCTCGAACGAGCCCTCCTCCTCGGTGACCCGATATAGTTTTCGCTCGGTGTTAGCTTTGCCCATGGCATACGCGGCTGATAGCTTTCCGGGGAACATTCCTTTATATCCTCTGGCATAGTCTTCGACTTCATCGCCGCACCAGTCACTCTCGGTAAAGGCATACCCCTCCGGCGCGGGGTACGACACTGCTGCCATGGAACTTGTGTAAACGAATCGCTTCACCGTCCCGGCCCTCCTTACCGACTCGACAACGTGTTCGATTTGGGTGCAGCAACCGCCATATACCTCTTCCAGCGTCGCGCCGCTGTTTGTCTTCGGGGTGTCGGTATGGATGACCGCGGCGCACTCTCGGAAGGACTCGTCGTAGCTGCCTGGTCTAAACAGGTCCCCCTCTTTGAGCGTAAGGTGGCCAGACAAATCCGCTTCGTTCATTGCGAGGAGATGGTCTACTTTGTCCGGTTTGCCGGTATCGCGGACGCATGCATGTACTTCGTAGCCCTGTTCAACAAGGTCATAAACAATCCAGGAGCCTATGTACCCGCTCGACCCAGTAACGGAGACGGGTCTGTTTCCAATACTTGCGGACTTGGCAAAGTAATTTCGATCAAATCCCCTAGTTGTTGATCGGCATTCCCATTTGGATATGCCCCAAAGGCAAGTTCTTCGCAATCAGAGGCGGTTCCAGCCGCTGCCGCAACGCCAATGTGTTCCTAGAATTCGCGATACTCCTTTCGGACTAGCGCGTCCGCCTCTTCTGAGTTTGTGCACCTCATATTCGGTCCATCCCATTCCAGCATCTTCCCTGGCAAACGAACAGCGAGGTTGCCCACGAGGCACATTTCCGTCAGTGGCCCGGCATAATCGAAGTTCGAGCTGGGTCTGGGTCCTTTGCCCTTGATTGCCCTGAGCCATTCGAGTTGCGGCCGGCCACCCGAGACGCGCGGGATGGTCTTCTCCGGATTCTTCGCCATCACTTCTCTCATTCTGGTTTCAGGAATGATGCGTGGGCTCAAGCAGTATTCCGTGTCGTCGTAGTTCGTTTCCTTCGACCCAATAATGAGTTCTCCCCCAGCGGTATCGAAGCTGCGATTCGCGTCAAGACCTGCCGGCCGCAGAGGCTTGTTGCCACCGCCGTACCACTTAAGGGTGACTGGCGGCATATTGCCCCGGGCCGAAAAACGGTATGTCACAATCGACTTCAGCGGGCCGGAGAGATGGCTGCCCCCTTCCGCCTCGGCAATCACGCTGGTCGGGTAGCCCAGATCTAGAGCCCAGTATGCGGCGTCCATCAGGTAGCATCCCATGTCGGCGAGCGCGCAACCCGAAAAATCCCACCACGCCCGCCATCCAGCCGGATGGTATCCCCCGAAATAGGGACGTTGCGGCGCGACACTAAGCCACAAGTTCCAAGCAAAGTCCTTGGGCACCGGTTGGGAGTCGGGTATTTTCTGAAAGTCC
The DNA here is from genome assembly GCA_964401695.1 of uncultured Nitrospirales bacterium. Classification (GTDB taxonomy): domain Bacteria; phylum Hydrogenedentota; class Hydrogenedentia; order Hydrogenedentales; genus JAPYPO01. Next base: position 4,930 of record CAYNZS010000114.1, read on the forward strand.
TGCGGCCATTCGGGTGTTGGGTGCCAGATGTGCACTTCACGGATCTCGCCGATAAATCCTTGCTCGAACCATTCTTTGACGAGACGGATCCCCTCGCCGCAATGCCCCTGGTTGCCCATGACGGTGGCGACGTCGTGTTTCCTGGCGGCCTCAGGGAGTAACTGCGTTTGCGATATTTAGACAGCCGCCAGACTGGCGGCAGAGTTGACGGACCAAATGCTTGCCTATTCGGGCAAGGGCGCCTTGGCTATTGAGAAGATGGACCTGTCGGACTTGGTCCAGGAGATGACTCACCTGCTTGAAATCTCTCACACGAAAAAGGCAGAAGTAAAGTACAGTCTCAAAGAGAATCTTCTCGCCATCGAGGGCGACTCTTATCTGCTGCGCCAAGTGGTCATGAATCTCATCACAAACGCCTCCGAAGCCCTAGGCGACGAGGGTGGCACCATCACGGTCGAAACCGGTGTCACCGAAGCGACGCATCAATACCTGACAACCACCTATGCCCGCGACGTGTTGCCCGGGGGGGCGCTACGTATACCAGGAAGTTGCGGATACCGGCTGCGGCATGGACGAAGGGGCGCAACGCCGGATGTTCGAGCCCTTCTTCACCACCAAGTTCACCGGACGCGGGCTCGGGATGGCCGCGATGTCGGGAATTGTCCGCGCCCACAAAGGGGCTATTGAGATCCAGAGCGAAGTCGACCGGGGAACCACGATCAAAGTGCTGTTCCCCGCTCTGAACGAGCCTGTGAAGCGGCTCTCAAAAGAAGCCCTGCGAGAAGGCGATTGGAGCGTGAGCGGCACCCTTCTCATCGTTGACGATGAGCCCCAAATCCGAGAAGTGATGGAAGCCGTGCTGCGGAACAAGGGCTTCGCTGGCTTCCTTAAGGAACCCGTTCAGAGCATAGATCTGCTCGAGAAGGCGCGCGAGGCGTTGGAGTGGAGAGCCGGGCGCCGTTGTTAGCCCGGATCTCTTAGCGCCTTTCGCAGCGGGACGGTGATGGAGAAGGCCGCGCGCGTCTCCGGCTCAGGACTTGAAGTCATTTACTTCGATGAGGCATTCTGGATGGGCCGGTCAACCAGGAGAGCCCAGCCCCCAAAATGAATAGCCTTTCGAGAAGCGCTGTACTCATTCTAGCGACCGTCGCAATGGCGTTGGCCGGCTTCGGCAGTCCAGTCCAGGAAATCGCGTTGGAGCGTCCCGGCGACCGCGAGTTTGTCCGCGACCGCGCGTACATGATCGACGACGCCGACGAGATTGCCATATCGGAGCTCTCGAATTCCCTGCTTACCGATATGGCCATCCCGATTATCGTGGTAGCCATCGAAAGCATGGAACGCTACGGCGGCGGAGGCATGCGCGTCGAAACGTTCGCGCTCCTCTTGTTCAACCAATGGGAAATCGGACCCGAATCCGTTGGTGACAACGCTTGGAACAAGGGCATCCTGCTCCTCGTATCGCGTGACGACCGTGTGGCCCGAATCGAACTGGGCGACGGCTGGGGCCGCGAGCAAGACGTTCCTTGCCAGCAGATCCTGAATGAACAAATCATAGCGCGTTTCAAGCGCGGCCAGTTCTCCGCGGGCGTCCTTGCGGGCGTCGAGGCACTCGACAACATGGCGAGGGGCGAGGCCCTGCCCACGCCCCCAATATCCGGGGGCAGCGTGTTCATGGCCGTCGGCTTCTTTGGCCTGATGGCGTTTACCGTCGTCTCGCTCATCCGCAGGGGGGGAAGTGGCTGGGCCTGGTTATTCTGGGGCGCCGTGTTCAGTGTACTGGGCTACTTTCTCTACAGCGCGATGCGCAATAGCCGAAGCGGAGGCGGCGGGTTCTCTGGCGGTTCTTTCGGCGGCGGATTTTCTGGCGGAGGCGGCGCTTCCGGGTCATGGTAAACGGACGACTGCAATGAAGAGAGCATCCAAGGTTTTCACGGACCAGGAAACGGCGCGTATCGAAGAGGCCGTCACCGCGGCGGAATCGAAAACCCACGTGGAGATTGTGCCTGTGATCGCTACGGCCTCGGGCCGCTACGACCGCGCCGAGGACATTGTGGGCCTCTGGTTCGGAACCATCGCGATGGTAGCCGTGTGGTTCGCACTCAGCATTCAGGGTACGGACGAAGCACAGTGGGGCACGACATTGAGCCGCTACGAATTGCCCCTTCTTGCTATCGCCGTGGTCACCGGCTTCCTCGTTGGCGCGTTTGTCGCCACCTATACGGGCTGGCTCCGGCGCGTGTTCACCCCGCGCAAAGAGATGACCGACGAAGTCACTGACATGGCGCAGAAAACCTTCTACGACCAGCGTGTCCACCACACCGGACGAGCCGGCGGCGTTCTCGTCTACGTTTCTCTCTTCGAACGCATGGCCGCCATTGTTGGCGACCAGGAAGTTATAGATAAACTTGGGCAATCCTCTTTGGATGAACTTTGCCAGGTCCTCGTCGAAGGCATCCAAGAAGGCGACACCGCTACCGCCATCTGCGAAGTGACCCGGCAAGCGGGCGAACGCCTCGCCAGCGTCCTGCCCCGAACCTCGAACGATGAGGATGAACTCTCCAACGCGTTGATCTTTATCGATTAGCCTTCGATATCTTACAAACCTTGAGGCAGCCGATGATCGCATGGACGCGCAGGGCGGAAATGTGTAGCGTATGTACGTACAAGTTGTAGGAGCGGGAAGCTGGGGGCTCGCGTTGGCGCGCCTGCTGGCGCTGAACGAACACCAGGTCCGTCTTTGGTGCCGGGAGGAAGACGGCCTGGACGCGTTGCGCGAAACGCGGGAAAGCCCGGTATTTCTTCCGGGCGTCTCGATCCCAGAATCGGTGGAGATTTCCACGGATATCGATCCGTCTGCCGAAATGGCGATACTCGCCGTGCCCTCCCATGTCATGCGCTTGATTACCGAGCGCTATCCCTTCAATCCGGAAACGATTCGCGTCAGCGTGGCGAAGGGCGTCGAGAACGGCACCCTGTACTGCATGCACCAGGTGATCCGGGAGACAAGCGGCGATGTGCCGGTGGCTGTCATTTCCGGTCCGAGCCACGCGGAAGAGGTTGCGCGCGACCGGCCTTCGCTCGTCGTGGCGGCCAACGAGTCCACCGAAATCGCGCAGACGGTTCAGGCGGCATTCAACAGCGATGCGTTCCGTGTGTATACGAGCCACGATGTCTTGGGGGTGGAGTTGGGAGGATCCCTGAAGAACGTGATAGCAATTGCGGCGGGGATCTGTGACGGCTTCGACCTGGGGGACAACGCGCGAGCGGCGCTGATTACGCGCGGCTTGGCTGAAATGTCGCGGCTCGGCTCCGCGATGGGCGCCGACCCCATAACCTTCGCGGGGCTCAGCGGAATGGGCGACCTGATTGTAACTTGCTCGAGCCGCCACTCGCGGAATCACGCGCTTGGCGAGCGGCTGTCGAAGGGGATGTCGGTCGAGGAGGCGCTTGCCGCGTCACCCATGGTCGCCGAGGGCGCAAAAACCGCCCACTCGGCGAACGCGCTGGCGAAGCGGGAAGGTGTGGAAATGCCCATCGCGCGTCAGGTGTACCGAATATTGTACGAAGGAGCAGACCCGCGAAACGCTATCGCGGATTTGATGCTTCGAGATCCACGCCCCGAGCAGGGCTAGCCCGGTAGGCGACAGTAAGGAGCAAAGACATGCGGCGATTGGTTGTGACAGGGGCTACGGGGTTTGTCGCGGGCAGCGTTATTTCCCAAGCTGGCAGCGACTGGGAGGTCCATGCCTTTTCGCGGGGCGCCACGCTGAAACGCTTCGCGGGAGAGGCTTGGCACCGGTTTGACTTGAATGACAAGGCGGAGTTGACGCGTCGAATGGATTCGGTCGCTCCCGACGCGGTGATTCACGCAGCCGCCATCGCGGGTATCGACCATTGCATGGCACACAAGGACGAGGCGCGGCAAGCAAATGTGGAGACAACGGCGCGGCTGGCGGCGTTGAGCGCTGAACGCGGCGCGAAGATGGTGTTTGTCTCGTCGGACAATGTCTTCGATGGCAAGCGGGGCATGTACGCCGAAACGGACGCTACTGCGCCGGTGAATTTCTACGGGCAAACAAAGGTGGCGGGCGAACAGAGTGTGCTGGATTCATCGAGCAGAGCGGTCGCCGCCCGAACCGCACTCGTGATGGGACTGCCGGCCTTAGGTTCGGGGAACTCGTTCTTGGACTGGATGATTCCGAAATTGGCCGCCGGCGAGCAGGTAGGGATCCCAGAGAACGAGATTCGCTCGCCTATCGATGTCCTTACTCTGGGATGCGCGCTGCTGGAGTTGGCCTCGAACGGCTATGCGGGGATTCTGCATTTCGCGGGGAATGAAGCGCTGGACCGTTGCGAGATGGTTCGGCGAATCGCCGGTCGAATGGGCTACGATCCGGGCTTGGTCGTAGCGAACGATCCGGCGGCGATTCCAGGCCGGGATGAGCGGCCATTGGACGTCTCGTTGAACAATGAAAAATCGCGAGCTGTGTTGGATACGCAGTTCCTCGGGCTTGAGGACGGACTCGAACTTGTGCTCGACAACGCGGCTAGCTAACGCGTTTCCGAAGGCTCAACCGAGACTTCCGGCTCAGACGCAGGCGAATCGTCTTCGCTCGCCGTTGCGTCCGCGGCTGACGCATCTGTATCGACCGCTTCGGCTTCCGTAGGATCTTCCGGAGTGACACCTTCCGCTGTCGTTTCGGCCGGGGCCTCGTCCGCCGTTTCAGCCAACTCCTCCGAGGTTGAGTCTTCGGCCGAGGTTGTTTCTACCGATTCGAAAGCCGATTCGAGTGTACTGAGTAACTCGCTGTCGGTCCCCGCGACCTCCTCGGAAAAGAGGTCGCTGTTACTTTCGCGCAGCCGGTTCAACGCGTTCTGAGCCCGTCTGGCGACATTCGACTCGGGGAACGCCGTCAACTGATCGCGGTAAGCGTCGATAGCTTCTTGGATCTCGCCGGCCCGCTCGCTGCTCCTGCCGATGTTGAAGGACTGCCGGCGCCCCGCAAACGAACCGGGAAACTTGTCGAGTACCTTTTGATACTTGGTGATGGCCTCGCCGTAGTTGCCCGCGTCCTCTTCGATATAACCCAAGCCTTCGATGGCGTCCGGAGTGAATTCGAAATCGGGAAATTCTTCGCGCAACCGCGTAAAGGCCGCTTCGGCCTTCTCGAGATCGGACCCGCGAAAGGCCATTTCCCCGCTAAGGTACAAGGCCTCGGCGGATACGGCGGTTCCGCCCTCTGCCACTCTCGCAAGCGATTCCGCTTGTTTCAGGGGATCTTCGATATCGAGGGCGCGAGCGTATTCGGCATTGCCATTGCGCTCGACGCCATCGGAGTATAGGCGGTAAGAAACCCCTGCCAATGCGCAGATGACAATGAAAACCGTGCCAACGACATAGAGCAAAGGGTTTTCTTTTATGTGATCGAGAAACGCCTCGAAGTCGCCCTGTTGCTCTTCTTCCAGATGCACTTCGGCCTCGATGAGCCTGTCTTTTTTTGCCATGGCCTTAGTCTACCGCTCCAACGTTTTCTAGTTCCTGCTGCCAGCCTCTGGGGTCAGGTGGATGACAAGCAACGTCCCCCGCCCGATCCCACTCTCGCGGATCATCACTTGCAGGCGCTTGGCCGGCTTGTGGAACACAAGTTCCGCGCCGTTCGCCTGAAGGACGCTATCCAAAGCCCAACCTGAACGGACGGCCTCTCGAATGTAATAACGGGCCACCTCCGCGATGGAGGCCTTTATCCGGTATACCATGCGACCAATCTGCAAGTCTTTTGATTCGAAGATGTACGTGCGGTCGAAATCCTCCTCGACACCCACGGGCAACGGCACGTCGCTGAAGCGCTGCTGCGAAGCGGATTGGAGGCCCGGCTCCGGCAGCAAATCGCCTTCCTCAATGGGCGCGGAATCAAGTGGACCCATATCCGCGAGGGGATCCGAAGCGTTCGAACCCGACCGGCAACCGGCGACAAGTGCAATGGCCAGAAGACTGAGTGCGATTCTATTGATTGCCATAACTATTGAAGATCCCCGAGAACATTAGCCAACGCGAACCGGCGGCCCAGAGAATAGACACCTAACTGCGCGCCGACGGGAGCGAATCATAGCATACGCGCCGGGTAAAGCGCTATACACAAATCGACCAGCGGAAGCCCGTACAACTAAGGAAGCGGAAACGCGGTTCAGACAATTCGCTCTTCGGTTTGCGCGTCAAAGAAGTGGGCCGAGGCCATATTCACATCCAGCACATGCGCCGCGTTCTCCGCGGGAAGTTTATCCCCCGTAATCCGGGCGACGAAGGCGCTCCCGCCGACCTCCAAATACAAGTGCGTCTCCGCGCCCATAGGCTCGACTACCTCGACGTTAGCCGTCAAGCTGCGGCCCGCTATGGCGACTTGCCTCTCATTCTCAAGCAGGTTCTCTGGGCGAATCCCGAAAACGATGGCCTCGCCAACATGGCCCTTCAGCGCAATCTGATGCGCCGGGTCCACTACGAGTTCGACGCCGCCCGTTGCGCTCTGAAATCGAAGACTCCCGTTGTCTCCCACGAGCCGCCCATCGCAGAAATTCATCGGAGGGCTCCCGATGAACCCGGCCACGAATTTGTTCGTTGGATTGCGGTACAGTTCGGTCGGCGTGGCGACCTGCTGGATCTCTCCATCCAACATAACCACGATCCGGTCGCCCATTGTCATGGCCTCGACCTGATCGTGGGTCACATAGACCATGGTCGTCTGCAACCGATTATGCAGCTTGCTGATCTCCGCGCGCATCTGAACGCGCAGCTTGGCGTCCAAGTTCGACAGCGGTTCGTCGAACAAGAACACCGCCGGATCCCGCACAATTGCACGGCCTACCGCCACCCGCTGGCGTTGCCCCCCTGAAAGCGCCTTCGGTTTGCGGTCCAGCAATTCCTCGATACCAAGAATCCGGGCCGCCTCCCCCACCCGTTCCTCAATCTCCGGCTTTGGCACGTTCCGAAGCATGAGCCCGAAGGCCATGTTCTTGAACACTGTCATGTGGGGATACAGCGCGTAATTCTGGAACACCATGGCGATGTCCCGGTCTTTCGGCGGCACGTCATTGACGACGCGGTCCCCTATCTCGACCTCCCCAGACGAAACCTCCTCGAGGCCCGCTATCATTCGCAGCGTTGTAGACTTCCCGCAGCCCGAAGGCCCAACGAGGACCACGAATTCCTCGTCCGCGATAGACAAGCTCGCATCCTTGACGGCGACCACCCCGCCGGGATAGACCTTCCGAACATTCCGCAACTCGACCCGCGCCATAAACGCCGTCCTCCAAGACCGGTTCGGACAATTTAATCACGATGGCGGGGGGATAGGCAAGACGCCGAACAACGAGCGGAGTAGATTGCTTCGTCGTTACTCCTAAGACACACTTTTGATCCCATAGCTTTTTATTGTCCAAAAGTACGAATGTGGGAGTGCGCCAGGAAGCTGTGCGCGAGATGAGGGTGGGCCCCTCGTGGCCGGGTT
>CAYNZS010000115.1:0-12408 GCA_964401695.1 uncultured Nitrospirales bacterium
GAGAACACATACGATAAAAGATAAATTCCCTCAACTATAAATCAAACCACTAGCTGGCGGACGGATAGCATTTCGCGTTGTGCCCAATGCGGCACTTTGAATCCGGCTTCCCAGGTCGGGCCACACCTTTTTGCCAGGCGACGGCCGCGCCCACCCCGTCGGTTTGCGCGCAACGCAAACCCTACCTTTTTGGAGGCCCGTACGCAAGAGCGCGGCACGACGGCCATGCGGGGAGCGGTGAGACCACCGGGTAGGCCTGCTACGCGAGAAACCTTGAATCGCCAGCGGGTTTCTGATTAACTCCACGAAGATCGCCATCAAAATCATCGCGAACTCGCCGCGGATATGTTTTCGACGTCTGCCGTTCCGCGCGGGGGAGTCGCCAACAAGGAAAGTGTATCTTCTTATGAAAGTCGTATTCGCTCCGGAACAGGACAAGATCGAAGTGAAAGAAATGACGCTGGATCCCCCGAAGGCCGGCGAAGTGAAGATCAAAATGTCGGCCACCGGAGTTTGCCATTCCGACTTGTCCATCGTGAACGATACTTTTCCCAATTCCTACCCTATGGCGCTTGGCCATGAAGGATCGGGGATCATCGAAGAAATCGGCGAGGGCGTGACAAACGTAAAGCCGGGCGACCATGTGGTCCTTGCCTTCGTGCCCAACTGCCGGGATTGCTTCCATTGCCTGCGGGGCGAGGCCTACCTGTGCGAGAAGAAGAATATCCTTGGGTCGGGGTCGCAGTTGGACGGAACGCACCGCCTGCACGACGGTGACACGGATGTGCCAGTCATGAGCGGGATGGGCTGCATGGCCCAATACGTGGTGACTCCCGCCATGTGCGTGGTCCCTATTGATCCGGGCATCAACATGCAGGTGGCGGCGCTGGTGGGCTGCGCCGTGACAACGGGCGTTGGGGCGGCCCTCAATACAGCGCAGGTGGAACCGGGCTCGTCTGTAGTGGTCTTCGGCTGTGGCGGCGTTGGGATTTCGGTGATTCAGGGGGCCGTGTTGGCTGGCGCGGAACGTATCATTGCCGTCGACCTGAACGAAGACAAGTTAGCGATGGGCAAGAGATTCGGCGCGACTCACCTCGTCAAAGCCCACGATAAGGTGGCGCGGGAGATCAAGGGGCTAACGAACGGGCGGGGCGCGGACTACGCGTTCGAAGCCATTGGGCTCGCGTCTGTGGTGCAGCAGGCCTATTCGGCGACTCGGAACGGCGGCAAATGCACTGTCGTCGGCATGGGCAAAATCGCCGATAAGTTCAGTCTCGATCCGTTTACCTTTCCCCTGTTCGCGAAGACGCTGTGCGGCTGCATGTACGGCGGCGCGAATCCCGGTGTCGATTTCCCGAGGATGCTCGATTTGTATGCGGCGGGCAAGCTGGATCTCGAAGGCATGATCACGAAGACCTACACCATCGACGAGGCGCCACAAGCCTTCGAGGATATGCTCAACGGCCAGAACGCGCGCGGCGTCATCGTCCACGAATAGCGACGCTGTATTTGGAGTTCAGCCCCTCGGACCGCCCAGAGTCCCCCTTTGAAGGGAGATCAAGGGGGATGTTGCTTTCCCTTCGGCCGCGAGCCGCGGCTGAATTGTAATTCATCGAATTGCGTGATAAAGTCAAAAGACTTGGCGTTGAGCGATCTTGGCGATGCCAGATCATGCGCGTCTTCTTTTCATTCCTGTGAGTTTGATTTCTGATTGACGACCCTGACCGGAGGATCGCATGAAACGGATAAGCCTAGGAATTGACGGTGAGTTGAATATTAGCGCCATGTGCCTCGGCACGGACCACTTCGGTACTCGCGTCGATGAAGCCACGGCGTACGCCATATTGGATCGATATGCGGCGGGTGGAGGCAACTTTCTCGACACCGCCAACTTTTACGCCGCATGGGCCGAGGGCGGGAAGGGCGGCGAGTCGGAGGCCCTGCTGGGCAGGTGGATGAAAGATCGCAATAACCGGAGCCAGATTGTCGTTGCCACTAAAGTGGGGATTGCTTATCAGGACGTGCCTATGTCGTCGAGCGCGGCGTGTATCGAGCGCGAAGCCGAGAAGAGTCTTAAGCGCCTGGGCATCGATACGATCGACTTGTACTACACGCACCGGGACGACCGGGAGGCGCCGCTCGAGGAGCAACTCGGTGCGATGGACAAACTGGTCAAGGCGGGGAAGGTTCGCTGCATTGGCGCGAGCAACGTCAAAGCGTGGCGGCTTGAGGAGGCCCGTTGGATAAGCCTCAACAACGGCTTCCCGCGCCATGCCGGGGTCGAGCAACGCTTCACCTATCTGCGCTCGAATACAGGCGCCCGGTTCGGCGGGCAGCAATCCGCGAACCGCGAACTGCTCGAATACTGCCGCTACCATGGATTGCCGTTGCTGGCTTACTCCCCGCTTCTCAGCGGCGCGTACACGCGCGAAGACCGCGAACTTCCGAAGCAGTACCGGCACGTCGATTCCGACATCCGCATGGAAGCCCTGCGCTCGGTCGCCAAAGATGTCGGCGCCACGCTTAATCAGGTTATCCTTGCCTGGATGGTACAGCAGGATATCATTCCCATCATGGGCGCGAGCCGCGTCGAACAGATGGAAGAGAACCTGGGCACTTCCGCGGTCAAGCTGACCGGCGAGCAAATGGAAACGCTGACAAAGGCGGGGGCCTGATCGTGGTGCCGATTAGGCCGGCATGGCCTTGTCCGCCGTCGCAGTAGAAAAGCGGTGAAATAACTGGGTTAGCTTGGCGGCATCGCCTTGAGCACTTTCACTTAGGAGGTATTTTGTTTTGGATGTAGTAACGACAGTCTTTGACGCTATCGTTGTGGGCTCTGGGGCCGCGGGGAGTTGGGCGGCGAAGGAACTCACCGAAGGCGGTATGAACGTTATTGTTCTCGAGGCTGGCCGCGCCATCGACGAAGCAGTGGATTTTCCGCCCGAGCAGAAACCGGTCGTCATGAACATGTGGTCTCGGCTTGGGTTTGCGTTGCGCGGCCAGAAAATTCAGGCGAGGCTAGGGGGCAGTTTTGGCGCTGGGTTGAGTCAATTTTATGTCAACGACCGGCAAAATCCCTACACGACCGCCCCGGGCGCGCCGTTTCTCTGGTTCCGGGGAAGGCAGGTAGGGGGACGGTTGCACACCTGGGCCCGGGCTTCGTTCCGCATGTCGGATTTCGAGTTTCACCGGCCGGACCTCGACGAGAGCGCGGGGGGCGACTGGCCCATTCGCTATGCGGACCTTGAGTCTTGTTACGACAAGGTCGAAGACACGATCCGCGTTGTTGGAGAGCGCAATGGCATCGAGAATCTGCCGGATGGCCACGTCGAGCCGGGTACTCCGACCCCGGGGACGAGCAAGGTTTTCGCGAAATTGGCAACGGAACGGGCCGGGCTCAAGACGATACGTAGTCGGGTCGCTGTGCACAACGCCGACCGAATCCCCATTCCCTTGGCGCGCGCGCAGAAGACGGGGCGCCTTGTGTTGCAGGCCGACGCGGTTGTCGAGCGCATTTTGATCGATGGCGAGACCGGGCGCGCTCGGGGGGTGGCCTATCGCGACCGGATCTCGAAGGCGCGAAAGGAGGTGTTCGCGAATACGGTTGTGCTGTGCGCTTCGGCCTTCGAGAGCACACGGCTTCTCCTGAATTCGGCTTGCACCAAACACCCCGGAGGCATCGGGGCCAGTTCGGGGGTCTTGGGCCACTATATCAGCGACCATATCTTGGTCGGCAAGGGCGGCGTGGTCTCCGGCGAGTTCAAGGACATGGTTAAGGCGGATGGGACGGGATATACGAAGCCCAGTTCGGACCCCTACGATCTCGGCACCTACTCGATGTACATACCGAAGTTCGTTCGCCCTGAAATTGGCCCTCAGGACGGCGTCGACTTCGTTGGCGGGTATGGGATCCAGTGTGACGCCACGAGCCGGAACTGGTGGATGCTGGCCTTCGGCCAGATGGAGCCGCGCTACGAGAATCGGATTACCGTGAACCCCAAAAAGAAGGACGCGTGGGGCATCCCCGTGGCGCATATCGACGTTCGCCACCGTGAAAACGAACGCAGGATGGCCGCGCACATGAGCGAAACCATGGAACGGGCCGCGAAGGACATGGGCTTCGCCCTTCGCGAAGGTGGCGGGCGAGTTCCCCGCGGAGTGCAGGGGCTCATATTCAAGCTGTTGAAGCCCATGGTGATGCGAGAGAACGGGACCTTTTTTCCGGGCGCGGCCATCCACGAAACGGGCGGCGCGCGCATGGGCGACGACCCTAAGACGTCTGTAGTCAACCCGTACTGCCAGTGCTGGGACGTTCCAAACCTCTACGTCACCGACGGGGCGTGCTATCCGTCCGTCGGCTACCAGAATCATACGCTGACCATCATGGCGCTTACGGTGCGCGCCTGCGAGCACATCCTTCACCACCAAGACTCGGCGTGAGATATCCGGGTTAGGCGCATAGCGCGGTTCTTCGTGATCTTCGCGCCTTTCGTGGTGAGAAAGGAGAGCGCCGAGATATCCCGGCTCGTGTTCCTAGCCCAAGATCCGTGAGAAGAGATGCGGAATCCGGGTCTCGAAAAAACACGGCTTGCCGCTGTGCGGATGTTCCAACTCCAACGACTTCGCGTGAAGCGCCAGCCGCCGCGCGCCGGATCTTTCAGCGCCGTATTTCATGTCACCGACGATGGGCAGGCCGTTTTCCGACAGGTGCACACGGATCTGGTGCTTGCGCCCTGTCAGCAAGTTGATGTCCAGTAACGAAACGCCCTGCGATTGCCCGAGAACTTTGTAGGCCGTGTGGGACAGCTTGCCCCGCTTTGTATTCGTGGTCGAGTGCACGTTGTGGACACCGTGTTCGAGCAGGTAGGAGCTGAACGTGCCCTCGGAGTCCGGGGGGGCGCCATGGACTAGGGCCAGGTAGTGTTTCTCAACGCTGGCCCATTGCGCTTGCAGGGCCTTCTTCGCCGCCGCGGACCTAGCAAACACCAAGATCCCAGAGACTTCCCGGTCCAGCCGGTGTACGATGTACACACGCTTGCGTGACTTCGGGTTCCCCTTGCACACGTAGTCCGTCAGCGCGTAGTAGGCCGTCTTTACCTTCTCCCGGCTCGTGCCCATGGTCAATAGGCCAGGGGCCTTGTCCACTACGAGGATATCCCTATCTTCGTAGAGGATGATTTGTCCCTTCGGCTGGTGTTTCTTGCGCGAATTGTTTTTCTTCATTTTAAGCCGCAAAGACGCGAACAAGATTCCGCCAATATTGATGTTGAAGCGACATTTTTATTCTTATCCCCTTTGCGCTTCAGCGTTCTCGCGCGAAAGGAGCAGTTTGCGCAGAGACATCTTCCAACCGAAGCCCGAGCTACCGCCTATCCACCCTTGAGACTGATTCGAAGGCCCTCGGCGAGCGCGGCCGCGCCCTTCCTGCGCGCTGCAACCAGTTGCGCCGCGATGCATAATCCAATTTCCGGCACGGTAACCGCGCCCGCATCGATCCCGATCGGCGCCAATATGCGGTCCCATTCTTCCCGGGTGGCGAGTCCTTCATCGAGAAAATCTGTGCGGAGAAGCTGAACCTTGCGCTCGCTGCCGATCATGCCAAGATAGGCGACATCCGAGTGGATGCATGCGTCCAGTGCCAGGGCATCGAGACCGTGACCCCTCGATACGAGCACAATGTAGGCGTCGTGGCCCTTCGGGAATTCGTCGATGACCTCGCCCACGGCCCCCTGTATTACCGTGACCCCTTCCGGGAAGAGTCCGCGTTGTGTAAATTCGGGCCGGTCGTCGGTGACCGTCACGGAAAACCCCAGCGTCGCCATGCGGTGCGCGAGGTCCTGGCCGATGTGGCCTCCGCCCACGATGAGCAGGCGCGGCGGACCGATGAGCGGTTCGACAAAGACTTCGCCGCCAGCGTCGGTCGTCACTCGCCGCGGAACCTCGCCGCGGATGCAATTCTTTAAGGCCAAAGCGGTCATCGGGTAGGACCCGTTCGGATCGTCTTCGGACACCCAGACCGCGTGGCCAGGGGCGTTGGAGTCGTCGCTAATGTTCGTGACCAAGGCGCCCCGCTGTCCCGCGCGATGAGCCTCGCTGGCACGGCGGTAGGCCTCGACCGAATCGTCGCAGGGCTTGAAGATGAGGATGCGCATCAGGCCGCCGCAGATGGGGCCCGCTTTGCGGCTATAATGGTCGTCCAGCCGCATCTCCATCATCTCCGGCGGCGCCCCGGACAAAGCGGCGCGCATCATATCGAGGCCCTTCGCCTCGACCATGCCACCGCCAATCGTCCCATACTGGGAACCGGAGCCGAGAAGCAAGCCTTTCGCGCCCGCTTTCTGCGGCGTCGAGCCTTCCGTATATACGATCAGGCCCAGTACGCACGGTTGCCCTTCGCCAGCTAGCCGGATGATCTCACGGTAAGTATCCACGACTATCGCCTCCAGCGCCGTCCGCGACGGCGATTCCAACCTTGGTTGTACAGCAAACTCAGCCCAAACTCGAAAAAGGCCTCCAGCCCGGTGAGATGTCCGGGCTAGCTAGGGAATTCTCTGTCTCAGAGGAACCCGAAGCGCTCAAGCCGGAGCGCTACCACTGATCCAACACTTGATCGGTTGATTTTAGTTCGCCGTGCGCTAAGAATGCTATCGTGCTGGCGCCTTTTCATCCTGCTCTTTCCGAGCACGAGTGGCCCGGATTGGCTGGCAAGGCTACTCCCACCGCACGGGCATGGGTCGGCGATCAACCGTCTTCTGAAACTTCATCTTCGGGTAGCCGAGCACGATGACGCTTCCGATTGTGTGTTTTTCGGGCAGTTCCAAGGCTTCGAGGACCGGAGGATAACCCTCTCTGGCGGCGCGGTCGAAGAGGCCGATGTAGCAGGTGTCGAGGCGCAGCGTCATGGCGGCGAGAACGGTAGTCTGAGCGGCGATGACGCAGTCGTCTTTGGGGGTGCTGGGGTTCAGTGGGGAATGGAAGATCATGACGGCCGGGGCTCGGTGGAAGATGACGTCTTTTCCGAGGCTGCGTCCGAAGACAAGGCCGCGCCCGAGGCCGCTGCGCGCGGCTTCTGCCTGGAGGTCGGGCGGGATCTCTTTGCCCTCGTCCTCGAGCGCTTTGACGGCCCGCTCGATGCGTTCGCCCCTTTCGACATAGAAATCGACGGTCAGGCTTGAGAGGGTTGCGATTTTCTCGCGGTCTTGAAAGACGAGTATCTCGACGCTTTGCTTATTGGCTCCGGTTGGCGCGTAACGACAGAGATCGACCAGGCGCTCGAGGTCCGCGCGGGGGATCGGCTCGTCTCTGAAGTGGCGTACGCTGCGCCGGGCGCGCACGAAGTCGAAGAAGTCGCCGCTGTCAATTTCCATCTTGTGGTCGATAGGCAAGAAGTTCTCCATGTCCATCCGGTCGTGGGCAATGGCCCCAGTGGGACAAAGCGCTACGCAATGGCCACAGAGGCTGCACGTTTCCAGGCGCGCGTTGGCCATGACGGTATCGTTCTCTTCACGGTAGTTGCCCGGACATCGTGTCACGCACAGGCCGCACTGGTTGCACTTTTCCTGCTCGATTGATGTCCAACTCGTCATTGTTTCAGTCACGGAAGGTTCTCCCACTGTGTTCCGGTTGGTGGTCGGATGGCTTGCCCGCTGGCGGCTGGCTATCATAGCGTGTAGCGGAAGGAGGAGGCAAGACTCGGCGCGCGCCGCGATTCTGGATTTTCGATGAGCCGTCGCGGCGGCCCATCGATGTGCGAGCTTCTCATCCGCCGGCTTGGAGTTCTTTTCTCGCGGCTTTGAGAGCTTGTTGGCGGACGAATACGCCGAGGCCGAGAAGAAGGGTAAAGGCCTCGATGGTATAGAAGATGTTCAGGCTTCCGCTGATCCCGGCCGTGAACCCATAGGTATGAAGGCCAGTGTTCAGGAGGTTCACGCCGAACCACGAGAAGGCTACGACCACGCCGCCGGCGACGGCGGCCATGTTCATGCCGAGGTCGCGGATATATCCTCCCATGCGCGCATGGAGTATGGCCAGGTTCCACAGGACAATAAGGAGGGCGCCGTTTTCTTTGGGGTCCCAGCCCCAGAAGCGGCCCCAACTGTAGTTGGCCCAGATGCCGCCCAGGACGGTGCCAACGGCGGAAAATAGCAAGGTGAAGCAGATGACGCCGTAGACCATTCGGGTGATGCCCTTGTAGAAGGCTTGGTCGTTTGACTTGACGCCGAGCAACTGCCCGACGATGTAGACATGGGCGATGCCGCCAGCCAGCAGGCCCGCGGCATACCCGATGCTGATGGTGGTCACATGGGTGGACAGCCAGAAATTGGTGTCGAGTACCGCGACCAGTTCGGGCATGGTGTCTTGCTTTTCCATGATCTCGTACCGGTTCGCCAAGAAAGTGCCAACCACACCGAAGAACGAGGCGAGCGACAGGGCGAGCCGCCGCCGGTTGATGAACTCGATGAACAACCCCACAGCCACCGCTACGGCGGTGATGAATAGGAGAGTCTCGTACAGTGTGGTGACCGGTGGACGGCCACGAATGATGCAGCGGTATACGATGCCCATGGTGAGCAGGATCAAGGGCAAGGAAACGGCGGCCCAGCCCGCGCGATAGAATACCTTCCCTTTGAGGTTGAGCCACGATATGGCGACAACGACAAAGCTCAGCACAAACAGCCACTGCGCGAAGAAGAAGAATTTGCGCTTGTAGAAACGCACTTCGGTGAGCACTTTGCCGTACTCGCCGCGCTCTTTCGCCAGAGCGACCGTGCTGCTGTGAAAGGCCTGCGCTTCTTTAAGAAACGCAATGGCGTTGTGCGCTTCGGCGGCTTTGGCCATGCGCTCGAGGGTGGCGAGTTCTTCGAGTTGAGTGCTCTGCCCCTCTGCTGCATTGAAATTGAGATAGACGAGGTCGGCGGGCGCACGCCACTCGGCGTCTTCGTGATCTTTGGGTGGAAAGAGGGTTAAGGCGACCGCCGACTGGGTAGCGAAATCCAGTGGCTGGAAGAACTTCGCAAAAGCCTTGGACTCTTCCTGGTAGGCGGCGGGCTCCATCTCGTCTTTCAGAGTCGAGAGAGCCTGCAAGCTCTCGCGCAACGCGGGGGCTTTGGCGAGGATGCCATGGAGCCAGAGCTCATCTTGGGCACCGTAGATCTCTTCGAGCAGGCTGCTGCCGGTCATGTGATAGTGCTGGCGCCCGAAATCGAAGAAATAGATAATCATCTCGAACTCGTCAATATTCGTGCGGAGATTGAGGATTTGGTTTTGGGTGGCGTCGCGTTTTACGGCATTGATACCGGCGTACGACTTTGCCAAGCGGAAAATTTCCGCGCGGTGGGGCGCGAGTTGATTGTAGCTGTACCTTCCCCAGCGCTTGGCGAGAGGCGGCAGACCCAGCGGCGTAAGCGCTTCGGTATTCTCGACCCAAAAGGTCTTGTACTCTTTGGCTTCCTCGGGGTAGAAGAGCAGGTCGAGGAACCACTCCATGGGTTTTAGTTGCGGAATGTCCTTTCGCGTAAACCGGGCCATGGTCTTTTCGAAAGAGCCCAGGTCCGTCAGGTTCAGCTTGCGCATGCCGTTGATCTTCAGCATCTTGAAGGCCGCGAAACTGTCGAGCGGTTTCACCCGGCCACCGTCCTGGATGGGGATGGAGCGGAACAATTCGATGGTTTCTTTGTCCCACTGGCCGGCGCTGTGCACTGCTTTTGCGGCCTCGCCCGGCGCGCTCCATAGAAGGGCGCTCAGGGACAATGCGAGTATCGGAATACGAATCGAATGTCTCATGCCGCTCGCCTCTCACTTTCCACTTTCATGTATTTCAGGAGTTTCTGAACCATGTGAAACAGGAGGCCCACGCTCATGACGATGCATGAGTACAAAGGCCACTGATCCGCCGGATTGCGCCAGACAGCGAGTTGCGAGTATTGCGTGCCGTCGGGGTATTCTTGAAAGGATTCTTGAAAGAGCGTGTACCCTTTGTGCCGCAGGGGATGGTTCATGTAAATCCGGCTTCTTTCTTCCTGGCCGTCTTCAAACTTGGTGATTTCGCTCTCGTAGTTGGCGGCCATTCCCGTGCCTGGATGCATGTCTTTGATGAAATCGTCGAGCCGAATCTCGAAGGGCACGGGCCACCGCTTCTTGGTTAAGCCGATGGTATAGGCATCGTCGCCACTCCGTACGGTCAGTGGATCGCTCTTGACCCAGCCGCCGCTGGTGTGTTCAATGTAGCCGGCCCAAATGATGCCGCCGGTCTCTTCGCCAGTCTCTTTGTTGGTGATGACGACGTAGGCCCCCGGCTGGTTTTGGGGTTCCTTGTCTTCGAGCGGCCGGGCCTCTAGGCGGTATCCGTCTACCACACGGTCGCCTGCGGTCGTCGCAGTCTCGACCGGCCTGCTGTTGCGCGCATAGCCCCGCACTTCGAGGTCGAAGGGAAGCGCTTTCGAGTAGAAAGTGCGCGAGCGATCGCCCCCGAGGCCTATGTAGCTTTCCTGAGTGATCGCCAGCGTCTCGCGTCCCGCTCCCGCTTTGACGATCTCTATGTTCCATTTGTTGTAGCTGACGAATTCGTCAGCCGATTCGCCTTCGCATAGAAGCATGTTTCCGTGATCGGCCCATTTGAAGGTGACCAGCGCGCCCAAGAACAAAATGATCATGCCGGCATGTGCGATAAGGATGCCCACGGTGTATTTCGATTTGCGGCTGCGAATCAGGCCGCCGCAGATGAGATTGCCGAATAGCAGTGACATGACGAGGTATCCGCCGGGCAGGGGAAGGGGAAGTTTGAACGCGAGGCCGGGCAGGGCGAGGTGGTGGACCAGCGCGATGGATGTGAAGTACTTCTTCTGGACGTCGAAGAGCGATTGGTTCACCTGTTCGAGAGTTCCGAGAAGAGTCAGCGTGAACAGGAGGAGCAGCATCACGACGGCGACGCCGTAGGATGCGTAAAATTTGAACACTTTCTGAGCGAGTTCTTTCATGAAATCGATTCGTCCTGATGCCCGCTATGGGGCGCGTGTAAAGGAAGCGCAGAACGCCACAAAGACGTCGCGCTGGGCCGCCACTTCGGCCGAGGGGCCAGTCATGCGGATGAAAAGGCTTCCGGAAGGCGACGTGTAGGCCGCTCCGAGCATGCTTTGACCTGGGATGGCAGCGCCTTGCATGTCGGTGCCGGTTCCGGAGACCTCGAGAAAAGCGACTTCTTTACCGAGTAGTGAAACGCGCGGCATGGTGTCCAGTCCGGCTTGCGAAACCGCCGATTGTTCGAATTGGCCGAGCCACCGGTTTATGTTGGCCAACTCGCCCCCCGCCTCGCGGCCCAAGGGGGTTACATAGATTTCGCTGAACTCGCCTACCCGGTAGGTGACCAGGCGCATCGAGCGGTTGGGCAGGCGAAGCCAGCTTTCGGGCGCTTTCCACGCGTAGCCTTGGCCGCGTTGAGCGTCTTCGACAGAGCCCGCCACGGGGCCTGGGGCCGCGGACGGTCCTATCGGCGGGTGGTCGGCAGGTAGTTCGACACCGGAGGCCGCGGCCGGGGCAACGGTCGTGCCGCCATGGGCGCCGTTGCCTTCGGCCTGGAGGGATCCGATGAAGCTTATAAAGTTCCTCTCCTCGGCCTTCACCAATTCGGCAGGGCCCACCATCTTGACGAATACTCCCGTGCCGTTCAGTTCAAGCATCATGCCAAGCAACTGAAATCCAGGTTGCGCGTTCGCACCCATTCCGCTGTAGGCCCCTTCCAAACGCAGGAGGAGGGCGCTACCTCCTAATATATCGAAACGCTTTAGGCTGTCGAATTCTTCCTTCGTGTAAGAATCGAGACCCATCTGGCCACGCCAGCGATTGGCGTTGTCGAACAGGGCGCCCCCACTCATACTGAGGTAGCACTCGCCTTCGCCGTTAGCTCCGACCGCAAAATTGGCTGTGCGGAATTGGGTAGGAGGTAATTCTTCCCAGCCCTCGGGTTTTTCCCAGTGAAAATGGAAGCCCCCATCCGCCCCCGAGCCCGCTGGAGAGGCCATCGCCGCAGTCCGCGCTTTCGAGGGAAACCGTCCCGCGCTGGGGACATCGAGTTTTTGGGGCCGCCTGTGCTCTGAATAGGTGGATTCGTCTGTGATTTCGACTCGGTCGCCCTGTTCGCAAGCCGTCAGAGCCAAAGCGAGGAGAAGCAGTATCGCGGGGGCGGCGAACGCCCCTAAGACGCTACAACGGAAGTTTTCCATGGGAAGAGAATACCTCGAAAATAATGTAGCGGGACGGAGAGTGGCCAAGATAGTATCAATTCCGCGTATTTTGAGTCAAAGATTAGGGTTTTTCCTGGATTCAAGCTCTAAGTGCAACACGGTGTTCCTCTCGTTGTACTAGTGGTTTGATTTATAGTTGAGGGAATTTATCTTTTATCGTATGTGTTCT